>NC_020504.1:7659509-7960694 GCF_000349325.1 Streptomyces davaonensis JCM 4913
CACCCGCGGGGATCTCGGACGGCGCGGTCAGCACCGTGCGGTACAGCTTGGGCGCGGCGATCGCCACGATCACCGCCAGCGAGACGATCTCGGCGACGCCCGCGCCGGTCAGTCCCATCCGGGGCAGCAGCGCCAGGGTCAGCCCCAGCACCAGCGCGCACAACAGGCCCTGGAGCCAGGCCAGTCCGGCGGTGCGGCTCTGCGCCCGCAGCACCGCGAAGTAGGTCTCCATCACGACCCGCAGCAGCCCGCCGACCGCGAACCAGCGCAGCAGCGGGGTGGCCGCTTCCGCGTAGCCCGCGCCGAACACGCCGAGGATCCACGGCGCCCCGAAGAACAGGACCGCCGCGACCGGGATCATGATCCGCGCCATCCGCTTCAGCGCGGCCCGGGTGTTGGCGGCGAGCCGGCCCGGGTCGTGCGAGCCCTCCACGGTGAGCGAGGCGCCCATGTTGATGGCGAGGAGGTTGACCGTGCCGCCGATGGTGGCGGTGATGTAGAAGTAGGCGTTGTCCTCGGAGCTGACCTGCGCGGCCACGATCACGGGGATCAGATAGACCACGGCGAGCGAGAACAGCGAGCCGGTGTAGTCGCCGGCGAGGAACTTGCCGATCTCCTTCAGGGACGGCGGCTTCGCGTGCTCCGCGGTCGACTTCACATGCCGTGGCACAAGTCGCCGGAACACCAGCCAGCCCAGCGGCAGCACCGAGATCGCGATGGCCGCGACCCAGGAGACGAACACCCCGGTCGTCGGGACCGCCGCCGCGAACGCCACCAGCAGGCCCAGTTTGACCGCCGAGAACGCGGTGTTGCCGACCGGCACCCACAGCGCGCTGCGCAGCCCGGTCAGCACCCCGTCCTGGAGCGTCAGCAGATTCCACGCGACGACGGCCACCACGAAACCGATCCCGGCGACCGGCGTGTCCAGGAAGCGGTACGACGGCCCCCACACGTCCAGCGTTAGCAGGAACGCCCCCGCCGCCAGCGCCACGATCACCGAACTGCCCGCGTACGTACGGAAGATCAGCCGCCCGGTGGCGCGTCCCGCGATCGGGATGAACCGCGCCAGCGCGCCGGTCAGGGCCACCGCGGTCAGCCCCGCGAGGAACTTCATCGCGGCGATGGCGGCGGAGCCCTGGCCGACGGCCGACTCGGAGTAGTAGCGGGCCGCGGCCAGCCAGAAACCCAGACCGAGCACCGCGGAGATACCGGTGTTGAGCATCAGGGCGTAGGCGTTGCGGAACAGCTGGCTGCCGCGCCCCGACTGCTCGGGCGCCTGAGCGGCGGGCTGCGCGGCCTCGGTCGTGGTCGTCGTGTCAGACACGGGTTCGGCTGGCCTTCCGGCGTACCTGTCGGGCTCTGCGGACCATGGCGTAGCCCTTGGTCAGGGCGAGGTCCCGGGCGAACGTACGGGTGATCGCGCGGCCCTCGACCAGCCGCTGGAACTCCTCGGCGCCGGTGCTGCGGCGCACGGTGACCCGGCGCAGCGCGTACGGGCCCTGGCGGCGGCGGGCGAGGCCGTTTCCGACGGCGAGCGCCTGGGCGTACCCCGTTTCGCGGACCGTTTCGCGGACCCGGCGGCTGGAGTAGCCGTACGGGTAGGCGAACGAGGCGGGGACGGTGCCGAGCTGGTCCGAGACGATCTCCTTGCACAGGATCAGTTCCCGGCGCAGCGCGTCGTCCGGGAGCTGGTCGAGCTGCGGGTGGGTGTGGCTGTGGCCGCCGATCTCCACTCCGGCCGCGGCGAGTTCGCGCACCTGGTCCCAGTCCAGCATGGTGTCCAGGGCGCCGCCGGTGTCGTACGGGCCGCGCAGCCAGCCGGTGGTGACGAAGAGGGTGGCCGGGAAACCGTGCTTGGCGAGCACGGGCAGGGCGTGCCGGTGCACGCCCTCGTACCCGTCGTCGAAGGTCACCAGCACCGGCCGCGCGGGCAGCGGGCGCCCGTGCCGCCAGCATGCGGCCAGATCGGCCGTGCCGACCGGGCTGAGGCCCAGCTCGGCGATGACCGCCATCTGCTCGGCGAACGCCTCCGGCGACACCGACAACCCGCGGGTGGCGTCGCTGGGTTCGGACGACACCGCGTGGTACATGAGGATCGGCACGGCGGCGTCGACCGGCCCGCCCCCCTCGATCGGCCCGCCCCGGTCAGTCATCCTCCGCCCCCTCGATCGCCGCCACCGAATACGTGGCGCCGCCCCTGCGTGCCCGCACGCTCCCGATCACATACCCACCGGCCGCGGTGAGCACCCCGGCGACGATCGCGCCCGCGCGGCCCGCGCCGCCGGGCCGGGCCAGCACCGCGTCCCGCAGCCCGCGGGCCACCCCGGCCGGGAGCACCCGGGTGGTGTACCGGCGCTCCGACTCAAGTCCCTTGTCCGCGCCGACACTTCGGGCCACCAGCGCCTTGGACAGGCCCTCGGCGTAGGCGCGCGTGCGGAAGTACCCGAAGTGCTCGCGCGCCTCGGGCACCCGGTGATGGATCACCGCACGGTCGTCGATCAGCAGCAGCGCGTCGGGCCTGGCCCGGGTGAGGCGGATGCACAGCTCCGTCTCCTCGCAGCCCAGGGGCAGCCGGTCGCCGTCGCGGCCGATGCCGGTGGCGAAGCCGCCTGCCGCGTCGAACGCCGTACGCCGGAAGGAGGCGTTGCCGCCGAGGACGTTGCGCACCCGGACCCGGCCCGGCGGCAGGCCGCGGTAGGTGCAGCCGACCACCCAGTCGAACTCCTCCGGGAACCAGGCCGGACGGCGGCCCGAGGCCCAGATCGGCTCGGTGCGCCCGCCGACCGCCATCACCCGCGGGTCGGCGTAGCCCTCGGTGAACCACCGCAGCCAGTCCCGCTCGGCCACGGCGTCGTCGTCGAGGAAGGCGATCACCTCGCCGTAGGAGGCGGCGATACCGGTGTTGCGGCCGGCGGACAGTCCGCGGGGGCCCGCGTTGGCGAGCACCCGGACGTCCCCGGCCTCCTTGTACTCCTTGGCCAGGCGCTCCCGGAGCAGGTCGTTGTGGTCGACGACCAGCAGCGTCTCCAGGGCCGGGCGGGACTGCGCCCGCACCGAGGCGACCGCCGCGAGGATGTCCTCCCAGCGGTCCTCGGTGTAGACGCAGATCACGACGGAGATGTCGGGACCGCTCAAGACACCTCTCCCCGGACCGAGTCGAGCATCGGGGAGTGCTCGGCCCGGCGGCGCAGTTCCCGCCGGTTGGAGCGTTCCTTCAGGATCACGTTGAGCACCCGGAACCCGTCCCGCACGGCGCGCAGATTGCTGGTGCCGTGGATCCGGAGGTACTCGTGGCTGGGTATCTCCTGCACCTTCAGACCCGCCTTGACCACCCGGATGTTCATCAGGGTCTCCACCTCGAAGCCCGTGCAGTCGAGGTCGATCTTGTCCAGGCAGTGCCGCCAGAAGGCGTTGTAGCCGTAGCACAGGTCCGTGTAGCGGGCGCCGAACTTGCGGTTCACGATCGTGCACAGCGCCCAGTTGCCGAGCTTGCGGATGAACGTCATGTCGTCGGTGCCGCCGCCGTTGGCGAAGCGCGACCCCTTGGCGAAGTCGGCGCCGGAGACCAGCGCCGAGACATAGCTGACGATCTCCTGCCCGTCGGCCGAGCCGTCCGCGTCGACCATCACGATGATGTCGCCGGAGCACGCCTCGAACCCGGTGATCAGGGCATCCCCCTTGCCCTTGCCGCGCTGCTCCACGACCTTGACCTCGGGCCACAGCTCGCGGGCCACTTCGACGGTGTTGTCCGTGGAGTTGCCGTCGACCAGCACCACTTCGTGGATCCAGTCGGGCAGTGTCTTGAAGACGTACGGAAGATTCTCCGCCTCGTTCATGGCCGGGATGACGACGCTCACCGGCGGCGCTATCGCCAGATGCGAGGAGACGGGCCGGTACGCCCCGGCCGTGCGGTACTTGTCGCCCGTGGCCGCCGGGCGCAGAACTGAGCTCATGAGTCTGGTCCCTCTCGTCCGGTGGACCGCCCGCCCCTGGGGCGGCCCGGCTGTGTGTCCGGTTCGAAAGGGGGGTTATTCACTGGCATAACTCACCGGCTCCCGCCAAGGCGACAGCCGATTGCGCGGCACGCCCCGGCCCTGCGTACCTCCACGTACGCCGACCGAGTGCGGCACCCCCCTACCGCGCCCCGCGCCGGGTGCCACCGCGGCCCTGAGCCCTCCCCTGGTCCGCGTAAGTGGTGGTCCGATGCGGGTGAGATGTATGACGGTATTGACGATTGCGTCCGTATGGCAAGACCTGGAACCAGGCCTCACGTTTTTGTTGGTTTATCCGTTACTTCCGACCTGACCGGATCTTGCCCATGCGCTTGAGCAGCCGGTCCGCGGGCTCGAACAGCTCCGGCCGGGACACCACGACATTGCGCAGGGCCCGCACCGGGGCACGTCGTGCCCGATGCCCGAACGCCACCGGATGACGCCGGGTCACCCACCCCTCGGCCACGCTGACCTCGCGTGATTTCAGGGAGTCCTTGTATTCCTTCTGGCCCCGGCCGAGGTCCAGATAGGCGATGCCGTCGGCGGCGGCCGCCTCGGCCATCCGCAGATGCAGCACCAGACCGGGGGAGTACTTCGAGAACGCCGGGTCGTACGCCGGGAACCAGCAGGCCAGCACCCGTTCGGTACGCAGCCCGAAGTGCGCGGCGATCGGCTTGTCGCCGGCGTACAGCACCGACAGGACCCCGGCGAACGACTCGGTCCGGGTGTGGAAGAGCTGCTCCACCAGCCGAATGATCCAGTCGTGCGCGAAGCGATCGCTGCGCCCCGTCCTGCGGTACTGCGCCGACTTCCACTCCATCAGGGTGCGCAGGGCGGCCGGGTCCCGCTCGTCGTGCACATACCGCACGCCCGGGTGGTCGCGGCCCAGCTTGCGCTCCTTGGCGAGCGTGGTCCTGGTGAACTTGGGGGAGCGCTCCCGGAGTTGGCCGAGATACACCTCGTACCCCTGGTCCACGTCCATGACCGGGGAGGGGTACGTGCCGGTGGCCTCCGCCGCGAAGGCGGACTGCCCCTCGACGAGATGGTCGAACTCCCACACCGCGAGCCCGCAGGCCCGCAGCAGCTCCCGGGCGTCCCAGCCGAACCCGGGCCGGTGCACCAGACCCTGGGCGTCGGAGACCCCGAGCCCGACGGCCCGGCCGACACCGGCCGCGGTGCGCTGGTACGGGAAGAACGCGGCGGGCTCGCCGGACTCCCTGACGACCGCGATCCGCACCCCGGGCCGGCACCGGCCGACCGCGAGCGCGAACTCGGGGGACAGGAAAGGGTTCGCCAGCTCGGGCGAGCCGTGCAGATGGGCCTTGGACTGCATCGCCGTCCATGCCGTCCGGTCGGCGGCGGTCAGCTCGCCGGGACGGTACACGCTGATGTCCACGTCAGGGAGTCCGCCTTCTTTCCGTACGGCCGCGCAGCCGCCGTACCGACACGAGCAGGAGCAGAAGGGAGCTGATCGCGGTCACGGCGACGATGCCGCCCTCGGCGGACCACCGGTGCACGGCCAGCATCCCCTGGGCCACCAGCATGTTGACGACGACCGCGCCCGCCAGTGCGGCGATGGTCCGGCCGAAGGGTTCGAGCCCGCGCAGGGCGGCGGCGATGGCCGCGGCCGGTGCCGCGAGCAGGAAGAACAGCGTGAGCGGGCCGCGCAGCGGCGAGTCACTGTCGGCGAACGCGAGCAGCGCGCCGGCCGCCCCCACGGCCGTCGCGGCGCCCGCCAGCAGTGGCGCCAGGTCCCCCCGGTCCTGGTCGCACGCGCTGGGCGCCGTCCGTTGATGATGTCTTGAGCCTGAACGTCTGCATTGGCGACTTTGCCCCCCGAAGCGCCGGATGCCGGGCTTCAATGTGGCGCAGCCGCGCGGGGGCCGTCAAGACGGCGAGGGCGCGGACAGGCCTGTTCCCCGGAGGCGAGTGGGGCACCTCCGGGGAACAGGTGGTTCAGGTGTTGAACGGTGGTTCAGGTGTTACGGAACGAGCTTCAGGAGCCGGTTCGGGGAGCCGGTGCCCGCGCTGGTGACCTTGCCCGTGGTCGCGCCGCCGGTTAGGGCCGAGGCGACCTGGGCCGGGGTGGACGAGGTGTGGTTCGCGAGGTAGACCGCCGCGGCGCCAGCGACGTGCGGGGTCGCCATCGACGTACCGGAGATGGTGTTGGTCGCGGTGTCGCTGGTGTGCCACCCGGCCGTGATGGAGGAGCCGGGCGCGAAGATGTCCAGGACCGAGCCGTAGTTGGAGTAGCTTGCCCTGGCGTCGGTGCTGGTGGTGGCGCCGACGGTGATGGCCTGGGTGACCCGGGCCGGGGAGTACGAGGAGGCGTTGGCGTTGCTGTTGCCCGCCGCGACGGCGTAGGTCACGCCGCTGGTGATGGAGTTGCGGACCGCTGTGTCCAGGGTGGTGGAGGCGCCGCCGCCGAGCGAGAGGTTGGCGACCGAGGGACCGGAGTGGTTGTTGGTCACCCAGTCGATGCCCGCGATCACGCCTGCCGTGGTGCCGGAGCCGTTGTTGTCCAGCACCCGGACCGCCACGATCTTCGCCTTCTTGGCGACGCCGTAGGTGGAACCCGCGACCGTGGTGGCCACATGGGTGCCGTGGCCGTTGCCGTCGGAGGCGGTGGTGTCGCCGTCGACCGCGTCATAGCCGTAGGAGGCACGGCCGCTGATCTGCGAGTGGGTGATCCGGACGCCGGTGTCGATGACGTAGACCGTCACCCCGCTGCCCGCCGTGTCCGGGTAGGTGTAGGTGCCGGACAGCGGCAGCGAGGTCTGGTCGATGCGGTCCAGGCCCCAAGGGGCGTTGGACTGGGTGGTGTCGGCGAGCCGGACGCGCTGGTTCTGCTCGACGGAGGCCACCGACGGGTCGGCGGCGAGTCTCCTGGCCTCGGCCGCGGAGAGGGTGGCCGCGTAGCCGTTGAGGACCTTGCCGAAGGTCTTCCTGACCGTGCCGCCGTACTCCTTGATCAGGTCCTTGCCCTCGCTGGAGGACGCCTTGAAGCCGGCGCCCTTCTTCAGCGTGACGATGTAGCTGTCCTTGATCGCTGTGGGGGAGTCGGCGGCCAGGACCTTGCCCTCGGCCGGTGCGGCCTGGGCGGGCAGGGACGTGAGTCCGCCGACGAGGGCTGCGGTCGCCAGGCCGGTTATCGCGGCGAGCCGGAGCTTGTTGCTACGCAGTTGTGCCATTCGAGGGAGTCCTCCTCATGGGCGACGCGCATCTGGGTGGGGGCGCGTCTGTGGGGTGGATCAAGACTCGGCGGTCTACGTGCGTAGAACAAGGGAGTTGACAGGCTGTCAATGAATCTGTCATGGGCACGCAATCAAACCCATGGTGAACCCATGGTGTCCCGGTCGATTCATGATTGAAAATCTTGACATGAACACTTCCTGTCAACACGCGTAGCTGATACGACAGTTGTGGCAGAGATCCTGCTAAAGGGAGGTTCCATGAGACGTTCCCGAATTGCCGCTTACGTCAGCTCGCTCCTCCTCGCCGTCGGCGCCGTACTCGCGGGCGCCGGCTCGGCACAGGCCGCCACCGGGCCCTATGTGGCGCTCGGCGACTCCTACGCCTCGGGCGTCGGCGCCGGCAGCTACATCAGCTCCAGCGGCGACTGCAAGCGCAGCACGAAGGCCCACCCCTACCTCTGGGCGGCCGCCAACTCACCCTCGTCGTTCGCCTTCGCCGCCTGTTCGGGCGCCCGAACGGGTGATGTTCTGAACAACCAGATGGGCTCGCTCAACTCCTCCACCGCGCTGGTCTCCATCAGCATCGGCGGCAATGACGCAGGGTTCGCCGACGTCATGACGACCTGTGTGCTCCAGTCCGACAGCTCCTGCATCTCCCGGATCAACACCGCCAAGGCATACGTCGACTCGACGCTGCCCGGGCAACTGAACAACGTCTACTCGGCGATCCGCACCAAGGCACCCAACGCCCATGTCGTCGTCATCGGCTACCCGCGCTTCTACAAGCTCGGCCAGTCCTGCCTCGGCCTGTCCGAGACCAAGCGCAAGGCCATCAACGACGCCTCCGACTACCTGAACGCCGCCGTCGCGAACCGTGCCGCCGCGCACTCGTTCACCTTCGGCGACGTCCGCCCCACCTTCACCGGCCACGAGATCTGCTCCGGCAGCTCCTGGCTGCACAGCGTCAACTGGCTCAACATCGGTGAGTCGTACCACCCGACCGCGGCCGGACAGTCCGGCGGCTATCTTCCGGTCCTGAACGGCGCGGCCTGATCCTTCAGCGGTTCCTCGCGAGCCGCTCAGTAACTCGCTGAAGGCGAAGGGGAGACCCCGTCCGTCGGGGTCTCCGTCTCACAGGTGACCGAGAAGGCCACCGAGTTGGAGGTCGTCTCCACCGGGTCCCGGACCTCCACGCTGATCTCGTTCTCGAAGGACCCGCTGTCGTCGTTCGTCGTCACGAACGCCCGGTCCTGCTTGGTGCGGGAGCCGCCCTCGGGGAACGACAGAGTCTTCCACCCGGAGTCCATGACATCGCCGTCCCGCGACACCCAGCGATAGCTGACCTCGGCGGGCAGCTGCCCCACCGTGAACGTCGCCGTGAACGCCGGGGCCTCCTCCTGCGGCGGCGGACAGGCGCCCTCGTACTCCGTGTTCGAGCCGGCCAGGGTCACCTGCACGGACTGCGGTGGCGGGGTGGATTCCGTGGGAGTCTCGCTCGGCGTCGGCTCCGCGGTGTCGTCGTCCTCGGTCTCGGACGGCGTCGTCTGAGTCTCCGGCTGACTGGTCGTGCCGTCGCCGGCCCCGTCGTTGCCGTTGTCGTCCCGGTTCAGCAGCGCGTACGTCAGACCGCCCAGCGCCAGCGCCAGTGCGGCCAGGCCCGCGACCAGGACGACGGCGGCCCGGCGGTTGCGGTCGGGGCGGTCCGGCGTGGTGGGGCTGGGTGTGGTGGCCTGAGTGCTGGGGTACGGCGTGGGCATCGGCGGGGTCGGTGGCGGCGGCTGGTGTGTCGCGATCGTCGGGGCGAACGGTGTCGACCGGACCGCCCCCGCGCGGGGCGTGCCTCCGGCGCCGACGAGCCGCAGGTCCTGCTCGGCCTGCGCCGCCGGGAGCCGGTCGGCGGGGTCCTTGCGCAGCAGCCCCTCGATCACCGGGGCGAGCGGACCGGCCCGGAGCGGCGGCGGCAGCTCCTCGTCGACGATCGCGCGCAGGGTGCTGAGCGGGGTGTCCTGGCGGAACGGGGAGTTGCCCTCCACGGCCGCGTAGAGCAGCACGCCGAGCGACCACAGGTCGGACTCGGGGCCGGGCGTGCGGCCCAGGGCCCGCTCCGGGGCGAGGAACTCGGGCGAGCCGATCACCTCGCCGGTCATGGTGAGCGCGGAACTCCCCTCGACCATGGCGATCCCGAAGTCGGTGAGCACCACCCGGCCGTCGTTCGCCAGCAGCACGTTGGCCGGCTTCACGTCCCGGTGCAGCACCCCGGCCTCGTGCGCCGCCCGCAGCGCCGACAGCACCTCGGCACCGATGTGTGCCGCGCGCTGGGGCGACAACGGGCCCTCGGCGTCCAGAAGTTCGGCGAGCGAGATGCCGCGCACCAGCTCCATCACGATCCACGGGCGGCCGTCCTGCGTGGCCACGTCGTAGACCGTCACCACATTGTGGTTCGACACCCGCGCCGCCGCCCACGCCTCGCGCTCCAGGCGGGCGTACATCCGCTCCACCTCGGAGGCCGGAAGACCGTGCGGGGCACGCACCTCCTTGACGGCGACCTCACGGTTCAGCACCTCGTCCCGGGCGCGCCAGACCGTCCCCATGCCGCCCTCGCCGAGCGGGGACAGGAGACGGTAGCGGCCCGCGATCACTCGTTCACTGCCCGTCGCGTCGGACACGGGCGCCCCCATTCGCATGCGCGCGAAATCTCCTTTTCCTCACAAAGTAGCTCAACCGAGTGCTGATGCCGCCCCCTTGAGCACCAATCCGGCCCCAAGAGCGACGACGACCAACGCGGACACCAGCGGTGCGGTACGGCGGATCAGGCCCGCCACGGGATGAACGGCCCAGCTCGGACGCCGCTCCACCCACCGGCTCGCCCCGGCACCGAGCCGTACGACGGCGTACCCGGCGGCGGTCAGGGTGAGGGCGAGCCCGACCCCGTAGGCCACGACGAGCAGCAGCCCGAACCAGGCGTGCCCGAGCGCGGCGGCGCCGACCAGGACGACGACGGCGGAGGGGCTGGGCACGAGGCCGCCGGCGAAGCCGAGCAGGATCGTGCCGCGGATGGTGGGGGCGGTGGCGTGGGTGTGAGTGGTGCCGCCGTGGGTGTGGGTGTGCGTGTGTTCCTTGGGGCGCTCGTGATCGTGCTCGTGATCATGGCTGTGCTCGTGTCCATGGCTGTGGTCGTGGCCGTGCCCGTGCCCGTGGGTGTGCGCGCCGACCAGGACGGGCGTGGGCGTGCGTTCCGGCGCCGGGGAGTGCGGGTGGTGGTGGCCGCGCTGATGCCAGGCCCGTCGTACGAGGGTCGCGCCCGCGGCCATGACCAGGGCGCCGCTGGCGATGCCCAGCCAGGTGATGACGGACGGCGCGGCGGCCGAGCCGGCGGTGACCAGCAGGCCCAGGGCGACCACGCCCAGGGTGTGGGTGACCGTGACCGAGGCGGCGAGCGGGAGGACGTCCTTCATCCGGGCGCGGCCGCCGCGGGCCGTGGCCACCGCCGCCATGAGCGTCTTGCCGTGCCCCGGGGCGACGGCGTGCAGTGCGCCCAGGCCGATCGCGATGAACAGGGCGAGGGCGGCGAAACCGACGGTGAGGTCGTTGCGGGCGACCAGGGAGTCCAGGGCCCGGGTCCAGCGGTCGGCGCCGCGCGGCAGGACCGAGGCGGCGGGCGCGTCGCGCTCCTCCTCGACCAGCGCGGGCCCGCCGGGCCGCACGGTCAGGGAGGCGGACGCGGTGTCGGCAGGGGAGGAGAGCAACTCCTCCGGGTACGTGGTCAGTTCACCGGACAGCGACTCCTTCGGTACGTCGGACTCGGCGAGCGTCATCCGGTCGCCGCGCGCGGTGACCTCCCGCCAGCCGGGCCCGGACTCCGCACCGGCGGCCCGAAAATCGAGCGTCAGAGTCTCACTGTCAGGCAGCGGAGCCCTCAGCGCACACTCCACCCGCAGGGTGTCGAGCCCGGCCTGCCCGGGCCGCACGCGCGCGTGACTGCTTTTGACGGTGAGGGCGACACTCCGGCCCTCCACGGTGAGTTCGCTGTCCCGGGCGGCACTCGCGCACCGCCGCCCGGCCCATTGCTCCAGCCCCAGCCGCTCGATGTCCGGCTTCGCCTGCGTAGCCGGGATCTCGGCGAGATCCTCCACGTGGTCCACACGCAGCGTGCCCGACGCGACGACGAGCCCGTCGTACCGGTTGACGGTGAAGTTGCCGAGGGGATGCGCGCTCGCGACCGAGGAGGGGACGAGCACGAGCGCGCCGACGGCCGCGAACACGGCCGCACCGGAGGCGATGAGACGACGGGGGGTCACTCGCCCGCCTCCAGGTCCTTCAGGGCGCCGCGGGCCTCGCGGGCGCCGAGGGGAGAGAAGCCGGGATTCAGGCGCAGGGCGGCTGACAGGTGCTCGCGGGCGTCCCCCTTCTCGCCGGCCCCGAACTCGATCATGCCGCGGTGGTACAGGAAGGTGGCGTTGCGGTAGCCGGTGGCCGTGGCCCGGCGGGCGTAGGGCAGGGCCTCCTGGTCGCGGCCGTTCGCGTGCAGGGCCCAGGCCAGGGCGTCCGCGGTGTGGACGGTACGGCGGCGGTCCCACTCGGCGCGGGCCGCGCGCAGCGCCGCCTTCGCGTCGCCGTGATCGGCCGCCGCGAGCGCGGTGTCGAGGTCGGCGTTGACGCCGTTGGCACGGGCCAGCGCGGTCCAGGCGTCGACCAAGGCGTACTGGTCATCGGCCCGTTCCCGGTCGCCGTCGGCCTCGTACAGCTCACCGAGCACGACCAGCGGCCCCGGGAGCGGGGACCGCGCGACGACGGCCTCCATGCCCTTCACGGCCGCCTTCCGATCCCCGGTGGCCGCCTGCGCCCGGGCCCGGCCCTCCAGCGCGGGCAGATAGGCGTCGTCCGCGGCGAGCGCCCGCGCGTAGTGCAGCAGCGCCTCCTCGCAGTCGCCCTGGCTCCAGGCGAGTTGGCCGAGCTGGGTGGCCACGTACGCCACGTCCGGGGGCGAGGCGGCGGAGGAGAGGGCCTGCTCCAGCACGCGCCGCGCGGTCTTCACATCGCCCCGCAGCTCGCGCACGTACGCGTACCGCGTGAACACCGGCACCCCCGGCCGCCGTTCGTCGGCCAGGTCGGCGGCCTCGGCGGCCTCGTCGTACCGCCCGAGCTCCACCAGCGCGTCGACCCGGCTGGCCAGCGCCCGCTCGCTGAAGGGATTGGCCTTCAGCGCCCGTTCCGCGTAGGCCAGGGCATCCGGGAAGTCGTGCCGGGCGGCGGCCAGGGCGGCCTGTCCGGCGAGGGCCTGATCATTGCCGGCCTCCAGCGACAGAGACCGCTTCAACGCCCGCTCGGCCTGCGGATACCGGGAGGCGTCGCCGCTCGTGCGCGCCTGCTCCACATACGCGAGCCCCAGCGTCGCCCAGCCACTGAAGTCCCGCGGCTGCTCCCGCAGATGGGCCTCGAGTGCCTTGACGTCGCCGGACCTGAGCGCCACCGGCGACACGGCCGAGACACTCTGCTCAGGAACATCCGTCCCACCCCCGAGGGCAATGGCCCCACCGGTGAGCGCAACAGCCAACAACCCGGCACACAACCCAAGCTGGGCGCGCGATTTCATTGCCCTCTCCTAGATCACATACGAAGAAACGGTGAGAAGGTTCCGGTCAGGGGCGCGGGGCTGCATCTATGTGCGGCTCCGCCGCGTGGGCGCGACCAGCCACACACGAGCCGCGCCCAAACAATCCCCGCACCCCAGCGGAGCGCCTAGTACGCCCGCTCCCGCATCCGCCGCCACCAGAGCAGCCCGGCCCCGATCAACAGGACACCCAGAGCCCCCGCGCCGGCAGAAGCCGCGATCAGCGTGGTGTCTTCGGACGAACCCTCGGATCCCGCCGGCGACAACGCGTCCCCGAGCTGGTTCCGCACGTCGTTCCCACCGGAAGTACCCTTTGCCAGCGGCCCCCGAGACCCCTCCGTCGGCAGCGCGACGTACGGGAACGCCTTCTCGAAGTCCTTGTCGTTCTTGTCGACCGCGTCGCCCAAGTCGTTCTTGGCGCCCACCAGTTCGCCCTCGACCACCTGAAGCGCGGCATCGAGAACGTCATCGCTCAGCCGCCGCCCGTTGGGGAACCCGGCGTTGTCCCCGTCCAGCACACCCAGCCGCTTCGGCTCGGCGGCCGGCTTGATGGACGTGTTGAGTCGCAGCTCCTCCGCCGGACGTACGTGCGGCGGCTGGTTGAGCCCCTCCACGCCCTTGAGGAAGACGTCGACGAGGTCGTTGCGCGGCTCCTTCGGCGCCGGGATCTTGTAGATCGCCTCGATGAGCTTCGGCAGCTCGGGGTTGGTGACGTTCTTCAGGAACTGCCCGTCGTTCCAGGGCGCGCTCGCGTTGAACTTGTCCTTGTCCTTGATCGGGTTGACGACCTCGTTCACGAGCGGCATGCCCAGGCGCGAGACCTGGGCGAACTGCCCCTGCGCGTTCTTGCGCTGGGTCGTCGACCAGATCCCCACGATCGGCTGCTCCGCCGACTCCGTGATCATGTGCGTGGGCACCTGGAGCGCGATGGAGTTGACGTTGTAGCCCTTGAGCGTGTCGTTCCCGACCTCGCTGAGGTTCCCGCCGTACAGCAGATCGAAGACCCGCAGATCGAGGAAGAACGGGTCGTCGGCCTGCCCCGCGAACGAGGAGGAGCCGCCCGCGAGTTGGTGCACGGCCTGCGAGCGCAGCTTGGCGTAGTCCGGCATGGAGGCCTTGCCGACGTTCGACGGCGCCACCGGCACATCGTTGGCGATCTTCGTCTTCGCCACCAGGTGCTGGTTCTTCAGCTTCAGCAGATCGATGTCGTAGGTCTGCGTCACGTTCAGGTCGGGATCGTCGAGGCTCTCGACGGGCCCGGTGTTGTACAGGAACGTCTTCTTGTTCTTCGTGTGCGTCTTGAAGGTGAAGCGGTACAGCAGCTCGCCCTGCGCGTCACCGTTGTTGTCGATGTGGATGTCGTACTGCGCGTCCTCGGCGAACGGGAAGAAGTTCGGTCCGCCGGCCGGCTCCTCGAAGGGGATCCAGTTCGCGACGATCGTCGTCGTGTCCGGCTTGTCCGGACTGACGAACGCGTACACGTCCGTGTTGTCGTACTGCGGGGTCCCCGAGATCAACGGGGCCTCCCGGTGGCTGGAGGCGGAGGCCGCCCCCGGTTCCAGCGCGGTCACGCCGGCGGCTGCGAGCCCCCCGGCGGCCAGCGCACCACAGATGAGGGTCGCGACGCCCTTGCGTCCCGGGCCGCTCCTGGAGATAGGTGTCATGCCGTCCGTCCTCGGTTCAACTTGCCTGACGCACCGGGATTCGGAGCAGGGTGCGGGGCGGATTGGTCGAACCTGAAAATTTGTTTCGCGCCCCGCCGACCCGCGTTTTCGGCCTTCTGATCCGTAACCCCATCCGGAGGTGGGTGCGTTGCGAATACCTCGTGGGACGGGACGGCCCAGATGCGGTCTCGCGGGAGGGGGAGACGAGTTGGAGGCGGACGAGCTACTGGTGCTCGTGGCTGGTGGGGACCAGAAGGCATTCGAGGAGTTGTACGGGATCGTGTCCGGACCGGTGTTCGGACTGGTGCGAAGGGTCGTGCGCGACCCCGCCCAGTCGGAGGAGGTTGCGCAGGAGGTGCTGCTGGAGACATGGCGGTCCGCGGGGCGGTTCGACCCCGGCCGGGGGAGCGCCCTGTCGTGGATCCTCACCCTCGCCCACAGGAGGGCCGTGGACCGGGTGCGCAGCGCACGCGCGGCCGGTGAACGCGAGCAGCGGGAGGCGCGCCGGGCCCATCACCCCGCCTTCGACCAGGTGACCGAGGAGGTCGAGGCGGGCCTGGAGCGCGAGTGGGTGCGCCGCTGCCTGGACCGGCTCACCGCGCTCCAGCGCCAGTCGGTGACCCTCGCCTATTACGAGGGGTACACCTACCGTGAGGTCGCCGAGCGGCTCTCCCTGCCGCTGGGCACGGTGAAGACCCGGATGCGGGACGGTCTGACCCGGCTGCGCGAGTGCCTGGGAGGTGCCGCATGAGCCTCTTCCGCCGAGGGGACCTCCACTCCCTCGCCGCGCCCTACGCCCTCGACGCCCTGGAGCCCGCCGAGCGGGACCGCTTCGAGAAGCACCTGCGCAAGTGCGAGCGCTGTGCCGCCGAGGTGCGGACCCTGTCCGAGGACGCGGTCCGGCTGGCCTGGTCCACCTCGGCCCCGCCGCCGGCCGCGATGCGCGAACGGGTCCTGGCCGCCGTACGGGCCACTCCGCAGGACGGGGTGCGGGTGGCTCGGGAGCCGCAGTTGCCGAGGCATGTGTGGGGGGCCGAGCCGCCGCCCCGGGTGCGGGAGCGGCGGCCGCTGTTCGTGCCCTTCGCCACCGCGACCGCCGCCGCGGCGCTCGTGGTCGCCTCCCTGTTCGCCGTGCAGGCGAACGACACGCAGGAGAAGCTGGACGCGGAGCGGGCGCAGGCGCGTGAGATCGCCCACGTTCTCGGCGCTCCCGACGCGCGTGCGAGCACCGGACAGGACGCCGAGGGCCGAAGTATCGGAGTGATCGCTTCCGCATCGGAGGGGCGTGCGGTCGTCACCCTCGCGGGATACGACGACCCCCCGGGCAACGGTGTGCACCAGTTGTGGCTCATGCGCCCCGGCGCACAACCGCGCTCCCTCGGGCTCTTCGACGGCGACACGCCCTTGGTCGCGTCCGGTCTGGACACCTCCGCCACGTCACTGGCTGTAACCGTCGAGCCGGACGGCGGCTCGCCCCAGCCCACCACCCAGCCGGTGGTCCAACTCGCCCTGAAATCGGTCGGATTCGGAGAGTAATCAACGACGGGTCGTCAACACCCTTACGGGGAAGGTGAATCCTGTGACCGCGATACACGAGTGCCCCAAGGGGGCGATAGGGTTACCCTGCCCGGGCCGGGTGGACTCGTACGGGTGGGGAGTGACATGGAACAGATAACAGTGCGCAGCAGGGCGAGGGTCCCTGCGATCACCTGCGGGAGCAGCGCGACCAGTTCGCGCCTCGACCGCCATCTCTCGGTGCTGGCGGGTCCCGCCGTGCCGCAGCAGAAGACGGCCGAGGCGACCTTGCTGATGCGTGAGCTGACCGCGCGTGACACCGCGCGCGACCGCAGTGGCAGGGGTGCGCGAGTCCGTCGGGTCTCGCTCTTCGCACCGCTGCGCCGACTGCGCCGTTCGCTGTTCGGCGGGCGCTGAGCTTCACCGGCAACCCCGAGGAGGCCCGCGCTCAGGCGGCCACGCCGTCCCGGCGCAGCGCTGCGATCTCGTCTACCGTCATCCCCACGGCTCGCAGCAGCGTCTCGGTGTGCTCCCCGAGCGCGGGCACGTCCCCCATCCTTGCCGTCTCCCCGCCCGGCAGCGTGATGGGCGGCAGCAGCGCCTTCAACGGCCCCACCGGCGACCCCACCTCCCGCCACCGCTCCCGGGCCGCCAGCTGCGGATGGTCCGCCACCTCGTACAGGTCCCTCAAGCGCGCACAGGCGATCCCCGCGCCCTCAAGCCGCGCGAGCGCCTCGTCGGCGTCGAGCGCGCCCAGCGCCTTCGCCACGAACTCGTCCGTGCGCTCCCGGTTCGCCACCCGCGCCGCGTTCGTCGCATACGCCGGATCCGAGCCCAACTCCGGCCGCTGAAGCACCCGTTCGGCCAGCCGCCGCCATTCCCGGTCGTTCTGCACCGACAGCAGCACCCGCCCGCCGTCCGCCGTCGGATAGGCGTCGTACGGCGCGATCACGGAGTGTGCGAGCCCGGTCCGCGCCGGGGGAGTGCCTCCGTGCATCGCGTGATGCAGCGGATGCCCCATCCACTCCGCCAGCGACTCCAGCATCGACACCTCGACCGGCCCGCCCCGCCCGGTCACGCCCCGGCGCACCAGCGCAGCCAGCACCCCCGAGAAGGCGTACATGGCCGCCGCGATGTCGGCCGCCGGGATCCCGGCCTTCACCGGCTGCTCCGGCGTCCCGGTCACCGACACCAGACCGGCCTCGCACTGCACGAGCATGTCGTACGCCCGCTTGTCCGCGTACGGGCCGCCGGCGCCGTACCCGGAGATGTCCACGGCGATCAGCCGCGGGTGCGCCGCGCACAGCGTCGCCGCGTCCAGGCCCAGCCGCGCCGCCGCCCCCTGCGCGAGGTTCTGCACGAAGACGTCCGCCTCACCGACGAGCCGCCGTACGACGTCCAGGCCGCGCGGGTCCTTCAGGTCCAGGGCGATGGACTCCTTGCCGCGGTTGCACCACACGAAGTGCGAGGCGAGTCCCGCGGCGGCGGTGTCGTAGCCGCGCGCGAAGTCGCCGCCGTCGATCCGCTCGACCTTGATCACCCGGGCGCCGAGATCGGCGAGCTGCCGGGTGGCGAAGGGAGCGGCGACGGCCTGTTCGACGGCGACGACGGTGATACCGGTGAGCGGCAGCGGCTGCGATTCCATGCGGGCGATCATGCCCCGTGAGGGTCAGCCTTGGCCACGGGTGTCTCAGCCCTGGCCACGGGTGTAGCGCCGTACGGCCTGCGGCGCGGCGATCGCGATCAGCGCGGCGCTCCAGGCCAGCGACCCGGCGACGGGATGAGCCATCGGCCAGGCTGCGTCGGCCGGCACGGGAGCGTTGCCGGAGAGGTCCCGCAAGGCCGTGGTGACCGCGCTGATCGGGTTCCACTCGGCGACGGTGCGCAGCCAGCCCGCCAGGTTCTCCGTGGGGATGTACGCGCTGGACAGCAGCGGCAGGACGATGGTGGCGCTGCCGAGCTGTCCGGCCGCCTCCTCGCTCCGGCTGGCCAGGCCCAGCAGGATCCCGACCCAGGTGCACGCGAACCGGAACAGCAGGAACAGCCCGAGCGCGGCGACGGCGTCCGGCGCCGACCCCTCGAACCGCCAGCCCACCGCCACCCCGACCAGCAGGAACGGCACCAGGCCCACGAGCGTGACGACCAGGTCGGCCATCGCCTGCCCGAGCGGTACGGCGGCCCGGCTCACCGGCAGGGTGCGCAGCCGGTCCGTCACGCCCCGGTGGGTGTCCTGGGCCGCCTGGAACATCCCCGTCATGATCCCGCCGGCCGCCGTCGCCGCGAGCAGGCCCGGCACCAGGAAGGTGCGGTACTCCTCGCCCGGCATGGCGACCGCGCTGCCGAAGACGTACCCGAAGAACAGCAGCATGGTGATCGGCGTGGTCTGGGTCAGGATCAGCAACCCCGGACTGTTCCGGATCCGCCTGAGCTGGCGTCCCATCAGCGCCGTGCCGTCGTACGCCAGCGTGCTCATGCCGCGCGCTCCTTGTCGTCGAGGTCTTCGTCGAAGGTGTTCGCCGTAAGCCTGAGGAAGACGTCGTCGAGGGTCGGCGGCCGCAGGCTCGCGTCGAGCAACGGCACCCCGGCGGCGTCGAGTTCGCGCACCAGACGGGGGAGGGTGAGCGTGCTGTCCCGCGTGACGGCGGCCACCGCCAGCCGGTCGTGGTCGAACGTCGGCCGCGCGCCGGTGAGCTGATCGAGCACGGCCGCCGCCCCGCTGAGGGCGTCGGCATGGGCGACGACCACCTCGGCCTGGGACCCGATCAGCGCCTTGAGCTCCCGCGGGGACCCGGTGTGCGCGACCCGGCCCCGGTCCACCAGGGCGATGTCGTCGGCGAGTTGATCGGCCTCCTCCAGATACTGCGTGGTCAGCAGCACGGTCGTGCCCTCGGCCGTGAGCGCGCGTACGGCGTCCCGGATCTGGTTGCGGCTCGCGGGGTCGAGACCCGTCGTGGGCTCGTCCAGGAACAGGATCTCGGGGCGCCGGACCAGGCTCGCGGCCAGATCGAGACGGCGCCGCATACCGCCGGACCAGGTGGACGCCGGCCGGTCGGCGGCCTCGGTCAGGCCGAAGCGGTCCAGCAGTTCGGTGCTGCGTGCGGCCGGGTCCCGGAGCCGGTGCAGCCGGGCGAACAGCTGGAGGTTCTGGCGGCCGGTGAGATCGCCGTCGACCGAGGTGGACTGCCCGGTGACGCCGATCCTGCGACGTATCGCCGCCGCCTCCCGCCTCAGGTCGTGACCGGCGACCCGGGCCGAACCGGCGTCCGGGCGCAGCAGCGTGGTGAGCAGCCGGACCGCCGTCGTCTTGCCCGCGCCGTTGGGGCCGAGGATCCCGCAGACGGAGCCCTCGGGCACGGCCAGATCCAGCCCGCGCACCGCATGGACATCGCCGAAGCGCTTCTCCAGACCTTCACTAAGTACAGCGTACGTAGTAGTCATGCGGCCGACCATAGCGCACTACGTACGGTGTACGTAACTACGATGGTGGGCGAGGTGATGATCCATGGCGGGCCGGAGCGGCGAACCCGAGGTGATCTGGGCGCGCCCCGAGCGGACGGGGCGGGGCCCCAGGCCCGCGTACACCCGTGGCGACATCGCGGCGGCGGCGGTGCGGGTCGCCGACGCGGACGGCCTGGACGCGGTCTCGATGCGGCGGGTGGCGGCCGAGATCGGCTGCGGCACGATGTCGCTGTACAACTACGTGCCCCGCAAGGTCGACCTGTACGAGCTGATGGTCGACCTGGTCAGCGGCGAGTACGACCTGTCCCGCGCCCCCGCCGGTGACTGGCGTGCCGACCTGATGGACCTTGCCCACCAGGCCCGCGGCATCATGCGGCGGCATCCCTGGGTGATCCGGGTGATGTCCTCCGTCTACAGCATCAGCCCGAACGCCCTGCGCGTCCTCGACTGGACCCTGGCCGCCCTGGAGGGGCTCGATGTGCCGCCGGGCACCAAGCTGGAGCTGTTCGGGATGGTCAACGGCTCGGTGATGACCTTCGTCGCCAATGAGCAGGCGGTGGCCGAGCGGACCCGCTCCGAGCCGTGGTCGGCGGAGCGGGAGCAGGCCGTGCGCGGGGCGTACATGGTGAGCCAGGTGGCGACGGGCGCGTATCCGCACCTGGCCGCGCTGTTCGCGCAGGGCGTGGCCCCGGTGGACGATCCGGAGGCGGCCTTCGACCGGATGCTGCGCCGGCTGCTGGAAAGCTTCGCGCCCCAGTAGGCCGCGGTCAGATCAGCGCGAACTGACCCTCCGGGCCCTCTTCGTGGTGGTCCAGGACCGACGCCGGTCGGCGGGCCGCGTCCGGTACCGGGAGAACTCCCGCCCTGTGCAGCTCCGTTGCCGTGATCGGCGCGGTGAACGTCAACTCCTCCTGCTGTGGGCGCAGTTCGGCCAGCAGTGCCAATACGGTGATCAGTTCGAGGAGTTCGGAGGTCCAGGTCTGCGGCCAGGTCGGCGGGCGGACCGCCGCCAGGGTGCCCGGCTCCGCCGTCTCCGCCGTACGTGCCGCGAACCACTGCTCCAGGACCCGGACGCCGTCCACCTCGTACTCCCAGGCCGCCGGCGGCACCGGGGAGACGCGACCCTCGTCCAGGTGCAGGGTCTCCTCCTCGGCGTCGTAAAGAAGCGTCAGTGGGCGGCCGGGGAGCGGGGCGCGGACGTACGGACGGCGACCGCCCGGAAGTTTGGGGCGGTCTCCGTCGCGGCGCATCAGCCAGAGCAGGCGGTGGCCCAATTCCACGCCCCTCGACCAGAGTCCGGCGTCCGCGGTGAGCGGGACCGTGAGGTCCGGGCGGGCCGTCGCCAGCGTCCAGGCGAGGAGGTCGGCCGGGTCAGGGGTCAGTCCGAGGCGGCTCGCCAGGTGGTCCGACAAGCCCGGGGCGAGGTTCGGTTCATTGCCACCGGGGCGACGGTAGAGGGGGCGGACGCGCCCCGGACGCAGGAGCGGGAGAAGGGAAGTCGCGATCAGCTTGCCGGGCGTCTCGACCACGAACGTCTGCTGCGCGTCGGCCACCCGCCACAGCTCGGGACGCGCCGAGTCGATGAGGCGGTGGTCCGGGATCAGCCACTGCTCGTCGAAGGGCGCGTACAGCACCCGCACCGGCTCCGGGCACGGCCCCGAGGCACGGACCAGCTTCTCCGTACCGCCGGTCCGCCCCGGCAGTTGACCCACCGCCGAGTACAGCGTCCGCGAGCGGCTGGGCTCCAGCAGGGCCTCCCGGTCGGGCCCCTCGGCCTTCATCAAGGCGTCCCAGCGCGCCTTCAGACAGCCCGCGTCGGGCCCCGTCGGCCATCCCCGGCCCACCCGGACCGGTGCGACGGACCACGGCATGAGGTCCGCGAGCAGCGGAGCGTCGTCGTGCGTCACGGTGGGCATGGTACGGGGTGGTGATGACACGGTGCCTAGTTGGCTTCCAGGGTCACCGTGAAGGAGAAACGGTCGCCCCGGTAGTGGATGACAGCCACATCCAGCACACGTCCGTCCGAATCGTACGTAACGCCCGTGTAGTGCAGGATCGGGCTCAGCAGCGGCACTTCGAGCAGCCGAGCCGTCTCCGGATCCGCCAGCCTCGCCTCCACCGTGTCCGTGATCCGGCTGATGTCCGCCCCCACGACGTCCCGCAGCACCTTCGTCATCGGCCATCGCGCGAGGTCCGCCAGATCGACCCGCTCGGCGAGTTCGGGCCGGATGAAGTTTCGGGCGTGGTTGGTCGGCTCGCCCGTCTTCTCGTCGCTGCGCAGCCGGTGATACGTGGCCACCTCGTCCAGATCCGGGAAGTACTCCACGAGTTCCGCCGGCACCGGCCCCTTCCCGTGGTCCAGCATCCGGGCCGCCATCCCCGACTGCTGGGCCACGATCGCGTCCACCGAGCCCAGCAGCCGCACCGGCGCCCCGCGCTGCACATGCGGCTCGATGAACGTGCCCCGGCGCCGGTGGCGGGTGATCAGCCCCTCGTCCTCCAGCTCCTTCAGCGCCTGCCGCATGGTCAGCACACTCACGCCGTAGTGCCCGGCCAGCTGCTCCTCGGTGGGCAGGCGCAGCGGGTCCTGGGGGCGGCGGCCGAGTATCGAGGCCCGCAGCGACTGCGAGACCTGGTACCAGAGCGGCAGCTTGCGGTTGAGGACGATGGAGTCCGGGGCGAAGGAGGTCACGGGGCCATCCGTACCGGCAGGAGTTGATCAGTGCAAGGGGCGGAAGTGGCGTTCGAGGCCCTGCCACACGTCGTCGTAGCCGTGCTGGAGGTGGTCCGCCCCCGCCGCGTGCGGGGTCAGCGTCACCGGCCAGCGCGTCTCGAACATGAACGCGAGCCCGTCGTCGATCTTCTGCGGCCGCAGCTCCGCGGCGCTCGCCCTGTCGAACGTCTCCCGGTCCGGGCCGTGCGCCGACATCATGTTGTGCAGCGAGCCGCCGCCCGGCACGAAGCCCTCCGCCTTCGCGTCGTAGGCGCCCTCGATCAGGCCCATGTACTCGCTCATCACGTTCCGGTGGAAGTACGGCGGCCGGAAGGTGTCCTCGCCCACCAGCCAGCGCGGCGCGAAGACCACGAAGTCGACCCCGGCGAGCCCCGGGGTGTCCGACGGGGAGGTGAGCACCGTGAAGATCGACGGGTCGGGATGGTCGTACGAGATCGTCCCGATGACGTTGAAGCGGCGCAGGTCGTACACGTACGGCACATGGTTGCCGTGCCAGGCGACCACGTCGAGCGGGGAGTGGCCGTACGTCGCCCGCCAGAGGTTGCCGCAGTACTTGTTGACGACCTCCACCGGGCCCTCGACGTCCTCGTACGCGGCGACCGGTGCCTGGAAGTCCCGCGCGTTGGCGAGGCCGTTGGCGCCGATCGGGCCGAGGTCGGGGAGCTGGAAGGGGGCGCCGTAGTTCTCGCAGACGTAGCCGCGGGCGGTCGCGTCCAGCAGCTCCACCCGGAAGCGCACCCCGCGCGGGATCAGCGCGACGTGTCCGGGCTCGGCGTGCAGCAGCCCGAACTCGGTGCGCAGCAACAGCCCGCCCCGCTCCGGGACGATCAGCAGTTCGCCGTCGGCGTCGCTGAAGACGCGGTCCATGGAGGTGTTGGCGCTGTAGAGGTGGACGGCCATGCCCGCGCGCTGGGTCGCGTCGCCGTTGCCGCCGAGGGTCCACAGGCCCGCGAGGAAGTCGGTGCCGGTGGCGGGGTCGGGCAGGGGGTTCCAGCGCAGCCGGTTCGGGTCGGGCACCGACTCGGTGAAGGGCGCGGTGCGCAGGGCGCCGTTGTCCATGCGGGTGAAGGCGGGGTGGGCCGCCGAGGGGCGGATGCGGTACAGCCAGGAGCGGCGGTTGTGGGACCGCGGCTCGGTGAACGCCGATCCGCTGAGCTGCTCGGCGTAGAGCCCGAGGGGTGCGCGCTGCGGTGAGTTGCGGCCCTCCGGAAGGGCGCCGGGCACCGCCTCGGAGGTGTGCTCGTTGCCGAAACCGAGGAGGTACGACAGCCCCTCCGCGGTCTTCCGCGCGTCCCCGCTCATGATCGCTCCCTCGCTCGTCCGGAATCCTATGTATCACCGTAGGATTCCGCCTCGGTGGACGCAAGAGGTACCTCCGTCCTCATCGCTGCTCCTCATCACTGCGGACGACCTGAACCCGACTCCAGGGGGATCCGAGTGTCGGACCTGTGTTCTAGGCTCCAGGGCATGTCGTGGACGCGGGGGCCGCTTGCCGCGCTCGCGGTCTGTGTCCTGCTGCTGACCGGATCCGCGGGCTGCGGCACCAGTGGCACACAGGACGGGAAGAACGGCGGGGTGTCGCCCTCGCCGGTCGGCGAGCTGCTCGACGACTCCGACGAGGAGGGCCGCCTCTACCGCGAGGTGGACAGGGACCAGGCGCCCGAGGTCGGCGTCGAGGTGGAGCCCAACTCCGACGACAGCTGGGACGTCCGGCTCACCCTCCGAGGCTTCCGCTTCTCGCCCGCCGGTACCAAGGAGACGCCGGTGGCCGGACGGGGCCTGGCGCACCTCTATGTCGACGGCCGGCTGATCGCCCGGCTGCGCACCGACCGGTACCGCCTCTCCGCCGAGCTCGTCCCGCGCGGTACGCACCACCTCACCGCCCGGCTGTACGCCGACGACGGCACGGTGTGGGCCGCGGACGGCGAACCGATCGAGAGCACGACCGACCTCACGGCGTCCGCGGCCGACCCGACGATGAGTGCAGGGGCCACCCGAGTCCGTAATGGAGGGCAAGGTTCACCGGACCGCGCCGGAAAGGCATCATGAAGCCCGTGCCCCACGCGACCTCGCTCCGCCGCGCGCCCGTACAGCGGCGCAGTGCCGAACGGCTCACCAGGATCCTCGACGCCTGCGCCGACCTCCTCGACGAGGTCGGCTACGACGCCCTGAGCACCCGCGCGGTCGCCCAGCGCGCCGGTGTCCCGATCGGCTCGGTCTACCGCTTCTTCGGCAACAAGCGCCAGATGGCCGACGCCCTGGCCCAGCGCAACCTCGAGCGGTACGCCGAGCGCGTCACCGAGCGCCTGGCGGCCGACGACGTCCGCGACTGGCGCACCGCCATGGACGCCGTACTCGACGAGTACCTGCTGATGAAGCGGACCGCGCCCGGATTCTCCCTGGTCGACTTCGGCAACCAGATACCCGTCGGCGCCCGCCGCGCCGAGCCCAACCACCGCGTGGCGGACCGCCTCACCGAACTCCTGTCCACCTACGTGGGCCGCACCCCCGACGAAGACCTCCGCCGCGTCTTCCTCGTCGCCGTGGAGACCGCCGACACCCTGGTCCACCTCGCCTTCCGCGTCTCCCCGGAGGGCGACGAACGCATCATCGAGGAGGCGCGTGAACTGCTGCGCGCCTATCTCGCACGCGTCCTGGACTGAACGGGGCCCGGACGGCGGCCCGTTGCTAAAGTGACCAGACCCTTGGGGCGCTGATCGGGGGACGCCATGGCTCGGGTGGTCTGCATTCACGGGGTCGGCCAGCAGTACGCCGGGGAACGGCAGTTGCACAAGACATGGCACCCCGCGCTGGCGGACGGCCTGCTGCGCGCCGGCACTTCGGCCGAACTCCCCGCGGACGACATGCGCTGCGTCTTCTACGGCGACCTGTTCCGCCCGCCCGGCCGCACCCTCGCAGTCCAGGACCCTCCCCTCACCGCGGCCGACGTCGAAGAGGGCTTCGAGACCGACCTCCTGCTGGCCTTGTGGGCCGAGGCAGCCCGCCAGGACGAGGCGGTCCTGCCCCCCGACGCCCGGACCCTGACCCGCACCCCCGCCGGCGTCCAGCGCGCCCTCAACGCCCTCAGCCGCTCCCGCTTCTTCGCCGGGATCGCCCTGCGCGGCCTGGTCCTCGACCTCAAGCAGGTCCGCGCCTACCTGTGCGACCCCGCAGTGAGGGCCGCCGTACAGCAGCGCGTCAGTGCCACCGTGACCGACCGCACCCGGGTCATCGTCGGCCACTCACTCGGCAGCGTCGTCGCCTACGAGGCGCTGTGCGCCCACCCCGAGTGGCCGGTGCGCGCCTTGCTGACCCTGGGCTCACCACTCGGCATCCGCAACCTCGTCCACGACCGCCTGCCCGAGCCCGGCGCCTGGCCCGGCGGGGTCGGCGCGTGGACGAACATCGCGGACGAGGGCGATGTGGTGGCCCTGGTGAAGGACCTGCGCCCGCTGTTCGGCGACCGGGTGGAGTGCCACGTCGTCCACAACGGCAGCGCCGCCCACGACGCGACCCGCTACCTCAGCACCCCGCAGGCGGGCCGGGCGGTGACCGATGGATGCGGTCTCGACTGAGCCGAGCGGCGGGCGCCGCTTCCTGATCGCCACCGCCGTGACGGACGTAACGGCGCACCCCGAGGCGGAACGCCCCGAACTCGTGGACGACGTAAGGCGGATGGAGGAGCTGTTCCTGGGGGAGCTGGGCTACGCCCGGGCAGCCAAGGTCGGCCTGAACCCGACACGGGAACAACTGACGGATGCGCTGCGGGACCTCGCCAAGGCCCCCGACCGCAGACCGGACGACCACGTGGTGCTCTACCTCGCCACCCACGGAGTGACGGCCGAACACAGCGGCCGCCACTACCTGTTGCTGCACGACAGCGACGCCCGCGACTTACGAGGCACCGCCCTGCCCACCGAGGACCTGGTCGCCCACCTCTGGGAGGACACCGAGATCGAGCGGCTCCTGGTGCTGATCGACGCCTGCTATGCCGAGGAGGGCGCCGACTCGGCCCTGCGCACCGCGCTGGAGGCCCGCCGCTTCCGGGAGCCGGTCACCGAGCACGGCAGCACGGGCCTGGTCCTGATCTCCTCGTCCCGCCGCAAGGAGGAGAGCTTCACGGGCGCCCTCTCCGCGGCCTTCGACCGTGCGGTACGCCGCCAGGCGACGGCGGGCCACGCCCCCGCCCACATCAGCCTCGAACACGTCATGGCCGCGATCCGCGCCGACCCCGAAGTCCCGCGCGCCCAGCGCCCGGTGTGGTCCCTGACGCACGCCACGGGCGACATCCCCGCGTTCCTCCCCAACCCGCGCCACATCCCCGACGCCGACGGACTGCGCCTTGAGGAGATCGACCGCATCGTGGCGCTGGGCGCACGGGAGAGGGGCGCCCGGGACCAGGACATGCGCGCCTTCTTCCTCCCGCGTGCCCGGGGGACGGACGTACCGACGGAGGACGTCTGGAACTTCACCGGACGCCATGTGGCGATCGCCGACGTGACGCGGTGGCTGGCGCCGGGGCGCGCGGAGGAACGCCTGTGCGTGGTGACGGGGGACCCCGGCTCGGGGAAGTCCTCCCTGCTCGGCCTGGTCGCGGTCCTGACCGACCCCGCCCGCACCGCGTCGGTACCGCGCGCGGGCCTGCCCACCGAACTCCCTGCGCCCGGCACGGTGGACGAACGCATCAACGCCAGTCACCTCTCCACCCGCCAGCTCCTGGACGCCCTGTCGGCGGCGGCGGGCTGCGCGGCGGAGTCCCTGGGCGCGCTGACGGCGCATCTCCAGACGCGAAGTACACCCTTGGTCGTCCTGATCGACTCCCTGGACGAGGCACTGGCCCCGCACGAGGTGGTGGACGAACTCCTCACCCCCCTCACCGACCCCGAACGCCGCCTGCCGCTCCGCCTGTTGGTCGGCGCCCGCCCCCATGTCGCACGCCGCCTCCCCACGACCGCCCCACGCATCGACCTCGACTCGGAGCGCTACGGGGACCCGGACGCGGTCCGCGCTTATGCCCGCAAGCTGCTGTGTCCACCCGACTCCGCCCTGT
This sequence comes from Streptomyces davaonensis JCM 4913, assembly GCF_000349325.1. GTDB lineage: Bacteria > Actinomycetota > Actinomycetes > Streptomycetales > Streptomycetaceae > Streptomyces > Streptomyces davaonensis. The sequence continues at coordinate 7,686,729 of NC_020504.1, forward strand.
CCGGCACCGACCCCACCCTGCTGGACGCGATCGCCGAAGCCGTCGCCGAGGCGGCGGGCCGCTCCTTCCTGGTTGCCCGGATCACGGCACGCACGATCGCGCGCGAGCCGTCACCGCCGGACCCGTCCGACCGTCAGTGGCGCGACGAACTCCCGCGTCTGCCCGGCGAGGCGATGGAACGCGACCTCGCCCAACGCCTCGGCCCCGAGGCTGCCCGAGCCCGCGACCTCCTCCTCCCTCTCGCCTACGCCCAGGGCGCCGGACTCCCCTGGGCAGGCATCTGGCCCCGCCTCGCCGCAGCGATCACCGGCCACCCCTACAGCGACGACGACATCGTGTGGCTGCGGGAGGCGGCGGGGTCGTACGTCGTGGAGAGCGTGGAGGACGGGGGGTCGGTGTACCGGGTGTATCACCGGGCGCTGATCGAGTACTTGCGGGAGGGGCGGGACGCGGAACTGGTTCAGAGGCGGGTGACCGGGTCTCTGCGGGAGGTGGAACACCCTTACGTGTGGCGGTACTTGGCGCTGCACGCCGGGGAGGGCGGGGTGCTCGATCCGCTGGTCCAGGAGGCGTGGTTCGTGCTTGGCTCCGAGCCGGGCCAACTGCTCGCCGCACTGCCGGGGTTGCGTACGGCGGAGGGGCGTCGGGCGGGACAGGCGGTGCGGGACCTGGAAGGGGCGCTGCGGGAGTGGGAGGGACGGGGCGCGGATCCTGAGGCGCGGGCCATGCTGCGACTGCACGCGGTGTGCCGGAAGGCGCGAGGGCTGGCGGACTCCTGTGACGTGGGGGAGGGGGCCCTGCCGTGGCGGGCGCGGTGGGCGGCCTGGAATCCGGAGGAGGGGGCGCGCCAGTATCCGGGGATGACGATCGGGGTGGGCGGGGGGATCGTGGTGCCGTCCGGGTTCGACGGTCCGCACTTCGTCGATCTGGCGTCGCCGCGCGGAATGACCTGGTTCGATCTGGTCGATGGAAGCGTCAGACGGTTCAGTTGGCAGCATGCTGTCACATGGATCACAGGGACCCTTACCGCACCGCCCCAAACGCCCGGCTGTGCAGCGACCTTGTCGACCGAACCCATTCTGGTGGTGGACAAGGGCAGCCTGCGGACGGCACATCATGGTCGCCTGCTGCACGTGTGGTCGACAGTCGGCCCTGAGACGTGGGTACTGCCGCCGAGTCCGGACTTCGACTCCGAACCGGAGCGCCGTGTGCCGGACGCGCCGGAGCAGATAGTGCTGCTCGGGGACGGCACAATCAGCCCCGGCGCGGCGGCTCTGCGGTTCCGTGGCGGACACGTCCTGGTCCACCGACTCGGCTGGAACGCGCACTATCCGCCACTCACCCGCAGACAACGCCGCTCGCTGTATAGCTGGGAGATCGAGGAGTGGGCGGAGCGGAGAGGCCGGCTGACAGCGGAGGAGCCGGCCCCCATCGCCCCACAAGGGCCGGGAACCCGTATCACCGCATGTGCCGCGCCTGCCGGACTGCCCTGGATGTCACTGCTGCTGGGACAGGCGGACGGCCGTGTCGCCTTGTACGACATCACCACCCGGACCTCGACGGACGAGGTCACCACAGCCCACGAGGGCCGCGTGACCCACATCGACCTGGTCACCGGGCACCCCATGGGCCAACTGCTGGTCACCGCGGGAGCCGACGACACCGTCCGGCTGTCCTCCCTCACCACGGGCGCTCCTGTCCGCACCCTCCTGGCCGCCGGGTTCACCGTCGCCTCACTCGGCGTGCGCCGAGTCGGTCGGCAGTGGATCGTCGCCGTGGTGACGGCCGACGGGCAGTTGCACCGCATCGACCTGGACAGCGGACGCCCGATCGGACTGCCGCAGCGTGTCGACGCGGGCCCCGATGTCCGGATGACCCTCTTCGACCTGGAAGCGATCGCCTGCGTCTCCGTCCAGGGCGACACCCGCGGACTCCAGCTGTACGACCTGGTGACCGGGGAGCGAGTGGGCGGGCAGGTCCAGCGGCACTCGGCCGGCGCGGTGTGCCGGGCGGGCGGCACGGTCTGTGTCGGTGGCTCGGACGGGATCCTGCGATGGTGGCCCACGGTGCACGCGGCGGACTCGGTCCGGGTCACCGCGCACGAGGGCCGCGTCCTCGCCCTGGGCGAGATCCACGGACCGTCGGGCGTCCCGGCCCTCGTCAGCGTGGGGGAGGACAACCAGATCCGCTGCTGGGACCTCACCAGGCGGCACGAGCTGTGGCGGAGCCGGGTCCTCGAACCCGGTCCCTGGGAGGTGCCGCTGATCAGTTGCGCGACCATCGGCCGCACCTCAGACGGCCGTGATTTCGTCGTCACAGGTGAGCACGGGGGAGGTGTGCGGATCCTCCTCCTGCGCGACGGACTGCCGGTCGGCGAGCAGGAGTTCACCGTCGCCGACATCGTCACCGCACTGGCCACCGGGCGCGTCCGGGGGCGGGACGTGGTCGTGGCCGGTACCGACTCGGGCCGGATCGTCTGCTGGGACGTCGGCGCGGGCCGCATGTTCGTGTACGGCCCGCTCCCCGAGTCACCACTGTGGACCTCGGCCCTCGCCCTCGCACCCGACGGCACCGGACGGCTGGCGGTCGGCGGGCTCGACGGGTCGGTGCGCGCATGGTCGCTGCCGACCTGTCGGCCCCTGGGACCGTCCCGGCCCGCGCACCGGGGCGCCGTGGGGGCGCTGGCGTACACCCCGGCGGGACTCGTCGGGTTCGGCGCCGATGCCCGCCTGGTCTGCTACGACGACGGCTGGGAGCGCCACATGCCCCGGACCGCTGCCTGTCTGCACGCGGACGACGACGGCCTGCTGTGCGGGGACGAGGGCGGACAGGTCTGGTCGCTGCGGGAGACGGCCGAGGGCCGACGGGTGGTGGAGGCGCTGGACGCGGTGCGGCCCGTGTCCGCGGTCGCGGCGGTACCGTACAACGGCTCTTTCGCGGTCGTCGTGGGTGCGGCGGACGGCTCGGTGCAGGTACGGGACGGGGAGCGGGGCGAGCTGATCCGCAGGCTGCGGCCCACCGGTGACAGCGCGGTGGAACAACTGGTCTCCGTGGCCCGGCGCTCGCCCGGCGGGGACATCCGCCCCACGCTGTTCGCCCGCGCCGAGAACGGCTTGCTGGAGTGCTGGGACTTCGGCACCGGCGCCCCGTTCACCTCGGCGGGCAGTCCGCTGGTCACCCCCGTACCCCACTACCACCGCGGGGCGCGGCTGGCCGCGTTGCCGGACGGCACTGGTGCGCAGTCGCTGCTTTCTCTCGCGTTGTGGGACGCGGACGTTCCTCGCTTCCTGTATCCAGACGGGGACAGATGGCTCTGCGTCCACGACATCGACCGAGGGCCGCTCCCCGACCAGCCGTGCTCGGCCCCCGGTGACGGTCGGACCGAGAAGCCCGAGCTGCACGCGGTGCGCTGCGATGGTCGTCTCCTGGTCCTGTCACAGGCCGCAGGCCGCGTCGTACGGGTGCTGGACACGACTACCCGGCGCTGGACGGCCGTATGGCTACGTCATGAGTCATTGATGAAGGTGTTCGCTCTCGACGCGCCGGGCGGCGCGGAGCTGCTGTTGGTCGGCAGACTCGGAGCAACGGTGGTGCCCTGGCAGGCCCTGCACGCCCGGTTCACGGCGACGGGTGAACGACCCCCCGTCCGCCACCGGTGGAACCGCCGGACTCCCGCGCCCGAACCGCCCATCACGCAGGAATACAAGATGCCGCTTCTCGCCCGGCACGCCACCCTGCTCCCCGGCGCCGAGACCTACGCGGTGGCCGACGACTCCGCCCTGGCCGTACTCGGCACCCGCGACGGCATCGTCCGCTGCACCCTCGACCTCCCCTCCCCCTGCACCGCCCTCACCACCACTCCCACCGGCGACCTGATCGTCGGCACCCGCAACGGCCCGATCCTCTTCGATCGGCTCTGACCCCTCGCCTCCATGCATACCGGTCGGTATGCTCACCCGAGACAGGCACCGCTGCCCCCGGGAGGACCCGTGTCCCGCACCGCTCTGCGAATCTGCCCCCTGTGCGAGGCCACCTGTGGGCTGACGCTGACCATCGAAGGGACCCGGGTGACCGGAGCCCGAGGTGATCGGGAGGATGTGTTCAGCAAGGGGTTCATCTGTCCCAAGGGTGCGTCCTTCGGCGCCGTCGACGGGGATCCCGACCGGCTGCGCGGCCCCCTCGTGCGCAAGGACGGCGTGCTGCGGGAGGCCACCTGGGAGGAGGCCTTCGACGCCGTCGCCGCCGGGATCAGGCCCGTCGTCGAGCGGTACGGCGCCAACGCCGTCGGTGTCGTCCTCGGGAACCCCAATGTGCACACCATGGCCGGCGCCCTCTACCCGCCGCTGCTGCTCGGCGGCCTCGGCACCCGCAGCGTCTTCTCCGCCTCCACGGTCGACCAGATGCCCAAGCACGTCTCCAGCGGGCTGCTCTTCGGCGACGCCAACGCCATCCCGGTGCCCGATCTCGACCACACCCGGCATCTCCTCCTCATCGGGGCCAACCCCCTTGAGTCCAACGGCAGTCTGTGCACCGCCCCCGACTTCCCCGGCAAGCTCAGGGCCCTCAAGTCCCGCGGCGGCACGCTCACCGTCATCGACCCCCGCCGCACCCGCACCGCCAAGCTCGCCGACCGGCACATCCCGATCCGCCCCGGCGCCGACGCGCTGCTGCTGGCGGCGATGGCGCACGTCCTGTTCGAGGAAGACCTCGTGAAGCTAGGGGAGTTGGCGCCCCACGTCACCGGGCTCGACGAACTCCGGGCGCAGCTCGGCGACTTCACACCCGACGCCGTGGCAGCCGCCTGTGACGTCGACGCCGACACCATCCGCACCCTCGCCCGCGAACTCGCCGCCGCCCCCACCGCCGCCGTCTACGCCCGCATCGGCAGCTGCACCGTCCCGCACGGCACCCTCGCCAGCTGGCTCGTCGATGTGCTCAACATCCTCACCGGCAATCTCGACCGCCCCGGCGGCGCCCTGTTCCCGCAGGCGGCCACCGACCGCACTCCGCGGCCCGCCGGACCCAGCCACGGCTTCACGCTCGGGCGCTGGCACTCCCGGGTGAGCCGGTACCCCGAGGCCAAGGCCGAGCTGCCGATCTCCGCGCTCGCCGAGGAGATCGACACCGCCACCGACGAGGGCGAGCCTGTCCGGGCGCTCATCTCCATCGCCGCCAACCCCGTGCTCTCCACCCCCAACGGCGACCGGCTCGACAAGGCGCTGGACTCCCTGGACTTCATGGTCAGCGTCGACCCGTACCTCAACGAGACCTCGCGCCACGCCCACGTCGTCCTGCCCCCGCCCCCGCCCTCCCAGAGCCCCCACCACGACTTCGCCTTCAACACCCTCGCCGTGCGCAACCAGGCCCGCTACAACCGCCCCGCGGTCCCCCTGGAGCCCGGCCGGATGGCGGAGACCGAGATCCTGGCCCGGCTGATCCTCGCCGCGACCGGGATGCACGGCGCCGACCCGTCGGCCGTCGACGACATGGTCATCGGCCAGACCCTCGGCAAGGCGGTCAAGGAGGCGCACTCCCCGGTGCACGGCCGGGACCCGCAGGACCTCGCCGCGCAGCTCTCCGGCGACACCGGCCCCGAGCGCCGGCTCGACATGATGCTCCGCCTCGGCCCCTACGGCGACGGCTTCGGCGTACGCCCCGACGGACTGAGCCTGGAGCAGCTGCTCGCGCATCCGCACGGCATCGACCTCGGGCCCCTCAAGCCCCGGCTGCCGCAGCCGCTCAAGACCAGGAGCGGACAGGTCGAGCTGCTCCCGGAGCCGATCGCCGCCGATCTGCCGCGACTGCGGCAGGCCCTCGCGGAGCGGCCCGACGGGCTGGTCCTCGTCGGCCGCCGCCATCTCCGCTCCAACAACAGCTGGATGCACAACGTGCCCGCCCTCACCGGCGGCACCAACCGCTGCACCCTGCACATCCACCCCGACGACGCCGAACGCCTCGGCGTACGGGACGGCGCCGCCGTACGGCTGAAGGGGGCCGGGGGAGAGGTCACCGCGCCCGCGGAGGTCACCGACGCCGTGCGCGCCGGAGTCGTCAGCCTGCCGCACGGCTGGGGCCACGACCGGCCGGGGACCCGGATGAGCCATGCGCACAAGGACCCCGGAGTCAACGTCAACCAACTCCTCGACGGCAGCCTGCTCGACCCGCTGTCCGGCAACGCGGTCCTCAACGGAGTGCCCGTCGACCTCACCCCGCTGACCTGAGCAAAGCTCTGACCTGGAGTTTTGCGCTTATTGCTCGCATGTCAACGTCTTGTTAACGCGGCTTGAAGCGACCTAACGTCATCGCACCGCCGGCCCTGGTGGGATGTTCAAGGGCGAACGTTAGGTATCCACTCATGCTGACCATCCTCGGCTTCGCCATGATCGCGACCTTCCTGGTCCTGATCATGATGAAGAAGATGTCGCCGATCGCGGCGCTCGTGCTGATCCCGGCACTGTTCTGCGTCTTCGTCGGGAAGGGCGCCCATCTCGGTGACTACGTCATCGAAGGCGTCACCAGCCTCGCCCCCACCGCGGCGATGCTCATGTTCGCGATCGTCTACTTCGGTGTGATGATCGACGTCGGCCTCTTCGACCCGATCGTGCGCGGGATCCTGAAGTTCGCGAAGGCCGACCCGATGCGCATCGTCGTCGGTACGGCCGTCCTCGCGGCGATCGTCTCCCTCGACGGCGACGGCTCCACCACCTTCATGATCACGGTCTCGGCGATGTACCCGCTGTACAAGCGTCTGAAGATGAGCCTTGTCGTGATGACCGGTGTCGCCGCCATGGCCAACGGCGTGATGAACACGCTGCCTTGGGGCGGCCCCACCGCCCGCGCCGCCACCGCGCTGAAGCTCGACGCCAGCGACATCTTCGTCCCGATGATCCCGGCGCTCCTGGTCGGCCTGCTCTTCGTGTTCGTCCTCTCGTACGTGCTCGGCCTGCGCGAGCGCAAGCGGCTCGGCGTGCTCACGCTGGACGAGGTGCTGGAGCCCCAGGAGGCCGAGACGGTCCTGGTCGGCGCGGGCGGCTCCGGCTCCGGCGACGACAAGGTCTCCATGACCAAGTCGACCGGCGGCGCGGGCTCCGGCACCGACGCCGAGGACACCGACGACGACTTCCGGGGCCTCGACCCGAACCGGGACACCCTGCGCCCCAGGCTGTACTGGTTCAACGCGCTGCTCACGGTCTCCCTGCTGACCGCCATGATCATGGAGTGGCTGCCGATCCCGGTGCTGTTCCTGCTCGGCGCCGCGCTCGCCCTCACCGTCAACTTCCCGCGCATCCCGGACCAGCGGGCTCGGCTCGCCGCCCACGCCGACAACGTCCTCAACGTCTCCGGCATGGTCTTCGCCGCCGCGGTCTTCACCGGCGTCCTCCAGGGCACCGGCATGGTCGACAGCATGGCCAAGTGGATGGTGGACGTCATCCCCGAGGGCATGGGCCCGCACATGGCCCTGGTCACCGGTCTGCTGAGCCTCCCGCTCACCTACTTCATGTCCAACGACGGCTTCTACTTCGGCGTCCTGCCGGTCCTCGCCGAAGCCGGTGCCGCGCACGGCGTCTCCCCGCTGGAGATGGCCCGCGCCTCGCTGGTCGGCCAGCCGCTGCACATGTCGAGCCCGCTCGTCCCCGCCGTCTACGTCCTGGTCGGCATGGCCAAGGTCGAGTTCGGCGACCACACGAAGTTCGTGGTCAAGTGGGCCGCCGCCACCTGCCTCGTGATCCTCGCGGCGGGCATTCTCTTCGGCATCATCTGACCTGCTCCCAGGAGGATTTGAACCATGGCGCCCGGTGGGAACCGCGGCTGGCTGCTCCGCCTCGTCGTCGCCTTCAGCTTCGCGCAGGGGGCGGTGTCGATGGCCCGGCCCGCCGTCTCCTACCGGGCCCTCGCGCTGGGCGCCGACGAGCGGGCGGTCGGCGTCATCGCCGGTGTCTACGCCCTGCTCCCGCTGTTCGCCGCGGTCCCCCTCGGCCGCCGTACCGACCAGGGCCGCTGCGCGCCCCTGCTGCCCGTCGGAGTGGTCCTGATCGCCGGCGGCTGCGCACTGAGCGGCCTCGCGAACTCCCTGTGGACGATGGCCCTGTGGAGCGGAGTGATGGGCCTTGGTCATCTCTCATTCGTCATCGGCGCCCAGTCCCTCGTCGCCCGCCAGTCCGCCCCGCACGAACAGGACCGCAACTTCGGCCACTTCACCATCGGCGCCTCCCTCGGCCAGCTCATCGGCCCGGTCGCGGCGGGCGCGCTGATCGGCGGCCACGACATGGCGGGCACCAGCGCGATGGCCCTGCTGGGGGCGGGGGCGGGGGCGGCGGTCGCGTTCAGCTCACTGTGGCGCATCGAGGACCGTCGTACGACGCCCAAGTCCCGTACCGCACAAGGCGACCGCGTCCCCGTCCACCGCATCCTGCGCACCCGGGGCGTGCCCGCGGGCATGCTCATCAGCCTCTCCGTGCTGTCCGCGACCGACGTCCTCACCGCCTACCTCCCGGTGGTCGGCGAGCACCGGGGCATCGCGCCCTCGGTGATCGGTCTGCTGCTGAGCCTGCGCGCGGCGGCCACCATCGCGTGCCGGCTGGTGCTCACCCCGCTGCTGCGGCTGCTGAGCCGCACCGCCCTGCTGACCGTGACCTGCCTGCTGGCGGCCGTGCTGTGCGCCGGGGTGGCACTGCCGGTGCCGGTGTGGGCGCTGGCCGTCATGCTCGCCGCGCTCGGCTTCTGCCTCGGCGTCGGGCAGCCGCTGTCCATGACGACGGTCGTCCAAGCGGCCCCCGACGACGCCCGCTCCACCGCACTCGCCCTGCGGCTGACCGGCAACCGCCTCGGCCAGGTCGCGGCGCCCGCAACGGCCGGCCTGGTCGCGGGCGTCGCGGGCGTGGCGGCGCCGTTCGTCATGCTCGGGGTCCTGCTGCTGGCCTCCGCGGGCGTGGCCGTGCGGGCTCCGGGCCCGGCGAAGGACGGGGGCGCGGAGGGCGCGGTGGCACGGCGTCGGTCGCGGGCGGCCGTGGGCCGTAAGAGCGATGACTGACGGACCGTAGGGCGCGGCTTCCCGGGTTCGTGAGCCGTATGTGACAAAGAGTCAGATGGAGTGCGATTTGTACGACAATCATCTGACTCGGAGGCTCCGCATGCCCACCACGTCGCTGCCACGCCGCGCCGGAGCGCGCACCGCCGCCCTCGCGGCCCTGACCCTCGCCGCCACGGCCGCCGGAGCGCCCGCCTTCGCACAGCCGGGCGGTGACAACGGGGACGTCAAGATCCACAAGGTGGGGACACCCTTCGACGACCAGCGCAACCAGCCCAAGGTCTGTGACTTCTACCTCGCCGCGTTCAACTTCGACGCGGGTGAAAGGGTCACCTGGACGATCAAGACCCAGCCGCCGGTCCCGGGTGGACCCCAACTGCCCAACTCCAAGTACCCCAACAACGTCGTCATCATCGAGTCGGACGGCATGGCTCAGACCATCCCGCTCGAACTGCCCGATGGGCAGTACAAGCTCACCTGGAAGACCGACAAGGGTCACGGCGCGGGCAAGCACAAGGTGTTCAAGGTCGACTGCCCGATCTCGAAGCCGACGGCTCCTCCTGGGCCCAACGGGGGGCCGCCCGCGGGTGGGGGCGGACTCGCGCGTGATGACGCCTTCGGGCCGGTGGCGGGTGCCGCGGCGGTTGGCCTCGCGGCCGTTACCGGGGTGGTGTGGTTCCGGGTTCGTCGGCGGGCGCATGGGGCGTAGGGGGTCGTCAGGTAGTCGGTCGTCTGCTGCGCCGTCGTGGCCGGTCGCGCAGTCGGCCTCGCTCCGTCGGCGTCGGCCCTGGTATCGGACGCGTGCCTATCGGCTGGCGCGGACTGGGCTGGCCGTTCTGGCGTTGGTGACCGGCGGGCTCTGGTGGGGACAGGACGAGGAGTCCGGCAGGGTGGTCGAGGCTGCCCTGCCGGACCCCCCGGCCGCCGCCGGGCCGACGTACGACGGCCGCCCTCGCGGGACGGATCCGCAAGGGCTCAGGGGGCGCCCGGAGCCCTTCGGGGCCGTCGGCCGGCCGACGGCCGGCGCCAAGCCCACCCCCAAGCCCGCCAGAAAAGCCGCCCCCCTCCCGCGCTCCCGCGCCACCCGCCTCGCCATCGACTTCCTGGACGTCGACGCCCCGGTCGTCGACCTCCGACTGGACCGTGAAGGCCGCCTCCCCGCACCCCCCGACGACGACCCCAACCTCGTCGGCTGGTACGCCGAGGGGCCCTCGCCCGGGGAGCCGGGCACCGCCGTCGCCGTGGGGCATCTGGACACGGACACCGGGTCCGCCGTCTTCGCGGGGCTCGGCGAGCTGGAGCGCGGGCGGCGGGTCGAGGTCCGGCGCCACGACGGACGTACCGCCGTATACGCCGTCGACGCGGTGAAGTCGTACGAGAAGGATCGGTTCCCCAACCGAGAGGTGTACGGGCCCCGGGGGCGCCCGGAGCTGCGGCTGATCACCTGTGGTGGAAAGTACGACCGCAGGTCCGGCTATTCGGGCAATGTGGTGGTCTTCGCCCACCTCATCGAGGTCCGCAAGGCCCGAACTCCCGGCGAACAACGCTGAATTCGGCCGTCCGCTTTCTCAATTGCTGGACGTCGGTGCCGGATCCCGCCCGTTCTCTTCCCCCGGCCGCCTACATTCCGTTAACTTCCGTGACCCACAGGCCCCGTACGACCCGCACGGGGTATCCAGCCGCGGAGCACCGAGGCCGCCGACGTAGCCCCCGGGGGCACCCCTCATGACACGCGCCATCTCTCTGCACGACGTGAGCAAGAGCTACGCGAAGGGCGTTCGCGTGGTCGACCGGCTCTCGTTGGACATCGAGCCCGGCGAATTCCTCGTCCTGCTCGGCCCCTCGGGCTGCGGCAAGTCGACGGTGCTGAGAATGATCGCCGGACTTGAGGAGATCGACGAGGGCGAGCTGCGCCTCGACGGGGAGTGGGCCAACGATCTGCCCCCGTCCGGCCGGGACATGGCGATGGTCTTCCAGAACTTCGCCCTCTATCCGAGCATGACCAGCCGCGACAACATCGGCTTCCCGCTGCGCATCGAGACGCCCGGCGAGGACCCGCGCCCGCGCGTGGACGCCACCGCCCGAATGCTCGGCATCGAGGACCTGCTCGACCGGCTGCCCGCCCAGCTCTCCGGCGGTGAGCGTCAGCGCGTCGCCATGGGCCGGGCCATCGCCCGCCACCCCTCCGCCTTCCTGATGGACGAGCCGCTGTCCAACCTCGACGCCAAGCTCCGCAACCACCTGCGCGCCGAGATCACCAAGCTCACCCGGGAGTTGGGCGTCACCACGGTCTACGTCACCCATGACCAGGCAGAGGCCATGTCGCTCGGCGACCGGGTCGCCGTGCTGCGCGGTGGGGTCCTCCAGCAGGTCGGCACCCCGCGCGAGGTCTACGCCCTGCCCCGCAATGTCTTCGTCGCCGCCTTCATCGGCACCCCGCGCATCAACCTGTTGCGCGGCCTCGTGCGCGCCCCGCTCGACGGGGCGATGACCATCAGCCTCGGCAAGCAGTATCTGCGGCTGCCCGAACCGCTCTCCCTGGACCATCAGTTGCTCCGGGTCCAGCAGGGCCGCGAGGTCATCGTGGGCCTGCGCTCGGAGGCCGTGCGGATCGCCAAACCGGCCTCCGCCCGGCCCGGCGAGGTGCTGATCACCGGTCTGGTCGAGCATGTCGAGTTTCAGGGCCACGAGGTGCTCGTCCACTTCAACACCGGCTCCCGGCCCGCCGTCGTACCCGAGCTGGAGTCCCCGCGCCCGCTGCGCCGGGTCCGGCGGCGCAGACGGGAGGGCGGCACGGTCCTGGAGCGGATCCGCGAGCGGGCGGGCGCGCTGCGGGCGGGTCCTGTGGTGGTGCTGGAGGACCCGGCCGACGCCGAACCCGAGCCGTCCGCGGAGATGGTCCCGCCGGAGGGGCGGCTGCCCGGCGACCTCATCGTGCGGACCACCCCCGACATCGACCTCCGGCAGGGGATGCAGGTGCCGCTCCTCGTCGACATCGGCCATCTGTTCGTCTTCGACCAGCACGGCGAACGGATCTGCCCGGCTCCGGCGCGGCTTCCCGATCTTGAGGAGTAGGGCCCGTAAGTCATGGGGCATGAAACTCCCCATGACCCCCGGCCCGACCCGTGGCCGAGCCGTTCTGGTGACCGCCGGCCTCCTGCTCGCCGTGGCCGCGCCGACCGCGTACGCCACCCTCGACGACGGTGCGGCCGCCACCGTCCCGCAGCGCGGCGAGCCCTACATCGAGACCCAGCTCTTCTTCGGCACCGAACGCCCCGACGGGGGACCGGCCGTCACCGACGAACAGTTCATGACCTTCGTCGACGAGGAGGTCACCCCCGACTTCCCGGACGGCCTCACCGTGCAGACCGGCCGCGGCCAGTGGCGCGACGCGAGCGGCACGATCGAGAAGGAGCGGTCCTACGAGCTGATCCTTCTGTACCCGGTCGCGCAGGCCGCTTCGAACGACCGCAAGATCGAGGACATCCGCCGCGCCTACGAGAAGGAGTTCGCCCAGGAGTCGGTGGGGAGGGTGGACGACAGGGCGAGAGTCGACTTCTGAGCCCCTTCCGGGTGGTCGGGGTGAGCTGTGCCATGCGGGGACCACCTGGTGAACCAAAACTAACGGCGCTAGTTTAGGTCTGCGGTTGGATGACTCCCTAAGACGCACATGGCCCGGAAGGACCCTGATGAAGGCACACGACGGCTTCTATATCGACGGAGCCTGGCACCCCGCCGCCGACCGGCCCTCGATCGACGTAGTCAACCCGACCGACGAACAGGTCATCGCCCAAATCCCGGCCGGCACCGCCGAAGACGTCGACACCGCCGTACGCGCCGCGCGCACCGCCCTCGGCGGGTGGGCCGCAACCCCACCGGCCGAGCGCGCCGCCCGCCTCACCGCCCTGCACAACGTCCTCGCCGCCCGCAAGGACGAGATCGCCGAGACGGTCACCGCGGAACTCGGCTCGCCCCTCGCCTTCTCGCAGGCGGTCCACGCCTCCGTGCCGATCGCGGTCGCCGCCTCCTACGCCGAGCTCGCCGCGACGTACGCCTTCGAGGAGAAGGTGGGCAACTCCACCGTCCTGCACGAGCCGATCGGCGTCGTCGGCGCGATCACCCCCTGGAACTACCCGCTGCACCAGATCGTCGCCAAGGTCGGCCCCGCGCTCGCGGCAGGCTGCACGATCGTCCTGAAGCCCGCCGAGGACACCCCGCTGACCGCCCAGCTCTTCGCCGAGGCGGTGCACGAGGCCGGGATCCCGGCGGGCGTCTTCAACCTGGTCACCGGCCTCGGCCGGATCGCGGGCCAGGCCCTCGTCGAGCACCCGGGCGTCGACCTGGTCTCCTTCACCGGCTCCACCGCCGTCGGCAGGCAGATCGCCGCCGTGGCCGGCGCCGCCGTCAAGAAGGTCGCCCTGGAACTCGGCGGCAAGTCCGCCAACGTGATCCTCCCGAGCGCCGACCTCGCCAAGGCGGTCAACGTCGGCGTCGCCAACGTCATGTCCAACTCCGGCCAGACGTGCAGTGCCTGGACCCGCATGCTCGTGCACACCTCCCAGTACGACGAGGCCGTCGCCCTCGCCGAGGCCGCCGCCGCGAAGTACGGCGAGCGCATCGGCCCGGTGGTCAACGCCCGGCAGCGGGAGCGGGTGCGCGGCTACATCGACAAGGGCGTCGCCGAGGGCGCCCGCCTGGTCGCGGGCGGCACCGAATCCGCGCGCGAGCAGGGCTACTTCGTCAGCCCGACGGTCTTCGCAGACGTCACCCCCGAGATGACGATCGCGCAGGAGGAGATCTTCGGACCGGTCCTGTCGATCCTCCGGTACGAGGATGAGGACGACGCCCTGCGCATCGCCAACGGCACCGTCTACGGCCTCGCCGGCGCCGTCTGGGGCACCGAGCCCGAGGCGGTCGCCTTCGCGCGCCGCATGGAGACCGGCCAGGTCGACATCAACGGCGGCCGCTTCAACCCCCTCGCCCCCTTCGGCGGCTACAAGCAGTCCGGCGTCGGCCGGGAACTCGGCGCGCACGGGCTCGCCGAGTACCTCCAGACCAAGTCCCTCCAGTTCTAGAGGAGTTCACCACCCATGGTTCGCGCCGCTGTCCTGCCCGCCGTGGGCGCTCCGCTGGAGATCGCCGAGATCGACCTCCCGGACCCCGGCCCCGGCCAGGTCCGGGTCCGGCTCGCCGCCGCGGGCGTCTGCCACTCCGACCTGTCCCTGTCCAACGGCACCATGCGGGTGCCTGTCCCCGCGGTCCTCGGCCACGAGGGTGCGGGCACGGTGACCGCGGTCGGCGAGGGCGTCACCCACATCGCCCCCGGCGCCGAGGTCGTCCTCAACTGGGCCCCGTCCTGCGGCAGTTGCCCCGCCTGCGCGCTCGGCGAGGTGTGGCTGTGCGCCAACGCCATGAACGGCGCCGCAGACGTCTACGCCCACCGCGCCTCCGACGGCACCGACCTCCACCCCGGCCTGAACGTCGCCGCGTTCGCCGAGGAGACGGTCGTCTCCGCGTCCTGTGTCCTGCCCGCCCCCGACGGCGTCCCGCTCACCGAGGCGGCCCTGCTGGGCTGCGCCGTCCTCACCGGCTACGGCGCCGTCCATCACTCGGCACAGGTCCGCGAGGGCGAGACGGTCGCCGTCTATGGCGTCGGCGGAGTGGGCCTGGCCGCGCTCCAGTCGGCCCGGATCGCCGGCGCCTCGCGGATCGTCGCGGTGGACGTCTCCCCGGCGAAGGAGGAGCTGGCCCGCGCGGCCGGTGCCACCGACTATGTGATCGCCTCGGAGAACACGGCCCGCGAGATCCGCGCACTCACCGGCAAGCAGGGCGTGGACGTGGCCATCGAGTGCGTGGGCCGCGCCACCACCATCCGTACGGCCTGGGACTCCACCCGTCGCGGCGGTCGTACGACGGTCGTCGGTATCGGCGGCAAGGACCAGCAGGTCACCTTCAACGCCCTGGAGATCTTCCACTGGGGCCGCACCCTGTCCGGCTGCGTCTACGGCAACACCGACCCCGCGCGCGACGTCCCGATCCTCGCGGAACACGTCCGCGCGGGCCGCTTGGACCTGGCGATGCTGGTGACGGAACGGATCGGCCTTGAGGGCATCCCGGCGGCGTTCGAGAACATGCTGGCGGGCAAGGGCGGCCGGGCGCTGGTGACGTTCTAGTCGGCGCGTCCGGCACCGGACGACGCGGGCCGTTCAGCTGTGGGGATGGGGGATCCGCCCCCATCCCCATCCCCACCCGCCTTCACCGACGGCCGCGACCTCGACACCGCCACCCCCAGCAGGCACAGCGCCCCGCCCGCGAGAGTCAGCACCCCGGGCACCTCACCCAGCGCCAGCCAGGACATCAGCACCACCAGCGCGGGCACCGCGTACGTCGTCGCCCCCATCCGGCCGGCGGTTGTCCGGGCGAGGGCGTACGCCCAGGTCGTAAAGGCGAGCGCGGTGGGAAAGACGCCCAGATAGACCATGTTCAGCGTGGCCGACACCGGCGCCTCTGCCGCCTCCGTGACCAACTGCCCGGCGAACGGCAGACAGGCCACCGCACCCACCAGGCACCCGAACGTCGTCACCTGGAGCGCGCTCGCCTGGGCCAGCGCGGGCTTCTGCGCCACGACACCCCCGGCGTACCCGACCGCGGCCAGCAGACACAGCACCACCCCGAGCAGCGAGGACCCGCCCCCACCGGACATCGAGAGCCCCACGGCCACCGCCCCCGCGAACGACACCGCCATGCCCGCCAGCAGCCGCGGCGGCATCGCGTCGCCGAGCAGCCGCGCGCCGAGCAGCGCGACGAGGATCGGCCCGATGTTCACCACCAGGGCCGCCGTACCCGCGTCGACCTGTTGCTCGCCCCAGTTCAGGGCGACCATGTAGAACCCGAACCAGAGCAGCCCGGATATCAGGATTCCGCGCCACGCCGACCGCGGGGGCCACCCCTCCCGCCGTACGACACAGATGACCCCGAGCACCAGCACCCCGGCCAGCAGCCGCCCCAGCGCCAGCGCGCCCGGCGAGTACTCGGCACCCGCGCTGCGGATCGAGACGAAGGCGGAGGCCCACAGCACGACACTGACTGTGGCGGCACCGGCGGCGAGCAGATCGGTACGGCGGGGGTTCATCATGCTCCAGAGGCTAGGAAGGACAGGGCCTGAGGTCTCGCGGATTTTGGACGTCACGCAAAGGCCTCGGCCCGGATGCCGAGCAGCTCGGACAGCGCCCGTTCCCCGGCAGCCGTCACCTTCACCGCCCGCTCGGACCCGATTCGCACACACCATCCGGCGTCGAGCGCGTGCCGGCACACGGCCGCACCCGCGACCCCGGCCAGATGAGGCCGCCGCTCGGTCCAGTCGAGACAGCCACGCGCCAGTGGCCGCCGACCGGCCCGCTCCAGGGGGATCCCGACGGAGTCGAACCACGCCACCCCCGCGTCGGTCAGCGCGAACCCGGTGTCCTGCCGCAACAGCCCGCGCTCGGCGAACGCGTCGGTCACCGCGATTCCGAGCCGCCCGGCGAGATGGTCGTAACAGGTCCGCCCCCGAGCCATGGCCGACCCCGCACTGGACTGCCGCAGCCCTTGAGGCCGTACGACGTCCTGCGGCGCCACTTGCGCGGCAAGATCCTCCACCAGCTGAGCCGCCCGAGCATCGGCAAGCCGCACATACCGATGCCGCCCCTGCCGCTCCTCGACAAGCAGCCCACCGGCGACAAGCTTCCCCAGATGCTCACTGACGGTAGAGGCGGCAACCCCGGCATGCCGAGCCAACTCCCCGGCGGTCCAGGCCCGCCCGTCGAGCAAGGCGAGCAGACAGACGGCCCGAGTCTCATCGGCGATCAGGGCGGCAAGGCGGGCGAGGTGGGGTGCGCGAGGATCGCGATCGGTCATGCCACCCAGGATGGCCCCCGAACACTTCGGTAACAGCCGAACTATCGTCCAGGAAGGTTTGCTCAGGGGCGCGGGGCTGTATCGATTTGCGTCTCCGCCGCGTGGGCGCGACCAGCCCCCACCGACCGTCAGATCAAGACGACCGAACAACCCCTTCGTACTGCCGCTCCAGCCCATCCAGCAACGCGGCAAGCCCCGTCTCAAAGGCCCGCTCATCGATCTTCTCCTGCCGCTCGGCAAGAAGATGCGCCTGCCCCAAATGCGGATAGTCCGCAGGATCGTACGCACTCACATCGTCGACAAATCCCCCGGCGAACGACCCCAACGCGGACCCCATGATGAAGTACCGCATCAACGCCCCGATGGACGTGGCCTGGGCCGCAGGCCACCCCGCAGCCACCATCGCCCCGTACACGGCGTCAGCGAGCCGCAGGGCCGCGGGCCGCCGCCCCGGCCCGCGCGCCAGCACCGGCACGATGTTCGGGTGGTCCCGCAGGGCCGCCCGATAGGACACGGCCCAGTCGTGCAGCGCGGTACGCCAGTCCCGCCCGTCCTCGAACATCGACAGATCGACCTGCGCGCTCACCGAGTCCGCGACCGCCTCCAGGATCTGGTCCTTGGTCCGGAAGTGGTTGTAGAGCGACGGCCCGCTGACCCCCAACTCCGCCGCGAGACGCCGGGTGGAGACGGCCGCGAGGCCCTCCGTGTCCACGAGCACCCGTGCCGTCTCGACGATCCGGTCGGTGCTGAGCAGGGGCTTGCGCGGTCGGGCCATGGCGCACATAGTAGGGCTGCGACTTGAAACTAGCAGTGCTAATTTAAATGTACGGCATTCAATTGGGGTGACTCGGTATGAACCTGGAGCTCAGCGAGGAGCAGACCGCCGTACGGCAGCTCGCCCGGGACTTCGTGGCCCGCGAGATCGCCCCGCACGTCGTCGCCTGGGACCGCGCCGAGGAGGTCGACCGGGGCATCGTGAAGAAGCTCGGCGAGGTCGGCTTCCTGGGCCTGACCGTGGCCGAGGAGTACGGCGGATCCGGCGGTGACCACCTCGCGTACTGCCTGGTGACCGAGGAGCTGGGCCGCGGTGACTCCTCCGTCCGCGGCATCGTCTCCGTCTCCCTCGGGCTCGTCGCCAAGACGATCGCGAGCTGGGGCAGCGAGGAGCAGAAGCGGCAGTGGCTGCCGGGGCTGACCGCCGGGGAGCTCGTCGGCTGCTTCGGTCTCACCGAGCCCGGCACCGGCTCCGACGCGGGCAACCTCGCCACCCGCGCGGTCCGCGACGGCGGTGACTACGTCATCAACGGCACCAAGATGTTCATCACCAACGGCACTTGGGCCGACGTCGTGCTGCTCTTCGCACGCTCCACCGACGCCCCCGGCCACAAGGGCGTCTCCGCCTTCCTGGTCCCCACCGACACCCCCGGCCTGACCCGCCGCACGATCCACGGCAAGCTCGGCCTGCGCGGCCAGGCCACCGCCGAACTCGTGCTGGAGGACGTGCGCGTGCCGGCCTCCGCGCTGCTCGGCGAGGAGGGGAGGGGTTTCTCCGTGGCCATGTCGGCGCTGGCCAAGGGGCGGATGTCGGTGGCGGCGGGCTGTGTGGGCCTCACCCAGGCCGCGCTGGACGTCGCCGTGAAGTACGCGGGGGAGCGGGAGCAGTTCGGGAAGACCATCGCCCACCACCAGCTCGTACAGGAGCTGATCAGCGACATAGCCGTGGACGTCGACGCGGCGCGGCTGCTGACCTGGCGGGTCGCCGATCTGATCGACCGCGGGCAGCCGTTCGCCACCGAGTCCTCCAAGGCCAAGCTGTTCGCCTCCGAGGCCGCCGTGCGCGCCGCCAACAACGCCCTCCAGGTCTTCGGCGGCTACGGCTACATCGACGAGTACCCGGCCGGCAAGCTGCTGCGCGACGCCCGCGTGATGACCCTCTACGAGGGCACCAGCCAGATCCAGAAGCTCGTCATCGGCCGTGCGCTGACCGGGGTTTCGGCGTTCTGAGTACGACGGCTGAGTATGTTGACGGATGTGGCGCGGCCCACGTCCGCCGAATCATGTCCCCATGAGTGACACACCCAAGCAGCAGAACACGGCCGCCTTCTACGGCCAGTCCGTCGCCTCCTTCGCGGTCGCCATGGCGGCCACCGCCATCGGCATCTACCAGCTGGAGGCCGACCCCTGGGTCCGCGCCTTCCTCGGCGTCGCCGTCCTCTACCTGGTCACCTCCGCCTTCACCCTCGCCAAGGTCATCCGCGACCGCCAGGAAGCGGCGTCGGCACGCTCCTACAGCCCCTTCGAGAAGCTCTGAGCGGCCGCACTAAGCGCTCGCTCACTGTCGGCGGTATGGTGGTGACCCTGTCATCGGAAGGGGCGAGCAAGCGATGAGTACGGCGGAGGAGACGGCCGGCGGCGAGGGGTCGGGGTGGGGCGAGGTCACGCCCGACGCGGCCCGACGGTTGCTGATCGCCGCGGTGGAGGCCTTCGCCGAGCGCGGCTACCACGCCACGACGACCCGTGACATCGCGGGCCGGGCCGGGATGAGCCCGGCCGCGCTCTACATCCACTACAAGACCAAGGAAGAGCTGCTCCACCGCATCAGCCGGATCGGCCACGAGAAGGCGCTGGAGATCCTCCGTACGGCGTCGGCCCGCGAGGGCAGCGCTGCCGAGCGGCTCGCGGACGCGGTGAGTTCCTTCGTCCGCTGGCACGCGGGGGGCCGCACCACCGCGCGGGTGGTGCAGTACGAGCTGGACTCGCTCGGACCCGAGGCGCGCGCCGAGATCGTCGGGCTCAGGCGGCAGGTCGACGCCGTGGTGCGCGGGATCATCGAGGACGGGGTGGCGTCCGGCGAGTTCGAGGTGCGGGACGTCCAGGGCACCACCCTCGCCGTACTGTCGCTCTGCGTCGACGTGGCCCGCTGGTTCAGCGTCGACGGACCCTGGACACCGGACGAGGTCGGCGAGCTGTACGCCGACCTCGTACTGCGGATGGTCGCGGCGAAGTAGTCCTACGGCGTCCCGCGGTGTCCTACAGGTAGTAGCGCGAGACGGATTCGGCGACGCAGACGGGCTTGTCGCCACCCTCGCGCTCCACCGTGAACGCGACCGTCACCTGCACACCGCCGGTGACGTCGTCCACGCCCGTGATCGTCCCGGTGGCGCGCAGCCGTGAGCCGACCGGGACCGGGGCCGGGAAGCGGACCTTGTTCGTGCCGTAGTTGACGCCCATCCGCACGCCCTCGACGCTGATCAACTGCGGTCCGAAGAGGGGCAGCAGCGACAGGGTGAGATAGCCGTGGGCGATCGTCGTCCCGAACGGTCCGGCGGCGGCCTTCTCGGGGTCGACGTGGATCCACTGGTGGTCCCCGGTCGCCTCGGCGAACAGATCGATCCGCTTCTGGTCGACCTCCAGCCAGTCGGTGTGGCCCAGCTGCTCGCCGACCGCCGCCTTCAGCTCGTCGACGGAGGTGAAGCTCCTCGGTTCTGCCATGTCCCTGGCTCCTCCCAAACTCTAAGCGACTGCTTAGCATGGTCGGGCGAGGGCCCGCTGTCAACGGACCTTGGCAGGCGATCGGGGTGGGCGATCGGGGTAGGTAGGCTTCGAGGGGTGCCCAAGATTCCCGAG
Organism: Streptomyces davaonensis JCM 4913; assembly: GCF_000349325.1. Lineage (GTDB taxonomy): Bacteria > Actinomycetota > Actinomycetes > Streptomycetales > Streptomycetaceae > Streptomyces > Streptomyces davaonensis. Next base: position 7,707,280 of record NC_020504.1, read on the forward strand.
AAGATCCATGAGCTCACCGTCGGCCAGCTCGCCGCACGCAGCGGTGCCGCCGTCTCGGCGCTGCACTTCTACGAGGCGAAGGGCCTGATCGGCAGTCGCCGCACGGCGGGCAACCAGCGCCGGTACGGCAGGGACACGCTGCGGCGGGTCGCCTTCATCCGGGCCGCGCAGCGCGTGGGCATTCCCCTGGCCACGATCCGCGAGGCGCTGGCCGAACTCCCCGAGGAACGCACGCCCACCCACGAGGACTGGGCCCGCCTATCGGAGGCCTGGCGTGCCGAACTGGACGAACGCATCACCCAGTTGAACCGCCTCCGTGACCACCTCACCGACTGCATCGGCTGTGGCTGCCTCTCCCTGGACACCTGCGTCCTGTCCAACCCGGACGACGCCTTCGGTGAGCGCCTGAGCGGCTCCCGCCTCCTGGTGGAACGCAAACGCACGACCGGCTAGCCGGGTGCACGCCGCACGGTGAGGGCCATCGTCACCAACTGGGCGTTCGACAGCGCCCGTTCGCCGCCCGGCAGGAACAGCATGTCCTCCAGCCCCACCCTGGTGGCCAGACTCAGCCGCCCCGCCAGCCGCAGCACCGGCCAGGCCCCGCCGTCCTCGCCGTGCAGCAGCACAGGCCGCCCGAAGGCCCCTCCCAGCTCGCTCAGCAGGGCCTGCGCAGTGCGCTCGGCGGTCTCCGGCGCGGTGTCCGTCACCTCCGCCAACACCCGGAGCACCTTCGGCCCGAGCGCGGAACGGCCGAAGCGCGCCGCCCCGTCCGTGCCCGACCAGACACCGGCCTCCACGCCCACACCCCGGTCGATCAGCGCAGCGGCCACGTCCTCCGCGCCGGGCTCGTGCCAGTTGACCGAGGCGTGATCCGGGAGCACGGTCCAATCCTGGATACGTGACACCCGTACCGCCGGATCCGGCTCGGCCCAGGCACCCGTGGTCACGCCGACCGGCACCGATACCCGGGCCCGGATCGCCTCCAGCGTCGCCGCGACCACGCGCGGGGAGAGACTGTCCTGACCACAGGGTGTCTTGGGATGAACATGAACGTCCGTGGCACCGGCAGCCACAGCCTCCGCCGCGGACTCGGCCAGAGCCTCAGGAGTAAGCGGAACCACCGCACCGTCGGCGGCCCCTCGGGCCCCGTTCAGACAGACCTGCACCATGCAGAGATTATTGCCAGCGCATCTCATGAGGGGGGTGCGGCATCCCCAGCGCACCCCCGGTGGTACAAGCGGCGCTATGAAGCTCCGCCGCGCGCCAACTCCCTTAAGGGGCGCGGGGAACTGCGCGACAAGCCCCCACCGACCCGCAGCCGGCTGAACGCTAAGCCGAAATCAACAGCCGCCGCTCCCGCCGCGCAGCGCCAAACGCCTCCGGCGTCAACACAGGCCGCGGCACCACAATCCCGCAGTCCGCGCACACCGGCCCCGAGGACGGCTCATGGGCCAGGTCGTACTTCCAGGCCAGCCGAGCCCCACCACACACAGGGCAGCCCGAACCCGGTTCGTGCTCCAACGCGGAGATCAGCCTGCGCAGCACCTCGGCCAGCGGCTCACGGGGGTGTACCCGCGGGTCGTCGCACCACGCCACTCCGAATCCGCCCCAGGTCAGCCGGTGCCAGTCGTCGACACTCCCCGGCCGGCGCAGCCCGTCGTGCTTCTCCTTCTTGCGGCGGTGGGCGAACTCCACCTCATAGGCGAGCCAGACGGACCGAGCCTCCTCCAGCTCGTCCAACGCGGCCACGAGCCGCGCCGGATCGGGGGAGCGGTCCTCGGGCCCGAACCCCGCCCGGGAGCACAAGTGGTCCCAGGTCGCCCTGTGCCCGTAAGGGGCGAATCGCTCAAGGCACTTGCGCAGCGAATAGCGCCGCAGCGCAAGATCGCAGCGTGGGTCTCGCACCTGTCTCGCCAGACTCCGGAAACCGGCCATCGCCCTGCACCTCCGTCACACCTGCACCTGTACTTCGGTCACTTCGGCGAACGCCGTACGGGACTGCGTACGACGTTGACGAATAGACGTATCGACACGCGATTCGGCTCCATCCGATTTCCGGTGGCCCCCATCAGCCGGCCCGTGCACCTCCCTCAAGGCCCTGGAAAGTGACGCATGTTCACCTTCGATCCCGGGGATACCGCCGGTAACGTCCGGCCCACCCCCGTCGGTAGGAGCTGCCATGCCACGGCGCATCCCCCGCACCGCGCTCGACAGACTGAGAACTCCCGGCAGATTCCCCGGGTTCCTGAAGACGGCATCCGTATGCGCGCTCATTGCCGGTCTTTTGTCTCCGCTTTCCCCGGCGGTCGCCGCCCAGGCGGCCGACACGGGGACCGCGGCGGTGACCGATCACTGCGGAAACCAGTGCTCCGACATCCTGCCGCCCGGCGAGAACGGCAACGCCACGCTGGCCCAGATCCTGCTCAACCAGGCCTTCGGATCGATGCCCGCGCACGCCTCCGACCAGCTCGGACCGTACGCCAACCTCGCCACGGGCCACCCGTCCCTGACCAACGCGACGATCACCAACTTCTTCAACGACGCCTCGTTCGGGGTACCCGCCGATCAAGTCGCCTCCACCGTCCGGCCCGCCGGCCGCAGCGATGTGACGATCGTCCGGGACAAGAAGACGGGTGTGCCGCACATCACGGGCACCACCCGGTACGGCACGGAGTTCGGCGCCGGTTACGCGGCGGCCGAGGACCGGCTGTGGCTCATGGACGTCTTCCGGCACGTCGGCCGCGGACAGCTCACCTCCTTCGCCGGCGGCGACCCCGCCAACCAGGGCCTGGAGCAGGAGTTCTGGCGCCACGCGCCCTACACCGAGGCCGACCTCCAGGCCCAGATCGACAGCGCGGTCGCCAAGAACGGCGCCCGCGGACAGCAGGCTCTCGCCGACGTCAACGCCTACGTCGCCGGGATCAACGCCTACATCGACGCCTCCGACAGCGGCCGCTACTTCCCCGGCGAGTACGTCCTGACCGGCCACAAGGACTCCATCACCAACGCCGGCACCATCGAGCACTTCAAACCCACCGACCTGGTCGCGCTCGCCTCCGTCATCGGCGCCCTGTTCGGCTCCGGGGGCGGCGGCGAGGTGAACAACGCGATCTCGCTGATCGCCGCCCAGGAGAAGTACGGCGTCGCCGCGGGCACCGAGGTCTGGGAGTCCTTCCGGATGCGCAACGACCCCGAGGCGGTCGTCACCGTCCAGGACAAGAGCTTCCCGTACGCCGAGAAGCCCGCGGACCCGCAGGGCACGGCGCTGCCCGACGACGGCTCCGTGACCGGCGAACCCCTGGTGTACGACCGTACGGGCAGCGCGGCCACCGAGACCGCGGCCGCCACCTCGGCAACGGCGGCCGAGGTGGCCATGAGCTCGGCCAGGCGGGGAATGTCCAACGCCCTGGTGGTCGGCGGGGAACACACCGCCAGTGGCCACCCGGTCGCCGTCTTCGGTCCGCAGACCGGCTACTTCGCACCCCAGTTGCTTCTCCTCCAGGAGATCCAGGGCCCGGGCATCAGCGCCCGCGGCGCCTCCTTCGCGGGTCTGAGCATGTACGTCGAACTCGGCCGCGGCCAGGACTACTCCTGGAGCGCGACCACTTCAGGACAGGACATCATCGACACCTACGCCGTCGAGCTGTGCCAGGACGACCACCACTATCTGTACCGGGGCACCTGCACCGCGATGGAGAAGATCGAGCAGAAGAACGCCTGGAAACCGACCACGGCCGACGACACCCCGGCCGGTGCGTACACGATGCGGGTCTGGCGGACGAAGTACGGACCCGTCTCGCACCGCGCGACCGTCGACGGCAAACGGGTCGCCTACACCACCCTGCGCTCGTCCTTCCTGCACGAGGCCGACTCGATCATCGGCTTCCAGATGCTCAACGACCCCGACTACCTCAAGAGCCCCGAGACCTTCCGGACGGCGGTGCAGCACATCAACTTCACCTTCAACTGGTTCTACGTCGACTCCGAGCACACCGCCTACTACAACAGCGGCGACAACCCGGTGCGCGCGACCGGCGTCGACGCCGAGTTCCCGGTGTGGGCACAGCCGTCGTACGAGTGGCGGAACTGGAACCCGGCGACGAACACCGCCGACTACACCCCGCCCTCGGCCCACCCCAACTCGACCGACCAGGACTACTACGTCTCCTGGAACAACAAGCAGGCCGAGGACTACACCACCGCCCCCTGGGGCGACGGCTCCGTCCACCGCGGGAACCTCCTCGACGACCGGGTGAGGAAGCTGGTCACCCAGGGCGGGGTGACCCGGGCGGCCCTGGTGAAGGCGATGGCCGAGGCCGGGCTCGCCGATCTGCGCGCCGAGGACGTCCTGCCGGACCTGCTGAAGGTCGTCAACAGCTCCCCGGTGACCGACACGGCGGCGAAGGCGGCCGTCGACAAGCTGTCCGCGTGGGTCACCGCGGGCGCCAAGCGCACGGAGACCTCGGCCGGATCGAAGACGTACGCCCACGCCGACGCCATCCGCGTCCTGGACGCCTGGTGGCCGCTGTTGGTACGGGACGAGTTCGAACCGGGCCTCGGCAGCGAGCTGTTCACCGCGTTCACGAACAACCTGCCGGTCGACGAGGCCCCTTCGGCCGCCCACGGACCGACCGGCGCCCACGCGGGCAGCTCCTTCCAGTACGGCTGGTGGAGCTACGTGGACAAGGATCTGCGGTCGGTGCTCGGTGAGTCCGTGCAAGGGCCGCTGGCCCGCGAGTACTGCGGCGGCGGCAGTCTGAGCGCCTGCCGGGACAGCCTGATCAGCACTCTGAAGACGGCTGTGGGCAAGACTCCCGCCCAGGTCTACCCGGGCGACGCGGGCGGCTGCTCCGCGGGCGACCAGTGGTGCGCGGACTCGATCGTGCAGCGCCCGCTCGGCGGCATCAACCACGCCAGGATCAGCTGGCAGAACCGGCCGACCTATCAGCAGGTCGTGGAGTTCACCTCACACCGGTAAGGAGCCACAAAAGACAGGGAAGTTGGCGGCGGGTCAGTGCACGCGGCCCGCCGCCAGCACCAGTTGGGCCAGCTCCCGGTGCACGATGTCGCTGTGCGCCCCGGCGGGCGGCCCGCCGCGCCGTACCACCGCCGCCGCGTCGACGTTCACGCACCCCTTCGCGGGCAGCGGACCGCGCAGCGCGTCGGCCAGCTTCAGGTTCTTGGTGCCGGGCACCGCCTGCACCCCGTCGAAGCCCATCGCGCCCCACTTGGCGCCCAGCGCCCCGCCGATGCTCAGCTCGTGGAACTCCCGGTCATGGCCCGCCATCCGGGACGCCAGCGGGTACATGGTGCCCAGGGCGTCGTCGTGCTTGGAGAAGCAGCACACCAGCGGCCCGTCGATGCGGTTGTGCTGCCCCTGGAGCACACCGCCCGCGCGCGGGTCGTGCGGCAGCCGCGCGGAGAACGCGTAGTGCGAGAAGGCCCCTTGGAGGAGGGTCACGGACTTCACCGTGTGCACTCCCTCGGGCAGCCCGCGCAGCGCGAACGACACCAGCCGCCCGCCGAAGCTGTGCCCGAGCAGGTGCACCCGCACCTCCGGGGCGCGCGCCGCCAGCTGCCCGATCACCCGCCCGAGCCCCCGCTCGCCCACCGTGCCCGCGCGCCGCTTCATCGCGTAGTACGTGGCCTGGCGCAGCAGTTCGTGCGCGCCCTCCCAGGGGTTCGGTAGCGAGAAGGAGGCGTCCGGGGCACCCTCCGGCGACTGGAGCCGCGCCAGCGCACGCCCGAATTCCTCGCAGATCTCGCCCGCCGTCCCCCGGAACATCTCCGGCTCGTCCTGCGGCACGCCCTCCGCCAGGGTGTCCGCCGCGAACAGCGCCTGCGGGCCCGGCGGCACCAGATCCACCAGCAGCCGCACCAGCCGCCCGAACTCCTCCAGCTCGGCTTCCTCCCGCGACTGCTGGTCCAGCAGCCGGACGAGCTGGTCGATCACCGTGGCCCGCCCCGGGAACGTCTCCAGCAGCGCGTGCCGGGTGTCCTTGTCCAGCGCCGGACGGGCGGGCGCGTCGGCCGCGACGGAGCGCGGGAAGTCGGGGATCGGTTCGTCCGAGAACCGCATCGACGGCCACACCACGCCGACATATCCGATCTGGGCGCCCGGCGCGAGTTGGGGGATCGGGGCGAAGAATCGGTCGTAGAGCCGGGTCGCACCGGAGCGGTCGGCGTTCCAGCCGTGCGCGAAGACCAGCAGATCGTGCACGCCGCGCTGGGCCACCCCGGCGAACAGCCGGTCCCTGGAGCGGGTGTCGGGGTCACCGTCCGCGTCGAAGGTCAGCTCCCAGTACGGAGATACGCTCAACTCCGGTCGTGCCATGACAGGCCCCCTCGTCCCCCGTAGCGGTGCGATGTGGGCGTATCGTCCCGCCACGGGGCAGAGTTGGCCATACGACGCGGGTCATCTGTAGAGCAGGTATTCCTTTCGAATCCGCCGGAACGCGGCGAGTTCGTCCTGCCAGCCCTCGACCACCTCGTCGGTGCTCGCACCCGCGTCGATCGCCGTGCGGACCTGGGTGGACCCGGTGAGCTTGTCGATCCAGTTGTCGGAGCGCCAAGTGAAGCCGGGGAAGATCTGCTTGGCGGTCACGAGCAGGCCGATGCCGGTGCGTACGGGGTCGTAGGCCGCCCTGTCATGGACGTGGATCTGGACGCCGCCGACGGTCTTGCCCTGGAACTTGGAGAAGGTGGGTGCGAAGTACGCCTCCCTGAAGTGCACTCCCGGCAGTCCCAGTCGGTTGGCCTCGGCGGCCCAGCGGCCGTCGATGCCCTCCGCGCCGAGGAGTTCGAAGGGGCGCGTGGTGCCCCGGCCCTCGGAGAGGTTGGTGCCCTCGAAGAGACACGTGCCCGAGTAGACCAGCGCCGTGTCCGGGGTCGGCATGTTCGGGCTCGGCGGCACCCAGGGCAGATGCGCGGCGTCGTAGAACTCCGAGCGCCGCCAGCCCGACATCGTGACCGTGTCCAGGTCGACGGGCGTGGTGAGGAACTCCCCGTTGAACAGCAGGGCCAGCTCGGCGACCGTCATCCCGTGCGCCTGCGAGATCGGTTGCCGGCCGACGAACGTGGCGAACTCCTTGTGCAGTACGGGTCCTTGGGCGGAGCGGCCGGTGACGGGGTTGGGGCGGTCCAGTACGACCACCCGCTTTCCGGCGAGCCGGGCCGCCTCCATGCAGTCGTAGAGGGTCCAGATGTACGTGTAGAAGCGGGCGCCGACGTCCTGGATGTCGAAGAGGATCGTGTCCACGGCGGAGGCGGTGAAGATGTCGGCGAGGGGCTGACCGCTCTTCAGGTACGTGTCGTAGACGGGGAGGCCGGTGGCGGGGTCGTCGTAACGGCCCTCCGAGCCGCCTGCCTGGGCGGTGCCCCGAAAGCCGTGTTCCGGTCCGAAGACGGCCCTGAGATCCACCCTTTCGTCCGCGTGCATGACGTCGACGATGTGGCGGGCGGTGCGGGTGATGCCGGTGGGGTTGGTGACGATTCCTACGCGCTGGCCGTTCAGTACGGAGTATCCGTCGGACTGGAGGCGTTCGAAGCCGGTTCGGAGTTTGTGGCCTGCGGCGGCTGCGGGGGTTGTGGTGGCCGCGAGGGCCGGGGTTGCGGCTAGGAGAGTTCGTCTCGTAAAGCGCATGAAGGGCACGGTAGGGGTTGTTGCGGTTGTTCGTAAGCAGCCGGTCGGCTGTGGCTTGTCGCGCAGTTCCCCGCGCCCCTGCCGGTACCTCCCGCACCCTTTCTTTGATACATACCGACTGGTTAGTCTGTCGGGGTCGATGGAGCCGCATGTCGAAGGAGACCGATGGTGGACGCCCTGCACGATGCCGGAGTCGTTGTCACGGGGGCCGGTGGCGGGATCGGAGCCGCTCTTGCCCGGCGGTTCGCCTCCGTCGGAGCCCGGGTCGTCGTCAATGATCTCGACGCTGCCAAGGCCGAAGCCGTCGCCGCCGAGATCGGGGGGATTGCCGTGTCCGGTGATGCCTCCGGGATCGTCGGGCCCGCCCGGGACGCGCTCGGCGCTGACATCGACGTGTACTGCGCCAACGCCGGCGTCGGTTCCGGAGGGTCCGAGGCCGCCGGGGAGGACGTCTGGGCGCTGGCCTGGGACGTCAATGTCATGGCTCATGTGCGGGCCGCTCAGGAACTGCTCCCGGGGTGGCTGGAGCGTGGGCGGGGGCGGTTCGTGTCGACCGTGTCCGCCGCCGGGCTGCTCACCATGATCGGCGCCGCGCCCTACAGCGTCACCAAGCACGGGGCGTACGCCTTCGCCGAGTGGCTGTCGCTGACCTACCGGCACCGCGGCGTCAAGGTGCACGCGATCTGTCCCCAGGGCGTGCGGACCGACATGCTCGCCGCCACCGGGACCGCCGGGGACCTGGTGCTCAAGCCCACCGCCATCGAGCCGGACGACGTGGCCGACGCCTTGTTCAAGGGGATGGAGGACGATCGGTTCCTGATCCTGCCGCATCCCGAGGTCGCCGGGTTCTACCAGGCGCGGGCCGGGGATCCCGACCGATGGCTCGGCACCATGAACCACATCCAGCAGAAGTGGGAGAGCGCGCGGTGAGCGGGTACGCGGACAAGCCCTGGCTGGCGCTGCTCGACGACGCCCAGCGTGCCCCGATCGACCCCGCCGACTCCCTGGTGCACGCCCTGCGCCGGGCCGCCGCCGAGGTGCCGGACCGCGTCTTCCTCGCCTACTTCGACGGACGGCTGAGCTATCGCGAGGTCGATGCGCTGAGCGACTCCGTCGCCGGGCACCTGGCCGCGCGGGGTCTTGAGCGCGGTGAGCGGGTGGCCGTGCTGCTCCAGAACTCCCCGCTCTTCGTGGTCGCCGTGCTCGGTGCCTGGAAGGCGGGCGCGACGGTGGTGCCGGTCAACCCCATGTACAAGTCGGGGGAGATGGCGCACGTCCTGCGGGACGGCGAGGTGGCCGCGCTGATCTGCTCGGACCGCGCCTGGGAGACGTATCTGCGCGAGACGGCCGCCGACTCGCCGGTGCGGATCGTGCTCACGGGCTGCGAGCTGGACTTCCAGACGCGGGACGACACGCGTGTGCTCGCCTTCGAGCGGCTTCCGCAGGCCCCGGACGCGGAGGATCTGACCGCCGTGGCCGGCGCCGGGCACCGGGCCCCCGAGGCGCGCGATCCGGAGCCGTCCGACATCGCGCTGATCAGCTACACCTCCGGCACCAGCGGCACCCCCAAGGGCGCCACCAACACGCACGGCAACATCATGCACAACGCCGAGCGGCAGCGAACCGGGCTGCCGCTGCCCGAGGCGCCGGTGTACTTCGCCATGGCCCCGCTGTTCCACATCACCGGCATGGTGTGCCAGCTCGGCGCCTGTCTGAACAGCGCGGGCACGCTCGTGCTGGCGTACCGCTTCGAGGCCGGGGTCGTGCTGGACGCGTTCGCCGAGCACCGGCCGCACTACACCGTCGGCCCGTCGACCGCCTTCATGGCACTGGCCGCGCATCCGTCGGTCACCCGGGACCACTTCGCCTCCTTCCGGATCATCTCCTCCGGCGGCGCCCCGCTGCCGCCCGCGCTGGTGGAGAAGTTCCGGGCCGGATTCGGGCCGTACATCCGCAACGGCTACGGGCTCACCGAGTGCACCGCGCCCTGCGCCGCCGTGCCGCCGCAGCGGGAGGCGCCCGTCGACCCGGCCTCCGGGACGCTCGCGGTGGGCGTGCCGGGTCCGGACACGGTCGTGCGGATCGTCGACGACGAGGGCGCCGAGGTGCCCTTCGGCGAGCCCGGCGAGATCGTGGTCAGCGGGCCGCAGGTGGTGCCCGGCTACTGGCGGCGCCCCGAGGCCACCGCGGAGACGTTCCCGGGCGGCGAGCTGCGCACCGGCGACATCGGGTTCATGGATCCCGAGGGCTGGCTGTACGTCGTCGACCGCAAGAAGGACATGATCAACGCGTCCGGCTTCAAGGTGTGGCCGCGCGAGGTCGAGGACGTGCTGTACACCCATCCGGCGGTGCGCGAGGCGGCCGTCGTCGGGGTGCCCGACGGGTACCGCGGGGAGACCGTGAAGGCGTACATCAGCCTGCGTCCGGGCGTCGGGGCGGACCCGGATGAACTGGCGGTGTACTGCAAGGAGAGACTGGCCGCCTACAAATACCCGCGCCAGGTGGAGATCCTGCCCGACTTGCCGAAGACGGCGAGTGGGAAGATCCTCCGGCGGGAACTTCGTTCCCGCGCGCACGACAGCCAGTGAGAACCCGAAAGGCAGGTGGCGGCAGAGTGCCAAGGATCACGGACGGAGACGGCACCCCCGTCCCTCAGCGGCTGCTCGCCGCCGCCACCCGGCTCTTCGCCGAGCGAGGCTACGACCGCACCTCGGTGCAGGAGATCGTGGAGGCGGCCGGCGTCACCAAGGGAGCGCTGTACCACTACTTCGGCTCCAAGGACGATCTGCTGCACGAGGTGTACGCGCGCGTGCTCCGCGTCCAGCAGGAGCGCCTGGACGCCTTCGCGGACGCCGACGAGCCGGTGGAGAAGCGGCTGCGGGGCGCGGCGGCCGATGTCGTCGTCACCACCATCGAGAACCTCGACGACGCCTCGATCTTCTTCCGCTCGATGCACCATCTGAGCCCCGAGAAGAACAAGCAGGTGCGTGCCGAGCGGCGCCGCTACCACGAGCGCTTCCGCGCGCTCATCGAGGAGGGCCAGCGGACCGGGGTCTTCTCCACCGCGACCCCGGCCGACCTGGTGGTGGACTACCACTTCGGGTCCGTCCACCACCTGTCGACGTGGTACCGCCCCGACGGGCCGATGGCCCCCCAGGAGCTGGCCGACCACCTGGCCGACCTGCTCCTGAGGGCGCTGCGGCCTTAAGGCAGGTACTTCTTCAGCTCTCGTCGCGCCAGCGACCGCTGGTGCACTTCGTCGGGGCCGTCGGCGATCCGCAGCGTCCGCGCGGCCGCGTACAGCTCGGCCAGCGGGAAGTCCTGGCTGACGCCGCCCGCGCCGTGCAGCTGGATCGCGCTGTCGATGATGTCGATGACCGCACGCGGCGTGGCGATCTTGATGGCCTGGATCTCGGTGTGGGCGCCCCGGTTGCCGACGGTGTCCATCAGCCAGGCCGTCTTCAGGACCAGGAGACGGAGCTGCTCGACGGTGACGCGCGCGTCGGCGATCCAGTTGTGCACGACGCCCTGCTGGGCCAGCGCCTTGCCGAACGCCGTACGGGACACCGCCCGGCGGCACATCAGCTCGATGGCGCGCTCGGCCATGCCGATCAGGCGCATGCAGTGGTGGATCCGGCCGGGACCCAGCCGGGCCTGGGCGATGGCGAAGCCGCCACCCTCCTCGCCGATGAGGTTCGACACCGGCACGCGAGCGTGGTCGAAGATCACCTCGGCGTGGCCGCCGTGGGAGTGGTCCTCGTAGCCGAACACCTGCATGGCACGGGTGATCGTGACGCCCGGGGTGTCGCGCGGGACCAGGATCATCGACTGCTGGCGGCGGATGTCCGCGCCGTCCGGGTCCGTCTTGCCCATCACGATGAAGATCTTGCAGTCCGGGTTCATCGCCCCGGAGATGTACCACTTGCGGCCCGTGATGACGTAGTCGTCGCCGTCCCGCTCGATGAGCGTGGTGATGTTGGTGGCGTCGGACGAGGCCACCTCCGGCTCGGTCATCGCGAACGCCGAGCGGATCTCACCGGCCAGCAGCGGCTCCAGCCACTGCTTCTTCTGCTGCTCGGTCGCGAACTGCGCGAGCACCTCCATGTTCCCGGTGTCCGGCGCCGCGCAGTTCGTCGCGGTGGGCGCCAGGTGCGGGGAGCGGCCGGTGATCTCGGCGAGCGGCGCGTACTGGAGGTTGGTGAGCCCGGCGCCGTGCTCGGCGTCCGGCAGGAAGAGGTTCCACAGGCCCTGCCTGCGTGCCTCGGCCTTCAGCTCCTCGACCACGGCCGGTGTGTCCCAGGGCGAGGCCAGCGCGGCCCGCTGCTCCTCCGCCACCGCCTCGGCCGGGTAGACGTACTCGTCCATGAAGGCGAGCAGCTTGCCGCGCAGCTCCTCGGTGCGCGCGTCGAACGCGAAGTCCATGTCCCGTCAGCCTTCCTGAAGAGTGTTCAGACCGTGCTCGATGAAGACCGGCACCAGGTCGCCGATGCGGTCGAAGCCGCGCCCGACCGTCTGGCCCAGCGTGTAGCGGTAGTGGATGCCCTCCAGGATCACGGCGAGCTTGAACCAGGCGAACGCCGTGTACCAGTTGACCGCGGAGACGTCGCGCCCCGAGCGCGCGGCGTACCGCTCGATCAGTTCGGCCGGATCCGGGTGGCCCGGCGCCTCGGCGGTGGTGGAGACGGGGGAGTCGGGCATCTCCAGCGGCAGGCTGTACATCACCAGCAGGCCGAGGTCGGTGAGCGGGTCGCCGAGGGTCGACATCTCCCAGTCGAGGATCGCCTTGATCTGGTCGGCTCCTCTTTTCGGCTCGTTCGCCTCCGGGGCGCTTTCAGCCGGTGCCGAGACGCCGATCGTGCTCAGCCCTTCGGGCCTCCGCGCGTTCGCCCTCTCGACACCGGCGCGCCCCTCCGGCTCACTCGCGGGGCCGATCAGGACGTTGTCCAGCCGGTAGTCGCCGTGGATCACCGTCGGTGTGGGGGAGACGGGCAGGCGCCGCCCGAGCGTCGCGTGCAGTTCGTCGATGCCGGCCAGCTCACGATTGCGGGAGGCGTCCAACTGCTTGCCCCAGCGCCGCAGTTGGCGGTCCAGGAAGCCCTCCGGGCGGCCGAAGTCGGCCAGGCCCACCTCGGCGGGGTCGACCGCGTGCAGATCGACGAGGGTGTCCACCAGCGACAGCACCGCCTGGCGGGTGCGCTCCGGGCCGAGCGGGGCCAGCTGGTCGGCGGTGCGGTACGGGGTCCCCTCGACGAACTCCATGACGTAGAAGGGCGCCCCGAGCACCTCCTCGTCCTCGCACAGCAGCAGCGGGCGCGGCACCGGCACGTTCGTCGGGTGCAGGGCGCTGATCACCCGGTGCTCGCGCTTCATGTCGTGCGCGGTGGCGAGGACATGGCCGAGCGGAGGCCGCCGTACGACCCAGCGGGCGGTGCCGTCGGAGACTGCGTAGGTGAGGTTCGACCGTCCACCCTCGATCAGCCGGCCGGTCAGCGGTCCGCGCACCAGTCCGGGGTGCTCACGGTCCAGCAGGGCGCGCAGCCGGTCGAGATCGAGTCCGGGCGGGTGGTCGGGGCTCATCGATGCTCCTACGGGCAGGTGAACGGGTCCCGACCAATGATGCCGACCGGTCGGTATGTCGTCCAGTGCGCGAGCCCAACGTGATCGGAGCCACGATAGGCCGACGGCTCCTCGCATGGGGAGCGAGGAGCCGTCGGGCGGGGAGTTTCGGCCGTCAGTGGTCGTCCCAGTGCCCGGCGTGGGCCGCGTGCCGGTGGCCGTCGTGCAGATAGTCGACGTGGTCCCCGTGCAGCACGCTCTCGTGTCCGCAGTCCTCGCCGTGCTGATGGTCGTGGCCCTCGTGGGCGACATGCCCGCCCGGCTCGCACTCGTCCCAGTGCCCGCCGTGCTCACGGTGCAGATGCCCGCCGTGCGCGTAGTCGACGTGGTCGCCGTGCGGCACCTCGGTGTGTCCGCAGTCGGGTCCGTGGATGTGGGCGTGGGAGGCGTGTTCCGTGTGCACGGTGGTCATGGTGCTCACCTTCGTCAGGCGCGGGTGATGACGACGGACAGGCTGCCATGCGAAGGGTACATATCCGGCGATTAGTCTTTCGTGGCGCCTGCCGCCTCGCCGATGGCGCTCACCTCCTCAAGCGTGCCTCCTCGAGCGCGCCGCCTCAAAGGATCAGCACCGCCCCGCACACCGCCAGCCCCACCGTGCACAGCACCGCCGCCGTCGCGTGCCGGGGCGCGAGTGCCGTCGGCTCCGGGCTCGCGGCCAGGGCGTGGATACGGCGGTTGGCGAGCGCGAGGAAGCCGAGCCACAGCAGGCCGCCCAGGGCGCACACCACGACCCCGGACGCCGAGACGCCGGTGTGCAGCGCCGCCCGCCCGGCGAGCACCGCGGCCACGGTCCCCGCCAGCGTCGTACGGCGCCAGGCGAGCCGGGTCCGCTCGGGCTGGAGCCCGGGGTCCCGCACCGGCTCCGCGCTCATCCCTCCCACCCGACGAGCACGACCACGACCATCGCGAGGGCCACCACCGCGACCACCACGCTCAGCAGCGCCGGGAACCGGGAGACCGGCAGATCCTCGCCACGGCGCATCGCCCGCTCGCAGCGCACCCAGTGGTTGACCGCGCGCAGGGAACACAGCACACCCGCCGCGAGCAGTGCGAGGGCGAGCCCGACCCGCCAGCCCCAGCGCAGGTCCGGCAGGAACTGGTCCACCGCGAAACCGCCGCCGATCAGCGCCAGCGCAGTGCGCAGCCAGGCCAGGAAGGTGCGCTCGTTGGCCAGCGAGAACCGGTAGTCCGGCGTAGCGCCCTCCCGGCGGACCTCCTCGGGCGCGAACCACAGCCGGACGTTCCGTACGAATTCGATCACGCCCCGGACCCTACCGGGAGCCCTCCGCGGCCCGGTGCGCGCGGAGCCGGTGGTAGGCGTCGAGCCCGTCGGGCACCCACTCCCAGTCGGCGAGACGGTCGACGACCTCCTCCTCCGGCAGGAAGGCGTGCCAGTCCACCTCCTCCACCTGGGGGCTGACCGGCAGCTCGCAGCGCACCTCGTACACGGCCGACCACCAGCTGTGCCCGGCGCCGTCCTCGTAGAGGAACTTGAAGAGGAACTCCGGATCCGGCAGCCCGGACACCCCGAGCTCCTCCTCGGCCTCCCGCAGGGCGGCGAGCTCGTAGGACTCGCCCGCGCCGACGACTCCGCCGACGAACATGTCGTACAGCGACGGGAAGACCAGCTTGGTCGGGGTGCGGCGATGGACGAAGAGGCGGCCCTCGGCGTCCCGGGCCTGGATGAACACGCACCGGTGCCGCAGGCCCTCGGCGTAGACACGTCCGCGTGGGGCCTGCCCGATGACCTGGTCGTTCTCGTCGACGATGTCGAGGATCTCGTCAGCGGGATTCATGGGGCCCATCCAAGCAGGACCCGGGCCCCGGGTGTCAGCTCGGCTGGAGCCTGCGCGCCGGTTCGCGGACCGTCGCGCCGCTCGGCATCGCCGGGTGCAGGCCGAGCAGGACGATGCCCACCACGATCGCGGCGAGGCCGGCGGACTCCCAGGCCAGGGCCCCGGGGTCGGTGCGCAGCCGGTCGCCGAGGAAGCCCACCCCGCAGGCGATCCCGGCCAGCGGCTGAGCCGCGGTCAGGGCGGGCAGCGACATCCGCAGCGACGCGGTCTCGAACGCGCTCTGCACCAGCACCAGACCGGTCACCCCGAGCGCCAGCACGGCGTACGGCTGCCAGCCGGTGAACACCTCGACGAGGCCGCCCTCGGTGAAACGCTCGCCGGTGACCCGGGTGAGGGCGTCCTGGACGCCGTAGAGGAGACCGGCGGCGGTGGCGAGGAGGACCGGGCCCGCGCTCAGCCGGGAGCGCTTGGCGTATCCGGTGAGGAGCAGGGCCGTGCCGACCATGGCGCCGATGATCAGCCACTGGCGGGAGGGGTCGGTCAGGGCGGTGCCGCCGGTCGGCTCACCGGCCACGATGAACGCGGTCACGCCGCCCGCGAGCAGCAGCAGCCCCGTCCAGCCCTGCCGGCCTAGCGGCTGCCGGGTCTGGCGCCGGGACAGGGCCATGGCGAAGAGCAGGTTGGTCGCCAGCAGGGGTTCGATCAGGGACAGCTCGCCCTGGCCGAGCGCGATGGCACCCAGCACCATGCCGGCCACCATCAGGCCGATGCCGCCGAGCCAGCGCGGCACCTTCACCAGGTCCAGCAGGATCCTGGGGGAGAGGAAGTCGCTGAGGGGCGCCTTCTGGGCCGCGTTCTGCTGGAGGACGAATCCGAAGCCCAGGCAGCAGGCGGCGCTCACGGCGAGAATCAGAACCTGAAGCGACACGCGACGTTCCTCGATCGTTGGGCCGGGGCTCGGGGTGCGTACTGCGTAGGGGCCGACTCTAGCGGCCCGGGGACCGGAGCGCTCCTGGAGGTTTCAGGGGCGATGGACTTCACGCCATGCTCCGTGCCGCCTGCCGGAATCGCTATGACGAACGTCACAGATTCGGTCCAATTCCGGACGAAAGCCCCTCCCGACTCTTCACAACTGCCCCACCAGTCACACTAGTTGACGCGTGTAACGCACCTTCGGGCCTTGACGTGAACTATTGGCGGAGGGTTGGCTGTGCGTGATCGCTCGATGGCAAACCGAAATCAGCAGACGAGCCGCAGTGAGTGAGCGAGCACAACGAACTGCGTAGAGGATGTTCCCGAGGTGTCTCCACCCCCGCCACCCCTCGGTCGTGGCCGCAAGCGCGCGGCCCAGACTCTGGACGGTGCCCTCGACGATCTCGAACTCACCGCCGCCCGCGCGGCGTTGGCCCAGGGCCGGTGGCAGGGTGCCCGTGCCCTGCTCGGCCGTACCGGCGACGACTGGGACAGCCGCGGCCACCGGGTCTGCGTCCTCTCCCAGGAGCCCTACAGCGCCCCCTGGGCCCGGGAGTGGCTGCTCGCCGAACCCGAGTCCGCCGACGCCCGCGTTCTGCTCGCCCTGGCCCAGGTCCGGCGCGCCCTGCGCGGCAAGGAGAAGCCGGACCGGGCCCGCGAGGCCTGCCACACGGCGGCCGCGCACGCCCCGGCCGACCCCACACCCTGGCTCGGCCTGCTCATGCTCACCCGCGGCACGGGCACCGAGGACGAGGCGCTGAAGCTCTTCGAGGAGGTCCGCCACCGGCACCCCGACCACCATCACGCCCACCATCTGATGGTCGCCCGGCTCGCCGAACGCCACCCCGCCGTCGGCCCGGACCCGCTGCACGAGGTCTACGACTTCGCCAACGGCGCCGCCGAGCGGGCCCCCGCGGACTCCCCGCTCGCGATCCTGCCGGTGATCGCGCACGCCGAGCGCTACCGCGTGCTGGCCGCCGCAGGACACGAACCCGCCGATCCGGCCGCCTCCGGGCACTGGGTCGGCCGCCGGGCCCGCCAGGTGATGAAGGCCGCCTTCGACTGGTGGCTGGAGTGGGAGCACGAGGGCCACCCCCGCCGTCTGGTCGACCTGAACTTCCTCGCCCACGCCAAGTACTGCGAGGGCCGCGGCGCCGAGGCCGCCGCCCTCTTCCACCGCATCGGCGAGCACGTCACCCCCGCGCCCTGGTCCTACCCGGACCGCGATCCCTACCCCGCCTTCCGTGCCGCCCGCGACAGCGCGCTCGGCACGGTGTGAAGCGCCACCCCCGATGACCTCCGAAGACCCCCGAAAGGACCACCCGCGATGACGACGGGCAGTTCGAGAACGAGCAGTCCCCCCGCTACCGGCGGCGGCATCAGCACCTTCAAGGGCCAGGACCGCGCTCTGCGCGCCGACCGGCTGGGCACGACAGGACTGCTGCTGTCGGTGCTGGCCGCGACGGCGCCCCTCATGGTCGTCGCGGGTGTCATGCCCACGACCTTCGGGGTGATGGGCATCGTCGGGCAGCCGCTGCTGTTCGTGATCCTCGGCGTCGTGCTCGCCCTCTTCAGCGTCGGGTACGCCGAGATGAGCCGGCACGTCCACAACGCCGGTGCCTTCTACGCCTACATCTCCCGCGGCCTCGGCGGCACCGCGGGCTCCGGCGCGGCCATGGTCGCCCTCGTCGCCTACAACGCCCTCCAGGTCGGCATCTACGGCATCTTCGGCTTCGAGGTCTCCGGCCTGTTCGCCACCTACCTGGAGATCGAACTCGCCTGGTGGATACCGGCCCTGCTGGCCGTGCTGCTCACCGGCGCGCTCGGCTGGCTGAAGATCGACCTCAACGCGCGCGTGCTCGGCGTGCTGCTCCTCATCGAGGTCGCGCTCGTCGTGATCTTCGACGTGGCCGCCCTCGGCGACCCCGGCCCGGAGGGCCTGTCCCTGCACGCCTTCAACCCGGACACCCTCAGCGGCGCCGGCATCGGCACCGCCCTGTGCTTCTGCGTCGCCGCCTTCCTCGGCTTCGAGCAGGCCCCCGTCTACGCCGAGGAGACCAGCCGCCCGCACGTCCTCGTGCCCCGCGTGATGTTCCTGGCCATCGGCGGCATCGCCGTCTTCTACACCATCAGCTGCTGGGCGATCACGGTCGCCACCGGCCCCGACGCCGTCGTCGGCACCGCCCAGGAACAGAGCGCGGGACTGCTGTTCTTCCTCACCGAGGGACTGCTCGGGGAGACCTTCACCGACGTCCTGCACGTGCTCTTCGTGACCGGCATGTTCGCCGCGATGGTCAGCTTCCACAACGTCGTCGCCCGCTACGCCTTCGCCATGGGCCGCGAGGGCCTGCTCCCCTCCGCCTTCGGCCGCACCACCAGCGCCAGCGGCGCCCCCGGCACCGGCTCGCTGCTCCAGACGGTGATCGCCCTGGTGGTCGTCGCCGCCTTCGCGCTCGCCGACGACAAGCCGACCGGCGACCCGACCGCGCCGGTGCTGCACCTGTTCACCTGGATGGGCAACGTCGGCGCCCTCGGCGTCACCCTGCTGATGTCGATCGCCTCGGTGTCCGTGGTGGCCTTCTTCGTCCGCCGGGGCGCCGCGGGCACCCAGTTCTGGCGGCTGACCGCCGCCGGGCTCGCCACCGTCGCGCTGCTCTTCATCGTCGTCTACACGGTGAAGGACTTCGACGTCCTCGTCGGCTCGGGACCGGGCTCCTCCCTCAACTGGATCCTGCCCGGCATCATCGCCCTCGCCCTGGTCATCGGCCTGGTCCAGGGACTCGTCCTGCGCGCCCGCGACCCCGAGGCGCACGCCCGCATCGGCCTCGGCAACGAAGCCTTCCAGCTGGAGAAGGCCGCGGAGTCCGAGCACTGAGGTTCGCGCGGACCGATCACTTGATTACGGAAATCTGACGGGCACCCGCGGCCCCTGGCCCACCCCGGGCCGCGGGTGCTCGAATGAACAGGTGAACTCCGAACATCCCGAGGAGCGCGGCACTCCGGTCGGCCGCCGTATCTTCCTCGGCACCCTGGGCCTCGGCGCCCTCGGCGTGGTCACCGCGCCCGTCCTCCAGCGGGGCATGGAGTCCTTCCTCGCCGGAGCGGCCGAGAACGACCCCACCGGACTGACCGGCCTGCTCCCCAACGGCGGCGGCTTCCGCTACTACTCGGTCGCCTCCTCGGTGCCGCACAAGAACGCGGAGAACTACCGCCTCACCATCGACGGCCTCGTCGACCGCCCGATGTCGTACACGCTGGCCGATCTCCGTGCCCTGCCGCAGACCCGCATGATCCGCGACGTCCAGTGCGTCACCGGCTGGCGGGTCCCGGACACCCCCTTCGAGGGCGTGCGCCTGTCCCGGCTCCTGGACGCGGCGGGAGTGCGCCCCTCGGCCGGGGCGGTGCGCTTCACCTGCTTCGACGGCGTCTACACCGAGAGCCTCACCCTCGACCAGGCCCGCCGCTCCGACGTCATGGTGGCCCTGCGCATGCAGGACAAGGACCTCGGCCACAGCCACGGCGGCCCGGTCCGCCTCTACGTGGCCCCCATGTACTTCTACAAGTCCGCGAAGTGGCTCTCGGGCATCACCGTCACCGAGGACGTCCGCCCGGGCTACTGGGAGGAGCGCGGCTACGACGTCGACGCCTGGGTCGGCCGTTCGAACGGACGCGACGATGAGCCTACGAGCTGACGCCCCGCCCGCCACCAGCCTGCGCCGCTTCGGCCGAGCGACGAGGTGGGTCCACCGCACGACGGCCGCCCTGATGCTCACCTGCGTGGCGACCGCCGCCTGCCTCTACGTCCCCCAGCTCGCCGAACTCGTCGGCCGACGCGAGCTGATGGTCCGCATCCACGAATGGGCGGGCCTCGCCCTGCCCGTCCCGCTCCTGGCGGGCCTGGCCTCCCGCGCCCTGCGCGCCGACCTCGGTCACCTCAACCGCTTCGGCCCGCACGACCGCCGCTGGCTGCGCGCGGCCCGGCGCCGCGACCGGAGCCCGGGGGCCCGGCCCGCCGCGAAGTTCAACGCGGGCCAGAAGATCTACGCGGCCTGGATCGCGGGCGCCACGCTGGTCATGCTCGGCACCGGCCTGCTGATGTGGTTCACCCACCTCACCCCGCTGATGTGGCGCACCAGCGCGACCTTCGTCCACGACTGGCTGGCCCTGACCATCGGCATCGTCCTGGCCGGACACATCGGCATGGCCCTGGCCGACCCGGAGGCCCGCCGCGGCATGCGCACGGGGTCGGTGAGCCGGGAGTGGGCGGAGCGCGAACATCCGCTGTGGCGGCCCTGAGCACCGGGCGTCACGGGCACTCGCTCGCGCGCCGGGCCGCCCCGCTCACGTACTCCACCCGCATCCCCGGGTCCCCTTCGCGCAGCACGTACAGCTTCCCGTCCCAGGGCGCCCAGTACCGGGCCACGAGAAAGAGCCGGTCGCCCGAGACATGGAACAGCCGCAGCCCGGCGTACCGGAAGCGGTACGGGCTGCCCTCCTCGGCCACGGCCGACACACAGCTGCCGTTCCCGCGGATCAGCAGGTCCTCCTCGCTGAACAGGACGACCGCGGGGAATCCGTCGGTCACCGTGGCGGTCGTCTCGGCGGCCCGGTCCCGGCCGATGATCCCGGCGTAGGCGTACACCGCCCAGAACAGTGAGACCACGGCCACCAGCAGGGCCGGTGCCCAGATCCGGGCCTGCTGCTGCCGGGGCACCTCGGGCTCGCCGGGTTCCGGCCGCGTACGCGCGTAGGCGCTGAGCAGCACGCCGATGATCGTCGCCAGCGGGATGAGCAGGTCGAGCAGGCTCCGGGAGAGGTAGTACAGCGGCCCGAGGAGCAGCGCGGGCACCCAGGCGTGCCGCAGATACCGCAGCACCGGCCGGGCCCGGGCCGGATCGTCCTGCACCCGGCGGTGCAGCACCGCGGCCACCATCGCTGCGGCCGCCAGTGCGAGGACGGGGACGTACAGCGCGTCCACGCTCCGCAGCAGGTAGTCGGCGGTGGACAGCCGGAAGAGGGTGTCCCTGAGGCCGAGGGCGCGGGTCTCGGCGTCGGTGCTGGCCCAGCCGAAGTAGAAGAGGACGGCGGTGAAGAGGGAGAGGAGGGAGCCGACGGCGCCGATGAGTTCGAGCCACCTGGGGGGAGGGTGGTCGGGGGGCTCCGGGGGTGGCTCGGGTTCGGGCTCCGGGTCGGGCTCCGGGTCGGGTGGGGGCGCGGGCTCGGGGTCGCCTTCACTCATGGCGTGGTCGTGGGCGCACTCGGCGAGGGTGAGGCCACGGCCGACGGGGAGACCCCGGGCGAGGGGCCGACCGAGTCAGGGGCGACCAGAGTGAAGGCATCCGGCAGCGTGACCGTTCCCTCTCGGGCGTGATCGATCGTCACGGTGGCGCTGAGCGGATAGACGGCTCCCTCCGGAGCCGGCACCTCGACCTGGAAGGTCAACTGGTCCGGGGGCTCGGCGTCGAAGTCGGGTTCCTCGGCGCCGTCGGGCTCGTACGCGGCCGCTCCGGCGATGGTGACGGGGCTCGCACCTCCCGGTAACTCCCGCTTGTCGAAGTACATCCCGGCGACCGTGATGGTGATCGTCTCGTGCGGCTTCGCCTTGCCGTCACCGCCCACGTCCACGGAGACGATCCGGAAGTCGCAGACGGCACCGCCGCCGCCCGAGGGCGGTGCCAATCGCACCGTGGCGGAAGGATTCCGCTGGTGGAACCGCAGGACATCGCCGAGTACGGCGTAGGCGGCGCTGCTCTTGCACCCGGTGACCCGGCCCTGGAGGGCCGCGTACTCCGCGGTCACCGCGCTCCAGTCGCCGCCCTCGCCCTGAACGGCCTGGCAGGCGGCCGCCAGCGCCCGCAGGACCCGCCACTCGACCGCCTCGGAATCGCCCGGGACCTTCCCGGCGGCGTTCTTGCACCCCTGCGGGTTCGCGGCGAGGTCGTCGTAGACCGTCGCCGCGTCGGCCCTGGTGTCGGTGTTGGGCGAACGAGGCCCGGGCCGCAGCCAGCCCGGTCGGTCCCCGCCCCCTGGGCCGGTCCCTCCAGAATCGTTTCCGCCGGACCCGTTCCCACCTCCGGAAACGTTTCCGCTGCCTTCCTCGTCCGAGGGCCGCCAAGTGGGCATGCCCCCGCCGGAACCCTCGGAGCCGGAGCCGTCGGAGCTCTTGGGGCTGTCCGTTCCACCGGACCCCCCGCCGCCCGAGCCGCCACCGGAGACACGCGTCCCCGCGGAACCCCCCGAGCGTTCCTCCCCGCCGCCCCCACCACAGGCCGCCGCCGTCCCGACGGCCAGCGCCCCCGCGACGAGCAGCCCCGATATCCGCACCCCGAGCGAGATCGCCATGACAACCCCCGATGTCATCGCTCCCAAGAGGGCCCAGCCCACGGGAAGTCTCCCCATGATGCGACCCAAGTCCCCCGCCGGGGAAGCCACTTGGGCCCGCCCCGTGCCTCGTTTTCGAGGACGGGACGGGCCCAGTGGTGTCGTACGGCCGCTATATGAACACGGACAACAGCAGCACGAGGCCGCCCGCGACCACCGAGATGATCGTCTCCATCACGGACCAGGTCTTGATGGTCTGTCCGACCTTCAGCCCGAAGTACTCCTTCACCAGCCAGAAACCGGCGTCGTTGACATGGCTGAAGAAGAGCGAACCGGCACCGATGGCGAGGACCAGCAGGGACGTCTCCGTGGTGGACATGCCCGCCGCGAGCGGCGCGACCAGGCCCGCCGCCGAGACCGTCGCCACCGTCGCCGAACCGGTGGCGAGCCGGATCGCCACCGCGATCAGCCAGGCCAGCAGCAGCGCCGGGATCGACCAGTCCTCGGAGATCTCCAGGATCATCTGACCCACACCGGAGTCGATCAGCGTCTGCTTGAAGCCACCGCCCGCACCGACGATCAGCAGGATGCCGGCGATGGGCGCGAGGCCCTTCTCCACCAGACCGGAGACCCGCTCCTTGCCGAACCCGGCCGGCCGCAGCAGCGTGAAGATGCCGACCAGCACGGACGTCAGCAGGGCGATCAGCGGGGAGCCGACGACGTCGAAGACGCGCTGCGTGGTGTTCTCGGGGTCGTCGATGATGATGTCGACGAGCGCCTTGGAGAGCATCAGCACGACCGGCAGCAGGATCGTGGCCAGCGTGGCGCCGAAGCTGGGACGCCGCTCCAGCGTCTCGGAGGCGCGTTGCGGGATCATCTTGTCCGGCGCCTGGACGTCCACCCAGCGGGCGGCGTACCGGGAGAACAGCGGACCGGCGATGATCACCGTCGGGATGGCGACCAGGACACCGAGCGCCAGCGTGACACCCAGGTTGGCCTGCACCGCGTCGATCGCGACCAGCGGACCGGGGTGCGGCGGGACCAGACCGTGCATGACCGACAGACCGGCCAGCGCCGGGATGCCGATGCGCATCAGGGAGTAGTTGCCGCGCTTGGCGACCATCAGCACGACCGGGATCAGCAGCACCACGCCGACCTCGAAGAACAGCGGCAGACCGATCACCGAGGCGATCAGCACCATCGCCCACGGCATCGAGCGGCCGCTCGCCTTGGCGAGGATCGTGTCGACGACCTCGTCCGCGCCGCCGGAGTCGGCGAGCATCTTGCCGAGGATCGCGCCGAGGGCGATCAGCACGCCGACACCGGCCACGGTGGCGCCGAGCCCGGTGGTGAAGCTGGCGATGGCCTTGTCCAGCGGCGCCCCGGCGAACGCGCCCAGCGCCAGCGAACCGATGGTCAGCGACAGGAAGGCGTGGAGCTTGAACTTGGTGATCAGCAGGACGATGACGGCGATGCCCAACAGGACGGCGATGCCCAGCTGGGCATGACCGGCCGAGGTGATGGGCTCGACGGGGTCCGCTGCCAGCAGCTCGACGTTGAGTCTGGTCACGGGATTTCCTTGCGGTTACAGGGGTGGGGAGGGGAGTGCGTGGGGGGCTACGGCGTCGGGGCCGACGGCGTGTCGAGGGCCTCCAGCGCGGCCGCGGCGCGCGCGGTGATCTCCTCGGGCGTGCCCGAGACGTCCACCGCGACGCCCGCCTCGTCCGCCTGAAGCGGCTGGAGCGTGGCGAACTGGGAGTCCAGCAGGGCCGTAGGCATGAAGTGACCCTGCCGCTGCCGCATCCGGTTCTCGATCAGCTCGCGGTCGCCCGCGAGATGCACGAAGACCACTCCGGGAGCGGCGGCCCGGAGCCGGTCGCGGTACGACCGCTTCAGCGCGGAGCTGCTGACCACCCCACCCAGCCCGGTCCGCTCGTGAGCCCAGGCGCCGATGGCATCGAGCCAGGGCCACCTGTCCTCGTCGTCGAGCGGGATGCCGGCCGACATCTTGGCGATGTTGGCCTGCGGGTGGAAGTCGTCGCCTTCGGCGTACGGGACGCCGAGCCGGGCGGCGAGCAGGGGACCGATGGTGGTCTTGCCCGTTCCGGCGACGCCCATGACGACGATGACGTGGGGGGTACGCATCACTGCCTCGCTGTCTTCCTCGACATACGACGTCGACTTCTGACGTCGGCCGGGACACTGAAACTCATTAGGTACGACGAATTCAAGAGTCTGTGACAAATAAGTCTGACTTTTTGTTCCCGTGGGCTCCCCCGTAGGCTGTGGGGATGAGCACAACGGGCCGGGGGCTGCACGGCCATGTACTGGAAACCCTCGGCCCCGCGATCACCGCGGGCGAGTATCCGCCCGGCAGCGTGTTGCGCACCGACGAGCTGGCCCAGCAGTTCGACGTCTCACGCTCCGTGATGCGCGAGGCGGTGCGCGTTCTGGAGTCCATGTATCTGGTGCAGTCCCGCCGCCGCGTGGGTGTGACGGTCCGCCCCAAGTCCGAGTGGAACGTCTACGACCCCCAGGTCATCCGCTGGCGTCTGGCCGGCGCCGACCGCCCCCACCAGCTGCGCTCCCTGACCGTGCTGCGCTCGGCGATCGAGCCGGTCGCCGCGGGCCTCACCGCGAAGAACGCCACCGCCGAGCAGTGCGCCGAGCTCACCGAGTGCGCCCTTGGCATGGTGTCCAACTCCCGGGGCCACCAGCTGGAGGGCTACCTCTTCCACGACATCGCCTTCCACCGGGTCATCCTCAACGCCTCCGGCAACGAGATGTTCGCCCGGCTCGGCGATGTCGTCGCCGAGGTCCTCGCGGGCCGCACCCATCACGAGGTCATGTTCGAGGACCCCGACCCCGCCGCGGTCACCCTGCACGTCCAGGTCGCCGAGGCGGTCCGGGCCCGCGACGCCGTCCGCGCCGAGCACCTGGTCCGCGAGATCACCGTCGGCGCCCTCCACGAGCTGGACATCCTCGCGCCCGGAAAATAGCCGCGCCCGGGCCCGGCCCAAGGCGGTACGGTCCCGAAGTGCTTGATGAAGACGGGTACTTCGGAGAGAAGATCGCGGCCGCCTACGACGATGACGAGGCGGAGATGTTCCGCCCGGAGGCGGTGACCCCGGCCGTCGACCTGCTGGCCGGCCTCGCCGCTGACGGCAGCGCACTGGAACTCGGCATCGGCACCGGACGGATCGCCCTGCCCCTGGCCGCCCGCGGCGTTCCGGTGCACGGCATCGACATGTCCCGCGCCATGGTCGCCCGACTGCGGGCCAAACCCGGCGGGGACACCGTCGGCGTCACCATCGGCGACTTCGCGACGACCAAGGTCGACGGCCGCTTCACCGTCGCCTACCTGGTGTTCAACACCATCAACAACCTCACGACCCAGGACGCCCAGGTCGACTGCTTCCTCAACGCCGCCGCCCATCTGGCCCCCGGCGGCTGCTTCGTGGTCGAGGTCGGCGTGCCTGAGCTGCGCCGACTGCCGCCGGGCCAGAGCGCCGTACCCTTCCGGATCACCCCGACCGCGTGGGCTTTCGACACCTACGACCCCGCCACCCAGGCCATGAGCTCGAACTACGTCACGATCGTCGACGGCCGCGCGGAGCACTCGTGGCTGCCGTTCCGCTACGTGTGGCCCGCCGAGCTGGACCTGATGGCCCGGATCGCCGGACTGCGCCTGCGCGACCGCTGGGAGGACTGGAACGGGGCGCCCTTCACCGGCGAGAGCACCCGCCACGTGTCGGTCTGGGAGAAGCCGCTCTCCTAGTCCAGGAACTCCCCGTCCACGTACACCCACGCCCCGTCCACCCGCTCGAACCGGCTCCGCTCATGCAGCGAGCCGCCCCGGAAGGACGCCCGGAACGTCACGGTCCCGGTGGAGTGGAACGCGCTCCCGGCCTCGGTGCCGAGGATGTCCAGCCCGGTCCACCGCATCCCGGGGTCGAGATCGAGCCGGTCGGGCCTGGTCCGCGGATGCCAGGTCCGCAGCAGATACGGGACGTCGCCCTTCACGAAGGCGCTGTACCGGGACCGCATCAGCGCCTCGGCGGTGGGTGCCGCCGTACCGGAGTGGTAGCGGCCGCAGCACTTCTCGTACGGCTCGGACAGGCCGCAGGGGCAGGCGCTCATGCCGACGCTCCCGCGCTCGGCGGGTACGGCGGCTTCACCGGCAACGCCGTCACCTGGCTCGGCAGCGGCGGCAACGGCGTGCGGTACACCCAGGCGTCGAACAGCTCGTCCAGCGGCTCGCTCGCGAACCGGGCCGCGTGCGCCGCGAACGTCGCGGTGCTCACCGCCCCGCCCCGGTGCAGCGCCGCCCAGCCGCGCAGCATCCGGAAGAAGGCGTCGTCGCCCAGCGCGCAGCGCAACGCATGCACGGTCAGCCCGCCGCGCTCGTAGAGGCGATCGTCGAACATCAGCTTGCGGCCCGGGTCCGCCAGCTTCAGCACCTGCGGCTGAGCGGCGATCAACCGGTGTGCGGCGGCGGCGAGTTGCTGCGCCGTCCGGCCGCCGGACCGCTCCGACCAGAGCCACTCCGCGTACTTGGCGAGCCCCTCGTTCAGCCAGATGTGCCGCCAGTCGGCGATCGAGACGCTGTTGCCGAACCACTGATGCGCCAGCTCGTGCGCGACCAGCCGCTCCGAACCCCGCGCCCCGTCCACGTGGTTGGCACCGAACAGTGACAACCCCTGTGCCTCGACGGGCACATCGAGCTCCTCCTCGGTCACCACGACCGCGTACTCCTCGAACGGGTACGGCCCGAACAGCTCCTGGAACAGCTCCATCATCTGCGGCTGGCGCGCGAAGTCCCGCGAGAACTGCGGCAGCAGATGCGCCGGGATGTGCCCGTGCTGCGGCACCCCGCCAGGACCGGGATCGCCCAGCAGCACGGTCTGGTACTTGCCGATCGACAGACCGACCAGATAGCTCGACGTCGGCGCGGACTGCTCGTACACCCAGGTCGTCGTCGACGCCTTCGTCGTACGGGTGAGCAGCCGGCCGCCCGCGACCACCGAGTACGCCGACGGCGTGGTGACCGAGATCTGGTACGACGCCTTGTCCGCCGGGCGGTCGTTGCACGGGTACCAGGACGGCGCCCCGACCGGCTGGCTCGCCACCAGCGCACCGTCCTCCAGCTCCTCCCAGCCGAGCCCGCCCCAGGGGCTGTTCACCGGCTTGGGGTTGCCCGACCAGTGCACCTCGACCGTGAACGCGGCCCCCGGCCGGACGGCCTTGGCGGGCTTCACCCGCAGCCGCCCACCACGATGCGTGTAATGCGGCTGCCGCCCGTCCACCCGCACCCGGCCGATCCTGAAGTCGGCGAGGTTCAACTGGAACTCGGCGAGCGGCGAACGGCCCGCTATGGCGTTGATCCGCGCCGTCCCCGACAGCCGGTTCGGCCCCGGCCGGTAGTCCAGCGCGAGCTCGTACCGGTGCACCCGGTAACGGGAATCACCGTGATCGGGAAAGTACGGATCCGCACCCACGGACTGCTGAACGGCCACTGCTGTGTCTGCTCCCTGCGCTGTGCTCGTACGACGTGCCTCGCCCTCCCCCGACGTCGTACGGCCGCTCAGCGCCGCCATGCCTCGATCGGGTTGCCCAGCCAGCGCGTGTCGTCGGGGACCGACTCCGCGGCCATCACCAGCGACGCGGGACCCAGCGTGGTGCGGGCCCCGACCGTGCTGCCGGGCAGGACGATTCCGCCAGGACCCAGCGTCGCGCCCTCACGGAGGACCACAGTATCCGTCCGCAAGATCCGGTCGTGGAAGAGGTGCGTCTGGAGCACACAGCCACGGTTCACCGTCGCCGCGTCCTCCAGGCTCACCAGATCCGTCTCCGGAAGCCAGTAGCTCTCCACCCACACGCCCTTGCCGATCCGCGCGCCGAGCCCGCGCAGCCACGCCGTCATCAGCGGCGTGCCCGGCACGGATCCGGCCAGCCACGGCACGGCCAGCACCTCCACGAAGGTGTCGGCCAGCTCGTTGCGCCACACGAACCCGCTCCACAGCGGATGCTCCCCGCTGCGGTGCCGACCCACGAGTGCCCACTTGGCGAGGATCGAGACCAGCCCCGCGACCACGCCCGCCGCGAGCAGTACCGCCCCGCCCAGCAGCCAGGCCCAGCCGCCCAGCACGCACAGCGCCGCCACCGTCAGCACGGCCAGCGCCGCCGAGCAGAACACCGGCACGATCCGGCACAGCTCCACCAGACCCCGCGCCCACAACAGCCGCGCCGGCGGGTCGTACGTCCGGCTCCGGTCGCCGTCGCTCGCGCTGCGCGGCAGCTTCACCGGCGGCAGACCCAGATACGAGGTGCCCTTCTTGGCCTTCTTCGGCGTAGCCGACAGCACCCCCACCAGGCCGTCGTCCGGCACGCTCCGTCCCGGCGCGGTCATCCCCGAGTTGCCGAGGAACGCCCGCCGCCCGATCTCCGCGCGCCCGATCCGCACCCAGCCGCCACCCAGCTCGTACGGCGCGGTCAGCGTGTCGTCGGCCAGGAAGGCGCCGTCACCGACCGTGGTCAGGCTCGGCAGCGCCAGCACCGTGGACACCTCGGCGCCCTTGCCGATCCGCATCCCGAGCAGCCGCAGCCACACCGGCGTGGCAAGCCCGGCGTACAGCGGGAACAGCGTCTCCCGGGCGTTGTCCATCAGCTGCGTGACCGTCCAGGCCTGCCAGCCGACCCGGCTGTGCGTGGCATACGTGCCCTCGGCCAGACCCAGGCTGAACAGCCGTACGGCGACCAGGACCAGCAGCGCGTACGCCAGACCGAAGGCCAGCGTCGCCGGGACCAGCGCCAGTGCGGCGCCCTTCAGGGGAGCGTCGGCGTCGACGAGCGGGTACGCCACGGCGAGCGCCGCCGCCCCGGCCAGCACCGGAAGCGCGTTGAGCGCGAGACCGCTCACGCCGTACATGCCCCGCCAGAACCTGCCCCGCACCGGCCGCTCCTTCGGCCAGTTCCGCTTCGCCTTGCCCAGCTTCACCGCGGGAGCGCCCGCCCAGCGCTGACCGGTGGGAATCTGCCCGGTCACCGCCGAGCCCGGTGCCACCTCGGCCCGCTTGCCGACCCGGGCGCCCGGGAAGAGCATGCTGCGGGTGCCGACGACGGCGTGCGCGCCCACCTTGACCGGCCCGATCTCCAGCCGGTCACCGTCCAGCCAGTACCCGGACAGATCCACCTCGGACTCGACGGCCGCGCCCCGGCCGAGCCGCAGCATGCCGGTGACCGGCGGCAGCGAGTGCAGATCGACGTCCTGCCCCACCTTCGCGCCCAGCGCCCGCGCGTACCGCTCGAGCCAGGACCCGGTCAGCGAGGTCGCCCCGCTGAACTCCGCGAGCCGCTCGGCCGTCCACAGCCGCAGATGGACGCTCCCACCGCGCGGGTACCGGCCCGGCTCGACACCGCGCAGCAGCAGCCTGGCGCCTCCCGCTGCGATCCCGAGCCGGCCGGGCGGGCTGAACAGCACCAGCGCCCCGGCGACGACCAGCCACCAAGGCGCGGTCGGCAGCCAGGAGTACGCGGGCAGCACATTGCCCACCGCCGCCAACGGCACCATCCAGCGCAGCCCGAGCAGCGTGAACAGCGGCAGCAGCGCCAGCACCTGGACCGCCTGCGCGCGCCTCGGCACCGGCGCGACCGTCCGCCGCGCGCCGTCGTCCTGCGCGGACTCCTCCAGGTGCCGGGCCAGCTTCCGCAGCGTCGGCTGCTGGTAGATGTCCAGGACGGCCGCGCTCGGGTAGCGGGTGCGCAGCTTCGTGGTGAGCTGGGCGGCGGCCAGACTGCTGCCGCCGATCGCGAAGAAGTCGTCGCGGGCGCCGGTCACCGGGATGCCCAGGACCTCCGTCCACTGCTCGGCGAGCCACGCCTCGGTGCCGTAGAGCTGCTCGGCCTTGGCGCCGGTCTCCAGGCCCTCCAGCGGCCACGGCAGGGCGTTGCGGTCCACCTTGCCGCTGGTCCGCGTCGGCAGGTCCTCGACCGGCGCCAGCAGCGGCACCAGCGCCGCGGGCAGCTCGGCGCGCAGCTTCTCCACGGCCACCGCCTGGTCCCAGCCGTCCTGGGTGACCACGTACCCGACGAGGAGCTGGTTGCCGCTGCGGGCGGTGCGCACGGCGGACGCGGCGCCCGCGACCCCGGGCAGCGCCTGGAGCGCCGCGTCCACCTCGCCCAGCTCGATCCGACGCCCGCCGAGCTTGATCTGCTCATCGGCCCGCCCGAGGAAGATCAGCCCCTCCGGCTCCGCCTTGACCAGGTCACCACTGCGGTACGCCCGCTCCCAGCCCAGGGAGTCCAGCGGCGCGTACTTCTCCGCGTCCTTCTCGGCGTCCAGGTACCGGGCGAGCCCGACCCCGCCGATCACCAGCTGGCCGCCGGCGCCCATCGCCACCGGCTCCCCGGCCTCGTCGACGACGGCCAGCTCCCAGCCGTTCAGCGGCAGCCCGATCCGGATCGGCTCCGCGCCGCTCAGCAGCGAGGCGCAGGCCACCACGGTCGCCTCGGTCGGCCCGTAGGTGTTCCACACCTCACGGCCCTCGGTCACCAGCCGCTGCGCCAGCTCCGGAGGGCAGGCCTCACCGCCGAAGATCAGCAGCCGTACGTCGTTCAGGGTGTCCGGCTCCCACAGCGCGGCCAGCGTGGGCACCGTCGAGACGACCGTGATCTCCTGCTCCACCAGCCACGGCCCGAGATCGGCGCCGCTCCTGACCTGGGACCGGGGCACCGGCACCAGACAGGCGCCGTACCGCCAGGCCAGCCACATCTCCTCGCAGGACGCGTCGAAGGCGACCGACAGACCCGCCATGACCCGGTCACCGGGCCCGATCGGGTCCTCGGTGAGGAACAGCGCGGCCTCGGCGTCCACGAACGCGGCGGCGCTCTCGTGACTGACGGCGACACCCTTGGGCTTCCCGGTCGAACCGGAGGTGAAGATGATCCAGGCGTCGTGCTCGACCCCGGGCCGCCCGGCGGGCGCCTCGGAGCGGCTGTGCGCGGTGATCTCGTGCCCGGCCCCGATGACGGCCCGCACGTCCGCCTCCCCGAACACCAGCTCGGCCCGCTCGTCCGGGTCCTCCGCGTCGACCGGCACATAGGCGGCACCGGCCGCGAGCACCGCCAGGATGGCCACGTAGAGGTCATTGGTCCCGGACGGCACCCGCACGCCCACCCGGTCCCCGAGCCCGACTCCGGCCTCGGCGAGCAGCCGCCGCACCCGCGCCACCTCGACGGCCAGCGCCCGATAGGTCAGCCGGGTCGTCCCGTCGTCCAGGGCGAGCTCGTCCGGGTACTGCCGTACGGACGCGTCGAGAATGTCGACGAGGGTGCGGGGAGAGGCCGCCGGACCTCCGGAGAAACGTGCCGTATCACCGAATCGCTCGCGGATCTCTTCGTCGAGCAGACCGAGAGCACTGCTCTCGTGTATGGCTGCCATCAGGTCCTCGCGTCTCGATCCCGGAAGCCTCCGGGGCGCTGGCGGGCCCGCAGGTCTGCCTGGGGTTGTCCGGCTCCAGCTCCGTAACAAGCCGGAAATTTTAGTACGACGCTAGGTGCGACCCCTTCGTACTGCCACTCGGGATGGATCTTCCGGGCCGTCCGGGTGTCGTGGGCACGCCGATGACCTGGCGTTTTGTGCGGGCGCGAGAGATGCCCCACACAGAGCGCCAGGTCGACTCCGGAGCGTGTCAGCGGGCGAATCGCCTGATGAACGTCAGCGCCGTGTCCGCGACGTCACGCCAGCCGTGGTCGATCGTCAGCGCGTGCCCCCGGCCGGGCATCTCGACGATCTCCGTCACCGCGTGCTCGTTGTGCAACTGCTTCTTGTACGAGGCGTTCGCGATGGCCCACGGCACGGTGTGGTCCTTCTCGCCCGAGATGATCAGCAGCGGGCCCCGGCCCTCCGCGGTGGTGTCGACCTTCACCTCGGTCCACGGGTTGAGGTTGGCCGCGGCCGCCTGGAACAGCGGCTCGCCCGGCGCTGGCACCGCGAAGGTGTCGTACAGCTCGCGCGCCTCCTCCTCGCTCACCGCGTTGGCGAAGGAGTAGCGGAACTGCTCGAAGGTCAGCGGCACCGCCCGGTGGAAGTTGGCCGGGTTGCCCAGCACCGGACGCGCCGCCCGCAGCGAGGACAGGGGCAGCGGCAGCACCCCGCGGAACGGCGCCGGGTCGATCGCCACCGACGCCCGGGACAGCTCGCGCCCGGCGACGATCTGGGTGATCAGACCGCCGAAGGAGTGCCCGACGACGACCGGCTTGCGCTCCAGCTTCCCGATCAGATCGCAGAAGTGGTCCGCGACCTGCCCGACGCTCTTCCCGGCGAACACCTCGGGATGCGCCTGCGCCTCCTCGACGGTCTCCGGGTCGTCCGGCCAGCCGGGGGTGACCGGCGCGAACCCGGCCTCCTCGAAGACGGCCGCCCACCGGTCCCAGCTGGTCGGCAGCAGCCACAGACCGTGCACGAACACGGCGGGGGTGCGGCCGGTGGCGTTGGCCCGCTCGACCTGGGCGAGATCGCGGGCGTAGGAGGCTGCGGAGTCGGGCGAGGACATGGTCGTACTCCTGCTCGTGGAGGGGTCTGCTCCCGGGGACCGTAGGCCCGGCCGCCGGGCCCGAGTTGACCCGCTGTGCACACCCGCCTGCCCCCGAGCGCCAGACCGGGGGAGTGGGTCGGGGGAGTACGCCGTGAAACGCGAAGTGCCGGTCGGGATCGCTCCCGGCCGGCACTCGATGGTGTAACCACTGGTGTCCGAGGGGGGACTTGAACCCCCACGCCCGATAAAGGGCACTAGCACCTCAAGCTAGCGCGTCTGCCATTCCGCCACCCGGACAAGGTGTCTGTCGTGCGGGGTTTCCCCCGCGGCGACAGAGGAAACATTACCAGGCTTTCGGGGGTGGCCGATCACCCCCTGTTCCGGCGTGAACGGCGTGTGACGGGGCAGGGGCGGTCTTGGGCGCGGGCCGGTCGCAGGAGGAGGATGAGGGGGACCACCAGCAGTGACAGTGGGAGGAAGCAGCGTGAGCGGGACCGACACGGCCAAGGGCGTCACCGGCGAGGACGAGGTCGTGGACCTCTGCCGCGAGCTGATCCGGATCGATACGAGCAACTACGGCGACCACTCCGGTCCCGGGGAGCGCAAGGCCGCCGAGTACGTGGCCGAGAAGCTCGCCGAAGTGGGCCTGGAACCGCGGATCATCGAGTCGCACCAGGGGCGTGCCTCCACCGTGGCCCGGATCGAGGGCGAGGACCCCTCCCGGCCCGCGCTCCTCATCCACGGTCACACCGATGTCGTCCCGGCCAACGCCGCCGACTGGACCCACCACCCCTTCTCCGGCGAGATCGCGGACGGCTGTGTGTGGGGGCGCGGGGCCGTCGACATGAAGGACATGGACGCGATGACGCTGGCCGTCGTGCGCGACCGGCTGCGCAGCGGCCGCAAGCCGCCGCGCGACATCGTCCTCGCGTTCCTCGCCGACGAGGAGGCGGGCGGCACCTACGGCGCCAAGTACCTGGTGCAGAAGCACCCGGACCTCTTCGAGGGCGTCACCGAGGCGATCGGCGAGGTCGGCGGGTTCTCCTTCACCGTCAACGAGAAGCTGCGGCTGTATCTGGTGGAGACCGCCCAGAAGGGCATGCACTGGATGCGGCTGACCGTCGACGGCACCGCGGGCCACGGCTCGATGACCAACGACGACAACGCCATCACCGAGCTGTGCGATGCCGTCGGGCGGCTCGGGCGGCACAAGTGGCCGGTCCGGGTCACCAAGACCGTACGGTCCTTCCTCGACGAGCTCTCCGACGCGCTCGGCACCGAACTCGACCCCGAGAACATGGACGAGACGCTCGCCAAGCTCGGCGGTATCGCCAAGATGGTCGGCGCGACCCTGAAGAACTCGGCGGCGCCCACCATGCTCGGCGCCGGCTACAAGGTCAACGTCATCCCCGGCCAGGCCACCGCGCACGTCGACGGCCGGTTTCTGCCCGGCTACGAGGAGGAGTTCCTCGCCGACCTCGACCGCCTGCTCGGCCCGCGCGTGCGACGCGAGGACGTGCACGCCGACAAGGCGCTGGAGACCGACTTCGACGGCAGGCTCGTCGACGCCATGCAGAGCGCGCTGAGCGCCGAGGACCCGATCGCGCGGGCCGTGCCGTACATGCTCTCCGGCGGCACCGACGCCAAGTCCTTCGACGACCTCGGCATCCGCTGCTTCGGCTTCGCGCCGCTCCAGCTGCCGCCCGAGCTGGACTTCGCGGGGATGTTCCACGGGGTCGACGAGCGGGTGCCGGTGGACGGGCTCAAGTTCGGTGTACGGGTGCTCGACCGGTTCATCGACGCGTCCTGAAGTCGTCCTGAAGCCGTCCTGAATTGGCCCACTGAAACGAAACTTCACTATTCGGCCGCCCGTGCGGAATTGACTGAGAAGAGTGAATGCGACGATAAGCTCGTAGCTCCATTACTCCCTCCTCGTTACTGCTGATGCGATCCGCTACTTGGGATCGCATTGCCAACAAGGAGGAATAATGATCAAGAAGATCGTCGCCGCTGCGGCTGCCACCGGTGGTCTGGTTCTCGCGGGTGCCGGCCTGGCCGTCGCCGACTCCGGCGCCCAGGGTG
Organism: Streptomyces davaonensis JCM 4913; assembly: GCF_000349325.1. Classification (GTDB taxonomy): domain Bacteria; phylum Actinomycetota; class Actinomycetes; order Streptomycetales; family Streptomycetaceae; genus Streptomyces; species Streptomyces davaonensis. Next base: position 7,742,247 of record NC_020504.1, read on the forward strand.
CCGCGGTGCACTCCCCGGGTGTCCTGTCCGGCAACGTGGTCCAGGTTCCCGTGCACGTCCCGGTGAACGTGTGCGGCAACACGATCTCCGTGATCGGGCTGCTGAACCCCGCCTTCGGCAACACCTGCGTGAACAAGTGACGCTGCCTTTTCGAGGTTTCGGCCTTTAGAGGGTTCGTTCGACACCGTCGGTCCCGGAGTGCGTGCCATGCGCTCCGGGACCGACCGGTCTTTTCGCGTGGGTCATCTGTGGGGGAAGGCAGGGAATTCAGCAATGCGACAGGTCACCCGCAAGGGTCTGATGACCGTGGCGGCCGCGACCGGCGTGATCGCCGCCGCGGGCGGGACCGCCCAGGCCCACTCGGGCGCGAGCGGGTCCAGCTCGAACTCGCCCGGCGTGCTGTCGGGCAACACGGTCCAGGCGCCGGTGCACGCACCGGTCAACGCCTGCGGCAACACGGTCAACGTGGTCGGGGTGCTCAACCCGGCGGTCGGGAACACGTGCGTCAATCAGTCGGTGCGGTCCGGGGGCTCTGGGGGCTCCGGGGGCTCCGGGGGAGCGCACTCCGGTGGGTACGCCTCGGATTCGCCCGGTGTGGCATCCGGCAACCATGTCGAGGTGCCGGTCCATGCGCCGGTCAACGTCTGCGGCAACAGCGTCAATGTCGTGGGAGTCGGCAATGGGGCCACGGGCAACGACTGTGGGAACGGGGGTGGATCCGGTGACGGTGGAGGCGAGTACGGGAACCCTCCGGGGGTGCCGGAGCAGCCCGGCAATCCGGGAGGGCCGGAGAACCCGGGCAATCCTGGGAGCCCTGAGCACCCGGGCAATCCGAACAACCCGAGTGATCGCGGCAATCCGGACGGGCCTCCTCGCCCCGAAACCCCGGGCACCCCGTCCACCTCGGGCGATGTGACACCCGACGGCACCCCGCAGGCCGACCTGCCGGGAGCCGGGTCCGTCACCGAGCCCGACGGCCTCGCCCAGCTCGCCGCGACCGGCAGTGAGCTGCCGCTCGGCCTCGTTCTCCCCATGGGCGCGGGTGTGATGCTGGCGGGCGCCGTGCTCTACCGCAAGGCGCGGGCCTCGGCCTGAGACACCGCGTACGACGGAGCGGGCCCCGCCGTGTCGGCGGGGCCCGCTCCGTCTTTGTCTGCTCTCACCACGTGGCGCGCACCTGGCGGATGATCCTGCGGCGCAGCCGCACCCTGCGGCTTCCGTCGCGCAGCAGGCTCAGTCGGTCCAACTCCCAGTGTCCGTACTCGGCATGGTCCGTCAGCAGGCGTGTGGCGTCCTTGCGGGAAACCCCGCGCGGTACGTACACGTCGACAAATTCGTATTCCGGCATCGCATCTATTGTGCGGGCTGGGGCTCGGTACGGATAGCGTCTGCACTATGTCTGATGCTGCGCAGCCCACCGCTGCCGAGGTACGCGCCGCCGCCGAGGCGGTCAAGACCGCGCTCGACCGCCATCTCGCCGCGGTCGAACGCCGGTCGGGGGAGGACGACCCGGCCGTCTACGAGGCGTTCAACCAGCTGGCCACGGCCGCCGAGGCGTACGACGAGCTGCTCTACGACCGCTACGACGAGGTCACACCCTTCGAGATCCCCGGCACCGACGACGGCCTGCCGCCGTACGCGGGCCCCGAGGAGCCGAACGCGGTGAGCGTGCTGATCCGGCGCGACTACGCCGTGGTGGAGCCGCAGCGGCTGCTGGCGCAGGCGGAGCGGGTCGAGGCCGCGGACTACGACGTGGACGGGGAGGCGTCGGGCACGGTCCATGGCGCGCTGGGGATTCTGTTCGGCGAGTTCGAACCGGACGAGATCGCCTCCCGGCACAAGGAGTTCGGCCTGGAGGAGGGCGACTCCACGCTGTGGGTGACCGCCGCCGACGAGCCGGCCGACCCCGGCGAGTGGCTGGAGGCCCCGTTCGAGCAGATCGATCCCCAGCAGGTGGTCTGCCGCTTCGACGTCAGCGCGGTCTTCGACGACGAGCTGGACGTGGAGGACGTGGAGGACTCCGAGGACGCCGACGAGGACGACGAGGACCTGGAGCCGCTGGACGCGGAACGCTAGCGCTGGGCTTGGGCGACGGCGCCACGGAGTCTTCCGTGGCGCCGTCGCCTTTCTGCGCCGCGCCCCTAGGTGGGTTGACCGGGCTGTGGGACGAGCAGTGCAGGGAGCCGGGTCGTCCGGGGCTTCGCCGGGACCTCGGCCACGGCCCGGGGCAGGGCCTGCTCCACGCCGTGCACCACGGACAGGTGCCGCTCCGCCCGGCCGAACGCCGTGTACACCCACGGGCGGCTGAGCGCCCCCGCCGCGTCACCGGGCAGCACGACCACGACGGCGGGCCAGCGTCCGCCCACGGCCTGATGCGCGGTGAGCGCCCACCCGTGCCGCACGGACTGCTCCACCCGCTCCTTCGGTACGACGACGGCCTCGCCCGCGCAGGACAGGTGCAGCCCGTCGGCGTCGGCCTTCACGACGTGGCCCGGCAGCGTACGGCCCGGCGCGGGGGAGTAGGCGATCCGGTCCCCGGGGTCGAAGCCGCCGAAGCGGCCGGGGCCGGGATTGAGCCGTTCCTTGAGCGCCGCGTTGAGCGCACGGGTACCGGCGGCACCCCCGTGCCCCGGCGTGATGACCTGGGTGTCCTCGGGCCGCACCCCGAACGCCCGCGGCACGGAGTCGGCGACGAGCTGCACGGTCCGGTGCACGGCCTCGCCCGCGTCCCGCACCGGCACGATCACGACCTCCTTGCCGGGCGCTTCGACCTGGTTCAGCTCACCGATGCCGATGCCCGAGACCAGCTCGCCGAGCGGCCCGGGATCCGGCAGCCGAGAGGCAACCTGCGGACAGACCCGAGCGGCCAGCAGATCCCCGAACACCCGCCCGGGCCCAGCCGACCCCAACACCCCCGGATCCCCGGCCAGCACCAGCCGGGCCCCGTCCGCCAAGGACTCCGCGACCAGAGCGGCCGCCTCGACGTCCAACTGCGGCGCGTCAAGCACCACCAGCAGATCGAGATCCAACGCCCCGTCCACGTCCCGCCCCGGCCCTTCGACACCGGAGAGCAGCCCGGCGAGGGTGACGACATGGGAACCCGGGCCGACCTGTCGAGCGAACCCCTCCCGGCCCAGCGGGCTGTGGGTGGCGGCCCACACGCGCAGGCCCATGCCGTGCGCCGCGCGCAGCAGCGCCGCGGGCTCGGCGAGCGAGGCCGCTCCGCCGGTGTGCAGCACCAGGGCGTGCCCGGCGACCGCGCGGATCAGCTCGCCCGCGGAGCCCCCGGCCGAGGCGGCGGCCTCGTCCCAGGCCCCGGCCGAACCGTCCTGCTTGGGCACGGAGTTGATCAGTCGGCCCAGACCGTCGGCGAGGCTCTCCTCCGCGAGGGCGTACCGCTCAAGCCCGACGAGCACCCGGACGGGCCGCTCCTCGCCCTCGTCGCCCTCCTCGCCACCCGTGTCGCCCGTCGCCGGAGCGTCGTCCAGGGCGTCCTGGAAAGCCAGCGCCTCGCCCTCGGCGAGCGTGTTCTGCACGGCGGTGTCCGCATCAGGCACGCCCTGGCGGGCCAGCGCCGCGGTGAGCGTCGGCAGCTCCAGGGCCGTATGCCCCGCCACGGCCGCCTGTTCCAGCAGCCAGACGGTCGTCGCCCGGCCCCGCCGCTCGTCGTCCGGACCGCACTCGGCGCCCAGCAGCGCCCGCGCGAACCCGTCGGCCTGCTCCGGCCGTACTCCGCCGACCCGCAGCAACTGCCAGGGATCCGCCCGCAACTCGTCACCCGCGCCCTCACCGAGCGCTGCGGCGACCTGAGGCGCGAGCGTGCCGGGGGCGCCGCCCTCGGCCAACACCTGCGCCACATCCGCAACGGCCTCGGCCGCGGGCGCCACCGGTGCCTCGGCCACGACGGGCTGCGCCCGCCGCACCGGCTCCGGAGCGGGCCGCCGGGGCTCGGGCTCGGCGAACACGGTGGCCGCAGGCTTGGCACCACCCTCCACGGCCCGGACGGCGGCCAGCAGATCCGCGGCGGTCCCGCTGAGCTTCCCCCCGGCCTCGACGGGCCCCGCCTTCTCGGCCTTCCGCCGAGCGATCCGCTCCCGCTCGACCCGCTGCGCCGCCAACTCGGCCTCGGCCTCCGACAGCTGAGCCTTCTCGCCGCCCTCTGCGGCGCCGTCGGTGCCCCCCGCTTCAGGCTCGGCGCCCTCCGCAGCGCCCTCCACCGCGGACTCCGTGTCCTCGGGCTCCGTGCTCACAGCGTGCTCCAGTCGTGATCGGGGTAGCGGTGCACGGGTGCCGACACATCGTCGAGCGCCCGGCAGATCTCGTCAGGAAGACTAAGCGCCTCCACTGACAATGCCGCCGTGAGCTGCTGCGCGTTGCGCGCGCCGATGATGGGCGCGGTGACGCCCGGCCGGTCGCGGACCCAGGCGAGGGCCACCTGGAGCGGGGTCACGGCGAGCCCGTCCGCCGCGGTCTGCACCGCGTCCACGATCCGGCTCGCCGTGTCGTCGAGATACGGCGCGACGAAGGGCGCCAAGTGCTCGGAGGCGCCCCGGGAGTCGGGCGGGGGCGTGGCGCCCCGGTACTTGCCCGTGAGCACGCCTCGGCCGAGCGGTGAGGAGGGCAGCATCCCGATGCCCAGGTCCAGCGCGGCCGGCAGCACCTCGCGCTCCACGCCCCGCTGGAGCAGCGAGTACTCCAGCTGCGTACTGGCCAGCCGGGTCCGTGTCCCCGGTGCCGCCAGCTGCCACGTCGCCGCCTTGGCGAGCTGCCAGCCGCAGAAGTTGGAGACGCCCGCGTACCGCGCCCGGCCGCTGCTGACCGCGATGTCGAGGGCCTGGAGGGTCTCCTCCAGCGGGGTGTCCGGGTCGAAGGCGTGGATGTGCCACACGTCGACGTAGTCCGTGCCGAGCCGGGCCAGCGAGGCGTCCAGGGCGGCGAGCAGATGCCCCCGGGAGCCGTCGAACCGGCGGTCCGGGTCGGGCACGCTGCCCGCCTTGGTCGAGATGACCAGGTCCCGGCGCGGCACAAGACCTTCTATGAGCTGCCCGAGCAGATACTCGGCCTCCCCGTCGCCGTACACGTCCGCCGTGTCGATGAGCGACCCGCCCGCCTCCCAGAACGTCTTCAAGAGGTCCGCGGCGTCGTGCTCGTCGGTGTCCCTGCCCCAGGTGAGGGTGCCGAGTCCGATACGGGACACACGAAGGCCGGTCCGGCCGAGATGCCTCTGCTCCATGGACGCCGAGATTACTGGCCAGAACCTTCCGCGTGGGTGCCTGTGGATAACCAGTTTCCCCGTCAACGAAATCGGCGCCCACGCCGCACCCCGCCAGGGCCGTCACCGCGCTAAGGTCTCGGCAACAAGGACGTTACTGATGAGTAAGGGGATCGGCCATGCAGCTCGGGATCAACCTCGGCTACTGGGGTGCCGGAATGGACGGCGACAACCTCGCCGTCGCCCAGGAGGCCGACCGCCTCGGCTACGCCGTCTGCTGGGCCGCCGAGGCCTACGGCTCGGACGCCGCCACCGTGCTCAGCTGGGTCGCCGCCAAGACCGAGCGCATCGACGTCGGTTCGGCCATCTTCCAGATCCCGGCCCGCCAGCCGGCGATGACCGCGATGACCGCCGCCACCCTCGACTCGCTCTCCGGCGGCCGCTTCCGCCTCGGCCTCGGCGTCTCCGGACCGCAGGTCTCCGAGGGCTGGTACGGCGTCAAGTTCGACAAGCCGCTCTCCCGCACCCGCGAGTACGTCGAGATCGTCCGCAAGGCGATGAGCCGCGAGCGCCTCAGCCACGAGGGCGAGCACTGGACGCTGCCGCTGCCCGGCGGCCCCGGCAAGCCCATCAAGCTCACCGTGCACCCCACCCGCGAGCACATCCCGCTGTACATCGCCGCGATCGGCCCGAAGAACCTGGAGCAGACCGGCGAGATCGCCGACGGCGCGCTGCTGATCTTCCCCTCCGCCGAGCACCTGGAGGACACGGCGATCAAGTACCTGCGCGCGGGCCGCGAGAAGGCCGGCAAGACCCTCGACGGCTTCGACGTCTGCCCCACCGTCCCGCTCGCCGTCGGCGACGACAAGGACGTGACGGCCCTCGCCGACACCTTCCGTCCCTACACCGCCCTGTACGTCGGCGGCATGGGCAGCCGCAAGCAGAACTTCTACAACCAGCTCGCCCAGCGCATGGGGTACGAGAAGGAAGCCGCCGAGATCCAGGACAAGTACCTCTCCGGCGACAAGCAGGGCGCCGCGGCCGCCGTACCGCACGACCTGATCGACTCCACGACCCTGCTCGGTTCCGTGGACCGGATCGCGGACCGGATGAAGGCCTACGCGGCGGCCGGGGTCACCACCCTCACGCTCGCCCCCGCGGGCTTCACCCTCGACGAGCGCCTCGCCTCGCTGCGGGCCGGCACCGAGGCCCTGGAGCGGGCCGGACTCGCGTAACCCTGCGGGGGAAGTTTCCACGGCCGTGGTGGGGGCTCGGGGGTCTTCCCCGCCACGGCCGTCACGCAGAACAACGCGCCCACGCCCGTGCGGTTACGCCCCCGTCGTGACCCCGCCGGTCCTCCTTTTGGCGGAGTTGTCCGACACAACTGTTGCAGCACCCCTCACGCCGCATTTGACTCGTTCTTTGCGGAGTCCCGCGGAGGCCCGCAGAGAGGTGCTCACGATGCTTTCGGCAAAGAGTCTGTTCACCGAGATCCTCGACAACGACGAATCCTTCGCCCTGTTCTGCTCCATCGCCGCGAGCGGGGAGTCCCAGGGCGGCTGGGAGAACGCCCGCATCGCCGTGCTCGTCCCGGACGGCGAGCGCGCACTCGCCCCCAAGATCACCCGCCATGGCGCCGACGAGGACAAGCACGGGCGGATCTTCAACGCCCTGCTGAAGAAGCGCGGTCTGGAGCCCGTCCCCGTCCCGCACGAGACCGACTACACGATGCTCCTGGAGAAGCACGGCATCGGCCTCGCCCACGAGAAGCTCAAGGGCGAGGAGCGGCTCACCGTGCAGGACATCGTCACCTACCTCGCCCACAGCAGGGTCACCGAACAGCGCGCCTCGGAGGAGATGGAGCTGCTGCGCAAGCACTTCGCCGACCATCCCGACATCGGCCGCGCGGTCAAAATGATCTCCAACGACGAGGACAACCACCTCGCCTACTGCCATGAGGAACTGCTGCGCTTCGCCTACGCCGGACACGGCCGCGCGATCCAGCAGACCCTCCGCGAGTGCGCGCTCGCGGAGATCCGGATCTACCGGGACGTCAGCCTCGCCGTCATGGCCCACATGGGCCGCATCCTCGGCTGGCCGCGCCCCAAGTCGGCGGTGCTCGCCGCCGGCATCCACGCGGTGTACGCCTGGGAACGGGCCGCGGGCTGGCGGCGCATGGTGTCCCTGAAGATGCCCGAACGCCGCGACGCCCTGGGCGGCCCGGCGACCTCCGCCCCCGAATTCGCCTAGCCACCGACGTGGCTACAACCACCCCCGGCTCTTGAAGAGCCGGTACAGCATGACCTCCAGGGCGGCCATGCCCGCGATCAAGGCCGGATACGACCACAGCCAGTGCAGCTCGGGCATGTGGTCGAAGTTCATGCCGTAGATCCCCGCGATCATCGTGGGGACCGCGGCCATGGCCGCCCACGCGGAGATCTTCCGCATGTCGTCGTTCTGCCGGACGCTCATCTGCGCCAGATGAGCCGAGAGGATGTCCGACACCAGCCGGTCCAGGGCCTCCACCGACTCGTTCACCCGCGTGAGATGGTCGTTCACGTCACGGAAGAACGGCTGCGCCTTCGCGTGCACGAAGGGCACCCGGACACCGAACACACCACCGCCCGCGAGCCGGTCCAGCGGCTGCGCCAACGGGCCCGTGGCGCGGCGGAACTCCAGGATCTGCCGCTTGAAGTTGTAGATCCGGGACGCCGTGTGCCGCGAGCCACCGCCGGTCGGCGAGAACACCTCGGCCTCCAGCCCCTCCAGATCGGTGCTCAGTTCGCCCGCCACGTCCACGTAGTGGTCGACGACGGCGTCGGCGATCGAGTACAGCACCGCCGTGGGACCGTGCCGGAGCATCTCGGGCTCGGCCTCGAGCCGGCGGCGCACGGCGGCGAGCGGCGCCTCCTCGCCGTGCCGCACGGTCACCACGAACGAGTCGCCGATGAAGACCATGACCTCACCGGCCGAGACGATGTCGTGCCTGGGTTCGTAGCCGACCGGCTTGAGGACCATGAACAGCGAGTCGTCGTAGATCTCCAGCTTGGGGCGCTGGTGGGCGCTGAGGGCGTCCTCGACGGCCAGCGGATGCAGCCCGAACTCCTGCGTGACCCGGTCGAACTCGGCCTCGGTGGGCTCGTAGAGCCCGATCCAGACGAACGCGTCCCCGCCCCCGCGGCACTGCGCCAGCGCGACGGAGAAGTCCTTGGGCCCCTCGGTCCGCGTCCCGTCACGGTAGATGGCACAGTCGACGATCACGGAGCGTATTCTCCCGCCTGCTCCCGGCCGACGCACCCCGAGGTGCGCCTACCCTGGGCCGCATGCCCACCCTCATCCTGGTCCGGCACGGACGTTCCACCGCCAACACCGAGGGACTGCTCGCCGGATGGACGCCCGGCGTCGCCCTCGACGAACGCGGCGCCGCGCAGGCCGCCGCCCTGCCCGCACGCCTCGCCGGGCTGCCGATCTCCGAGGTCGTCACCAGCCCCCTTCAGCGCTGCGAGGAGACCGTACGGCCGCTCCTCGACGCCCGGCCCGGACTGCGGGCGCACACCGAGGAGCGGATCGGGGAGTGCGACTACGGCGACTGGTCGGGCCGCAAGCTCGCCGAGCTCAAGGACGAACCGCTGATGGAGATCGTCCAGGCACACCCCTCGGCGGCCGCGTTCCCCGGCGGCGAATCGATGCGGGCGATGCAGACCCGCGCCGCCGAGGCCGTACGCGAGTGGAACGCGCGCGTGGAGCGCGAGCACGGCGCCGACGCCGTGTATCTGATGTGCTCGCACGGCGACATCATCAAGTCCCTGGTCGCGGAGGCACTCGGACTTCATCTGGACCTCTTCCAGCGGATCGCTGTCGAACCGTGTTCCATCACCGCGATCCGCTACACACGACTGCGGCCGTTTCTCCTCCGCCTCGGTGACACCGGGGACTTCGCCTCCCTGGCGCCCCGTGCGGAACCGCCGGCCGGCGACGCCCCGGTCGGGGGCGGTGCGGGCGCACCGTGATCGCCGGGCGCAGTAGGGTGAAGCGGTCGCGGTAGCGGCCCGATCCCGAGTCCGTTCACGATTCCCATGGAGACAGGACGTGTCCCGTCAGGTGTTCCTCTACGACCCGCCGGAGCGTTTCGTGGCCGGCACGGTCGGACTGCCCGGACGCCGTACGTTCTTCCTCCAGGCGTCCGCCGGCTCCCGGGTGACCAGCGTGGCCCTGGAGAAGACGCAGGTGGCCGCGCTCGCCGAGCGCATGGACGAACTCCTCGACGAGGTCGTCCGACGCAGTGGCGGCAGCGCCTCGGTGCCCGCCATGGCACCCAACGAGGTCTCCGACACCGCCCCCCTCGACACCCCGATCGAGGAGGAGTTCCGGGTCGGCACCATGGCGCTGGCCTGGGACGGCGAGGAACAGCGCATGATCGTCGAGGCGCAGGCGCTGGTCGAGCTGGAGGCGGAGTCCGACGAGGACCTCGCCGAGGCCGAGGAGCGGCTGCTCCAGGACGAGGAGAACGGCCCCCCGATGCTGCGGGTCAGACTCACCGGCGCGCAGGCCCGCGCCTTCGCCAAGCGCGCCCTGGACGTCGTCAACGCCGGGCGGCCGCCGTGCCCGCTGTGCAGCCTGCCCCTGGACCCGGAGGGACACGTATGTCCGCGCCAGAACGGATACCGCCGCGGAGCGTGACCCCGCTGAATCTGCTCACCGAGGGCGAGCTCACCGTCCGCGGCCGGATCCGCGAGGCCTCCAACGCGGCCCTGTTCTGCACGGTGTCCCGTGCGGACCAGGAGGCGTCCTGCGTCTACAAGCCGATCGCCGGCGAGCGCCCGCTGTGGGACTTCCCCGACGGCAATCTCGCCCAGCGGGAGGTCGCCGCGTTCGCGGTCTCCGAGGCGACCGGCTGGGGGCTCGTACCGCCCACCGTGCTGCGGAACGGTCCGTACGGCGAGGGCATGTGCCAGCTGTGGATCGACCTCGTGCCCGGCGGTGAGCTGCTCGCGCTGGTGGACTCGGAGGAGCCCGGGCCGGGCTGGAAGGCCGTCGGGTTCGCCGAGGTCGGCGAGGGGCGCACCGCCCTGCTGGTGCACGCCGACGACGAGCGGCTGCGCCGGCTCGCCGTCCTGGACGCCGTGATCAACAACGCCGACCGCAAGGGCGGTCATCTGCTGCCCGCCGCCGAGGAGCGGCTCTACGGCATCGATCACGGGGTCACCTTCAACGTCGAGAACAAGCTGCGCACCCTGCTGTGGGGCTGGGCGGGCGAGGCCCTCACCGGGGAGGCGGTCGACGTCCTCAAGGGCCTGAAGGCGGCACTGGAGCCCCGCGGGGCGCTCACGGCCACTCTCACCCCGCTGATCACCGAGGCCGAGATCGACGCCACACGCGCGCGTGTCGAGGCGATGCTCGCCTCCGGCGTCCACCCCGAGCCGAGCGGGGAGTGGCCCGCGATCCCCTGGCCGCCGGTGTAGCCGTACCGCATACGAGCCGCACCGCATACGAGCCGTACTGCATACGGGCCGGTGGGGCGCAAGAGCGCCTTACCGGCCATCCGGCCCGATCCGGTTCGTATATGGAACGCCGGTCCGGTTACGCTCATGACATGTATGCCTGGCCCGCTTCTGAGGTCCCCGCCCTGCCCGGCAAGGGCCGCGACCTCCGGATCCACGACACCGCGACCGGTGGACTCGTCACCCTCGAGCCCGGTCCCGTCGCCCGTATCTACGTCTGCGGCATCACCCCGTACGACGCGACCCACATGGGTCACGCGGCGACCTACAACGCGTTCGACCTCGTGCAGCGCGTGTGGCTCGACACCAAGCGGCAGGTTCACTACGTCCAGAACGTCACCGACGTCGACGATCCGCTGCTGGAGCGGGCCGAGCGCGACGGCGTCGACTGGGTGGCCCTCGCCGAGAAGGAGACCGCCCTCTTCCGCGAGGACATGACCGCCCTGCGCATGCTGCCCCCGCAGCACTACATCGGCGCCGTCGAGGCGATACCCGGCATCGTGCCGCTCGTCGAACGCCTGCGTGAGGCGGGCGCCGCCTACGAACTCGACGGCGACATCTACTTCTCCGTCGAGGCCGACCCCGACTTCGGCAAGGTCTCCGGCCTCGACGCCGCCGCGATGCGGCTGCTGTCCGCCGAGCGCGGCGGCGACCCGGACCGTCCGGGCAAGAAGAACCCGCTCGACCCGATGCTGTGGATGGCCGCCCGCGAGGGCGAGCCGAGCTGGGACGGCGCCTCGCTCGGCCGGGGCCGCCCCGGCTGGCACATCGAGTGCGTGGCCATCGCCCTGGACCACCTCGGCATGACCTTCGACGTCCAGGGCGGCGGCTCCGACCTCGCCTTCCCGCACCACGAGATGGGCGCCTCGCACGCCCAGGTGCTCACCGGCGAGTTCCCCATGGCCAAGGCCTACGTCCACGCGGGCATGGTCGCCCTGCACGGCGAGAAGATGTCCAAGTCCAAGGGCAACCTCGTCTTCGTCTCCGCGCTGCGCCGGGACGGCGTCGACCCGGCCGCCATCCGGCTCGCGCTCCTCGCCCACCACTACCGGGCCGACTGGGAGTGGACCGACCAGGTGCTCCGGGACGCCGAGGCGCGCCTGGCCCGCTGGCGCGCGGCCGTCTCCCGGCCCGACGGCCCGGGAGCGGAGGCGCTGGTCGAGGAGATCCGCGAGGCCCTCGCCAACGACCTCGACGCCCCGGCCGCGCTCGCCGCGGTCGACCGCTGGGCGGCGCTCCAGCAGGAGCGCGGCGGCACCGACGAGAGCGCCCCCGGCGTCGTGTCGCGCGCGGTGGACGCGCTGCTGGGCGTGGCTCTGTAGGACACGGAAAGAGGCGCTTCCCCCCGAGCGCGGGGGAAGCGCCTCCGTCATTTCAGGTGCCCGTCACAGGCGTTGGATCCGCACGCTCCGCAGGACGTTCGGCGACTGGGTGTCCCAGACGCCGACGACCTGGTGGCCGAAGGCGAACGCCTGCTGGATCTGCTGCTGGATCTGCGGCGTCGGGCTGTTCAGGACCCGGAACTGGCCGTTGATGCGCAGGAAGATCTGGTGCGGCTGCCCCTGCACCGGGTGGACGAAGTCGATGAAGCCGTTCGCCACACCGGCGGCGAGCGCCTGTGCCTGCACCTGCTGGACGAGCTGCTGCACGGCGGCCAGCGAGATCTGCTGGAGCTGCTGCTCGGCCTGCTGCGCCTGCTGGTCCTGTTGGGGTGTCATCTGCTGCAACAGCTGCTGGTACGGCTGCTGCTGGCCGAGCTGCTGGAGCTGTTCCAGCGAGCCGAACTGCTGCTGGTACGGCGAGGTGCTCGGGTACTGCTGTGCCATCTGACCCATTTGCGGGGTGGTGCTCATACGGGTGTCACCTTCCCTTGCTGTCATGGGTTTGCGCTGTCATGGAACGGTTGTCAGCCGGTGATCACCAGGCCGACGATCTCGTCGTCCGAGAACCACACCCGGACGTCGGGCCGTCCCCCCGCAAACGCGGTGTGCACCGCCTGGCGGAGCTCGGGGGACGGACGGTTCAGGTTCCGCCAGGCACCGGCCACGTACAGCCGGAGCCTCGGCGGGAGTTCACGCGGGTACGGCAGGAGTTCGTCCCAGTACCGTTCGGCCCGGCCCGAGCCGACCGCGTGCGGCAGCAGTTGGGGCACCGCCGCCCTGATGTCGGGCCGGGAGCCGATCCGCTGCGAGGCGGGCCGGCCCGGCGCGTCCTGTTGCGGGGAACCGCTCGCCCGCAGCACCGCGCGGGCGCGTTCGGCGGCCATCGGGGCCTGACCGGCCGCCCTGAGCATGCCCTGGAGCGCGGCCAGCGCGCCGACCACCACCGGTGCGGCGGCGGAGGTCCCCGAGAACGTGTCGGTGTACCAGGCGATCTCCTCGGGCCCGCCCTGGAGATCCCCGGGCCGGTCCCAGAAGCCGCCGGTGGTCGTGACCTCGTGCCCCCAGCCCTGCGCGTCCACGCGCGAGCCGTAGTTGGAGAACGCCAGCCTCGACCGGTCCGGGCCGTGGTCCCGGCCGTGCGTGCCGGGCGGCGGGGCGCCCGCGCCGACCAGGACGGCACCGGAGGACGGGTTGGACGGGTTGAACGGGTTGCGCCACCCGCGCGGGAACTCGTCCGGGCGGCGCTCGTAGACCGCATCGTCCAGCGACTCGGCGCCGTTGCCCGCGGCCGCCACCACCAACACGCCCTTGGCGGTGGCGTGCCGCACGGCCGCGAAGTCGTCCGGCCACCACTCCAGGGGGAGGTAGCCACGCTGGTCGTCGCGCTCGGCGTACTCGAACCGCGGTCCCGGCCGGTGGAGTTCGACCAGCACGATGTCGCCGGGCGCGAGCCGCTCCGCCGCCGCGTGGATCGCGGCCGCGGTGCCGACGCCCTGGAAGGACGCGGCCGCGGTCACCGCGTCCGGCGCGGCGCCCTGGACGCCGTACTGATTGCGCTCGCCGCCGATCACGCCGATCACGGCGGTGCCGTGGTTGCGCCAGGCGAGATCGTCGACCGGGGTGCCGACGACGACCCCGGCCAGCCGGGCGGCCAGATCCTCGTGGCCGAGCTGCCAGGCGCCCTCGACGTCGATCACCGTCACACCCTGACCGGTCCCGCCGGGCCGCTGCCAGGCCCAGTGGGCGTCGATGCCCTCGGGCGCGGGCCGCAGATAGCCCTGGCGGCTGCCGAAGTCGGGGGTGACGGCCGCGCCTTCCTTCAGCCTGCGGTCCTCCTCGCTGTGCAGGGTCGCGGGCACGGCGCCAGGTTTCACATACGCCGTGTCCACGCCCGGCAGCGCGGCGATGCGCGAGCGCAGTTCCGCCGCGCGGCCCTCCCCGCCACGCACCCGGTAGAAGACCGCGAGGTCGTTCTCCGGATCCGCGGACGGGGACTGCTGCACGCGCTCCTCACTGCCGAACAGCGGCTCCAGGGCCAGCTGTTCGTCGTCGAGGAACATGTTCAGCGCCGAGACATCGGCGCCCGCCGCCGACCGTACGCCCTTTGCCCCGGCCCGCAGCCTGGCCTCCGGGCGGGCGACGACGATCAGTTCCCGCTCCGCTCCTCGATAGGTGAATCCCGCTCCGTCGGGACCCGGTCCGGACGCTCCCGGGCCCTGCGGCTGTACCTGATCGGTCATCGGGTACCGCTCCCTTCGGTCAGCGCGGGTGTCGCCTTCAGGGGACAACCAAGCACTCCGGCGGCGACCCGTAAAGGCTGTTTTCGTCAACTCGGTTTGAAAACAAGTTGAATTGGGCAACGTGTGCAATCCGGCCGGAAACAGATGTCACGCCATAATCCGGCCGGATGCTGTCGAGGCGCTGTCAAACGACTGTCGCGTGCTGTGGTGGGCGCGGCCCATGTGATGGGGTGGAGCGGTCAGTTGACCGCTGGACCGGTTCAACTGCCGGTCCCTTTCGTGGAAGGGCTCCCCGTGGCTCCCACACACGGTTCCTTCGCACATCCCCTCAGCCGCCGCGGACTGCTCACCGTCGGCGCCGCGGCCACCGGTGCCGCGCTCGTCGGCGCGCCCGCACACGCTGCCGCCGGCCCGGCCGTGATCCCACTGCCGAACGGCTTCCGCCCGGAGGGCATCACGATCGGCGGCGGCCCGTACGCCTACCTCGGCTCGCTGGGCGACGGCTCCCTCTACCGCGTCGACCTGCGCACCGGCACCGGCAAGATCGTCTCGGCCGGACCCGGCACGCCCTCGGTCGGCCTCAAACTCGACGACCGGGGACGGCTGTTCGTGGCCGGCCGCGGCGAGGGCGCCCGCGTGGTGGACGCCCGCAGCGGCGAGATCCTCGCCTCCTACGTCCTTTCCACCACCACGCCCACCTTCGCCAACGACGTCTTCCTGACCCCGCGCGCGGCCTGGTTCACCGACTCCTACCAGCCGGTCCTGTACGCCCTCCCGCTCGGCCGGCACGGCCAGTTGCCGGACCCGGACGACGTCGTACGGATCACCCTCGGCGGCGACTGGAGCCAGGCGCCCGGCGAAGTCGTGAACGCCAACGGCATCACCCGCACCCCCGACGGCTCGGCCCTGCTCGTGGTGCAGTCCGGGGTCGGCACCCTGCACCGGGTCGACCCGCGCACCGGCGTCACCGCCCGCGTCGACCTCGGCGACGCGGCCCCCCTCACCAACGGCGACGGTCTGCTGGTGACCGGGCGGACGCTGTACGTCGTGCAGAACCGGCAGAACGCCGTCGACGTCTTCACCCTGGCCGCCGACGGCCGCAGCGGGGTCTTCCGGCGCCGGATCACCGACCCTGCCTTCGACGTGCCGACGACGGTGGCCGCGTTCCGGGGGCGGCTGTATCTGCCCAACGCGCGGTTCACGACGACTCCGACGCCCGAGACGACGTACGCGATCGTCTCCGTGCCCAAGTGACGGCGAAGGGCGGTGCGCACCCGGCGCACCGCCCTTCGGCCGATCGATCCCGGAGCCTCAGTCCTCCGACGACTCGTCGTCCTCGGGGTTCGGCTTCGGAGGCTTCGGCGGGCGCGCCCGACCGCTCGGGTTGTCCCGCAGATAGGTGCCCTCACCGCCGTCCGCCGTGGCGTGTCCGCCCGCCGACGGGCCGCCGTCCCGGCGCCGCAGATACCGCTCGAACTCCCGGGCGATGGCCTCGCCGGACGCCTCCGGCAGCTCGGCGGTGTCGCGGGCTTCCTCCAGCGTCTGCACGTATTCGGCGACCTCGGTGTCCTCGGCGGCCAGTTGATCCACGCCGACCTGCCAGGCGCGCGCGTCCTCGGGCAGCTCGCCCAGCGGGATGCGCACGTCGATCAGGTCCTCGAGACGGTTCAGCAGCGCCAGCGTCGCCTTCGGGTTCGGCGGCTGCGACACGTAGTGCGGCACCGCGGCCCAGAGGCTGACGGCCGGCACGCCCGCGTGCGTGCACGCCTCCTGAAGGACACCGACGATGCCCGTGGGGCCCTCGTACTTGGTCTCCTCCAGGTCCATCCGGCGGGCCAGATCGGGGTCCGAGGTGGTCCCGGAGATCGGGACCGGACGCGTGTGCGGAGTGTCGCCGAGCAGGGCGCCCAGGATGACCACCAGCTCCACGCCCAGTTCGTGCGCGAAGCCGAGCAGCTCGTTGCAGAACGAGCGCCAGCGCATGGACGGCTCGATACCCCGGACCAGCACGAGATCGCGCGGCTTCTCGCCGCCGACCCGGACCACGGACAGCCGGGTCGTGGGCCACGTGATCTTCCGCACTCCCGCGTCCATCCACACCGTGGGGCGGTTGACCTGGAAGTCGTAGTAGTCCTCGGCGTCCAGCGCCGCGAACACCTCGCCCTTCCACTCCCGGTCCAGATGAGCGACCGCGGTGGAGGCGGCGTCGCCGGCATCGTTCCAGCCCTCGAACGCGGCCACCATGACTGGGTCGATCAGCTCGGGAACTCCCTCCAGCTCGATCACCCAGCGCCTCCTTCCGACGTGCCCTCGCCTGACGACCCAACCTTACGGCGTGCGACGGGGGCGCCCGCAGCCCCCTTGCACGGGGGAGTGAACGGATCACTGCCCCGATCGCCACCCCCGAACACCCCCCGTCGGGTGGTCCTCACAACGTGGCGCGCAACCACTGTTCGACGCTCGCGATGTGCACGGTCGCCCAGGCGCGCGCCGCCTCGGCGTCCCCCTCGCGCAGGGCGGCGAGGATCGCGCGGTGCTCGTGCAGGGTGCGGCTGACCGCGTCCTCCTGGGTCAACCCGCGCCAGATCCGGGCCCGCGTGGTGGGCCCCGACAGACCGTCCAGCAGCGAGCACAGCACCGAGTTGCCCGAGGCCCGCACGATGGTCCGGTGGAACCGGAGATCGGCGGCGACGAGCTCCTCCACCGAGGGCGCCGCGCCGAGCCGGTCCAACTGCTCGGACAGCTCGTCCAGTTGCCGCTCGTCGAGGTTCGCTGCCGCCATGGCGGTGGCGGCCGGCTCCAGGATGCGCCGTACCGCGAGGAACTCCAGCACGGTGTCGTCGCGGTGGAAGTCCACGACGAAACTCATGGCCTCCAGCAGCAGTTGCGGATCGAGGCTGGTCACATAGGTGCCGTCGCCCTGGCGCACGTCCAGGATCCGGATCAGCGACAGCGCGCGCACCGCCTCGCGCAGGGAGTTGCGGGACAGGCCCAGTTCGGCGGCGAGTTCGCTCTCCTTGGGGAGCCGGTCGCCGGGGCCCAGCGCACCGGAGACGATCATGCCCTTGATCTTCTCGATCGCCTCGTCGGTGACTGCCATAGGGCCTCCTGCGCGTTCAGACATCCGAGGTCTGAGCACATTATGCGGGCAGCCGAACGGGGCGGCTCCGTCGGCAGGGAGCCGCCCCGATCGCGTGCCGGCCCCAGGGGAGAGGGCCGTCCCGGTCCACCGGCCCCGCCAGGTGTCGGGGCCGGGACCGAGGTCTACTTCTTGTCGAGCAGGTCCTGGACCTTGGCGCGGACGTCGTCCGTGGCCAGGCCGCGGATCGTCAGCGTCGTACGGCGGCGCAGCACGTCGTCCGCCGTCTCGGCCCACTCGTTGTCGCGGGCGTAGACGACCTGGGCCCAGATCTCCGGGGCGTCGGGGTGGACGCGCTCGGCGAGCTCGGGGTTGTCGTTGGCCAGGCGGGCGATGTCGAAGGCCAGCGAGCCGTAGTGGGTGGCCAGGTGCTTGGCGGTGTCGGCGCCCATGCGGGGGCCGGGCGCCGGACGGTCCACCAGGAGGCGGTGCGCGACCGCGCGCGGGTTGGCGACACCCGGCAGCGGGAGCTTCTTCGGCAGCGACTTGATCGGCTCGAAGTCGTCGCCCAGCGGGTGGCCCGGCAGCGACTCCAGCTTCTGCATGACCGTACGGCCGATGTGCCGGAAGGTGGTCCACTTGCCGCCCGCGACCGACAGCATGCCGCCGCGGCCCTCGGTGACGACCGTCTCGCGCTTGGCCTTCGCGGTGTCGCCGGGACCGCCAGGGAGCACCCGAAGGCCCGCGAAGGAGTAGGTGATCAGATCCCGGGACAGCTGCTGGTCGCGGATGGAGAACGCGGCCTCGTCCAGGATCTGGGTTATGTCCTTGTCGTTGACGGACACGTCCGCCGGGTCACCCTCGAACTCCTCGTCGGTGGTGCCGAGCAGCAGCATGTCCTCCCACGGCAGGGCGAAGGTGATGCGGTACTTGTCGATCGGCGTGGCCAGCGCGGCCTTCCAGGGCGCGGTCCGCTTCAGGACCAGATGCGCGCCCTTCGACAGCCGGATCGACGGCGCGGCATTGGGGTCCTCCATCTTGCGCAGGTGGTCCACCCACGGCCCGGTCGCGTTGAGCACCAGGCGGGCGGTGACGCCGAACTCGTCGCCGGTGACCCGGTCGCGCAGCTCGGCGCCGGTCACCCGGCCCTTGGTGAAGCGCAGGCCGGTGACCTCGGCGTGGTTCAGTACGGCCGCACCCGCCTCGACGGCCGCGCGGACCGTCATCAGCGCCATCCGGGCGTCGTTCATCTGGTCGTCGCCGTACACGGCCACGGCCTTGAGGTTGTCGGTACGCAGCTCGGGTACGTCCTGCGCCGCCTTGGCGGGGGACAGGAGGTGGCCGACGCCGTCACCGAACGCGGAGAGCGCGGAGTAGGCGAAGACGCCCGCGCCGAGCTTCGCCGCGCCGTGCGGTCCGCCCTTGTACACCGGCAGGTAGAAGGTGAGCGGGTTCGCCAGGTGGGGGGCCACCTGGCGGGAGACCGCACGGCGCTCGAAGTGGTTCTCCGCCACCAGCTTCACCGCGCCGGTCTGCAGGTAGCGCAGCCCGCCGTGGAGGAGCTTGGAGGAGGCGGAGGAGGTGGCGCCGGCGAAGTCGCCGGCGTCGACCAGAGCCACCCTGAGGCCGGACTGCGCGGCGTGCCAGGCGGTGGAGATGCCCAGGATGCCGCCGCCGATCACGAGAAGGTCGAACGACGCCTTGGAGAGCTGCTCCCGGGTCTCGGCGCGGCTCGGGTTGGAGCCGGAGGCCGGGCGCGTGCCGAGGGCAGGCACGGACTTCAGGGTGGTCTGACTGGTCATTTCGGGTTCTTACTCCTCATCAGAGCGTGTGGCAGAGCACGCCGGGGAGCTCGGCGCTGAGCTCCCCGCGGCTCTCGTCAGTGCTCGTCCTCGTCGTCGATCCAGCCCATGGTCCGCTCGACGGCCTTGAGCCAGTTCTTGTACTCGCGGTCGCGGGTCTCCGCGTCCATGTGGGGGGTCCACTCGGCGGCCCGGCGCCAGTTGGCGCGCAGTTCGTCCGTGCTGGACCAGAAGCCGACGGCGAGGCCGGCGGCGTAGGCGGCACCGAGGCAGGTGGTCTCGGCGACCATCGGGCGCACCACGGGTGCATCCAGGACGTCCGAGAGCGTCTGCATCAGGAGGTTGTTGGAGGTCATGCCGCCGTCGACCTTCAGGGCCACCAGCTCGTCGCCGGAGTCCTTGACCATGGCGTCGGCGATCTCCCGGGTCTGCCAGGCGGTCGCCTCCAGGACGGCGCGCGCCAGGTGCGCCTTGGTGACGTACCGGGTCAGACCGGCGATCACACCGCGGGCGTCGGAACGCCAGTGCGGGGCGAACAGGCCGGAGAAGGCCGGCACGAAGTACGCGCCGCCGTTGTCCTCGACCGAGAGCGCGAGCGTCTCGATCTCGGCCGCGGTGGAGATCAGGCCCATCTGGTCGCGCATCCACTGCACCAGCGAGCCGGTGACGGCGATCGAGCCCTCCAGCGCGTACACGGTCGGCTGCTCGCCGATCTTGTAGCCGACCGTGGTCAGCAGGCCCGCGTAGGAGTTGATGATCTTGTCACCGGTGTTCATCACCATGAAGGTGCCGGTGCCGTACGTGGACTTGGTCTCGCCCTCGGAGAAGCAGGTCTGGCCGAACAGGGCCGCCTGCTGGTCGCCGAGTGCCGAGGCGACCGGAATGCCGCCGAGCAGGTCGCCCAGCTTGCCGCCCGTGACCTCGCCGTAGACCTCGGCGGAGGAGCGGATCTCCGGGAGGATCGCCAGCGGGACGCCGATGGACTCGGCGATCTTCTCGTCCCACTCCATGGTGTGGAGGTTCATCAGCATGGTGCGGGAGGCGTTGGTGACGTCGGTGACGTGCTTGCCGCCGTTGACGCCGCCGGTCAGGTTCCAGATGACCCAGGTGTCCATGGTGCCGAAGAGGATGTCGCCGGCCTCGGCGCGCTCCCGCAGGCCCTCGACGTTGTCGAGCAGCCAGCGGGCCTTCGGACCGGAGAAGTAGGACGCGAGCGGCAGGCCCGTCTCCCGGCGGAAACGGTCCTGGCCGACGTTGCGGCCGAGCTCCTTGCAGAGCGAGTCGGTACGGGTGTCCTGCCAGACGAGGGCGTTGTGGACGGGCTCACCGGTGTTCTTGTCCCACAGCACGGTGGTCTCGCGCTGGTTGGTGATGCCGATGGCCTTGATGTCGTCGCGGGTGATGCCCGCCTTCTGGATGGCTCCGGCGACGACTTCCTGGACGTTGGTCCAGATCTCGTTGGCGTTGTGCTCGACCCAGCCCGGCTTGGGGAAGATCTGCTCGTGCTCCTTCTGGTCGACGGAGACGATCCGGCCGTCGCGGTCGAAGACGATGCAGCGCGACGAGGTGGTGCCCTGGTCGATGGCGGCGATGAAGGGGCCGGCGGTGTGGGCGTCGGTCACAGTGTGCTCCTGAAGTTCCATGGGTGAGGTGGACTTGTCTACTGGTGCTTCGAGCGAAAGCCGGTTGCTCTACCGGGTTTAGACGAAAGCGACGTTGTAGATGCCTGCGGCGATCGCCGCGCCGAGCAGCGGGCCGATCACCGGGACCCAGGCGTAGCCCCAGTCGGAACCGCCCTTGTTGGGCAGGGGCAGGAGGGCGTGCACGATGCGCGGACCGAGGTCACGGGCCGGGTTGATCGCGTACCCGGTCGGGCCGCCGAGGGAGAGGCCGATACCGACCACCACGAGCGCGGTGACGAGTCCGCCCAGGATGCCGAGGCCGTCGCCCGCGGCGTTCAGGCCCTGCGTGAGGACGGCGAGCACCAGCACGATCGTGCCGATGACCTCAGTGGCCACGTTCTGCCAGGCGACGCGGATCTCCGGACCGGTGGAGAAGATGCCGAGGACCGGGCCCGCGCCCTTCTCCTGGGCCTCCACGGCCTTGACCTTGGTGGCCTGGGCACCCGGGCCGCCCACGATCTCCTTGTCGGTGAGGTGGGCGTGGAACTGGCCGTAGTAGGCGATCCAGACCAGGGCCGCACCGATCATGGCGCCGAGCAGCTGTCCACCGAAGTAGGTGGGGACGTCGCTCCACTCGATGCCGTTGTCCTTGATCGCGAGCGCGAGCGTCACGGCCGGGTTCAGGTGGGCGCCGGACAGCGGCGCCGAGGTGTAGACCGCCGTGAGCACTGCGAAGCCCCACCCGAAGGTGATGGCGAGCCAGCCGGCGTTGCGGGCCTTGGAGGCCTTCAGCGTGACAGCGGCGCAGACGCCGCCGCCGAGCAGGATGAGTATGGCGGTACCGATGGTCTCGCCGAGGAAGATGTCGGAGCTGGACACCCGCGACTCCTTTGTCATTCGTCCAGGGGAAGCCGAACCCCGGGTCCCACCGGTGGTTCGCGCCCTCGGGGGTGAGAGCAGTGCCGGCCCTTGGCGTTGTCACACTCTAGCGCGTATTGCCGGTAGGTGTTCGACAATGCCGACCGATGGACGGGAGTCTTGCTCCGGCTTGAGGTGTGCGTCAAGGGTTCTGTTATCGAAAACGCGATCGTTATTGATCGCCTTGTGTTATGGATCGACGGAGGGGATCTGTGTGTGATCTTCCGTATTTGTCCGTATCAGGGTATGGCGAAGTCCGGAACGCCGTGTGGCGTTCCGGTGCTCGTGTGCCCTGTTGTCAGAAGCGCCCGGCGCCCAGATCCCGTGACACCGCGCGGGCGCAGTCCCGTACGGCGGCGATCACCTCGGGGCGTACCTCGCCGTCCTGGCACAGGCGCTCCACGGCGCCCGTGACGCCCACCGCGCCTACCGGCATCCGGCGCCGGTCGTGGATGGGGGCGGCGACGGAGGCGACGCCCTCCCAGGTCTCCTCGACATCGGCCGCGTAACCACGCGCGCGGGTGATGTCCAGGATGTGCTCGAAGTCCTCCAGCTCGCACACGGTCCGGTCGGTGAAGGCCTTGCGGTCGGCCTCCAGTACCTCGCTGTGCGCGACCGGGTCGTACGCCGACAGCACCTTGCCGAGACCGGTGGAGTGCAGCGGCTGCATCGCCCCTATCTCCAGGACTTGACGGCTGTCGTCCGGCCGGAAGACGTGGTGCACGATCAGGACGCCCTGCTGGTGCAGGACCCCCAGGTACACGCTCTCCCCGCTGGAGCGGGCCAGGTCGTCGGTCCAGACCAGGGCGCGCGCCCGCAGCTCGTGCACGTCCAGATAGGTGGTGCCCAGGCGCAGCAGCTCCGCGCCCAGCTGATAGCGCCCGGAGGCCTCGTCCTGTTCGACGAACCCCTCCTGCTGGAGCGTGCGCAATATGCCGTGGGCCGTGCCCTTGGCGAGCCCCAGCGAGGACGCGATGTCCGACAGGCCGAGCCGACGCTCGCCACCCGCGAGCAGCCGCAGCATCGCGGCCGCCCGTTCGAGCGACTGGATGTTCCGTGCCATCGCCGTCCTGCCCTCCGTCCCCATCGACCGTCGACCTCGACGATGTCTCTGCCGTTGTTCGGCAATGTCGAACACTACCGGTCCATGCCGACCAATCGCCAATGCCCGGCCGGGATCTGTTGCGTCACTCGTATCCCGCAGGCGACCCGCCCGTCATCCTCGTCCGTCCCGTGGACGCCCTGACCATCAGGTCCCGGTCCCGGCTACGCTGGCGGCGTGCGCCCACCGCGGAACCGAATCGCAAGGGCGCAAAGCCGACAGCCGTCGCACCTCAGGGAGCCCTTACATGGCCTCGTTGCCACAGACCCCTTCCGCCGACAGCCGGACCCGTGTGTCCGCACTCCGCGAGGCGCTCGCCACCCGGGTGGTGGTCGCCGACGGAGCCATGGGCACCATGCTCCAGGCCCAGGACCCCACTCTCGAGGACTTCGAGAACCTCGAGGGCTGCAACGAGATCCTGAACCTGACCCGGCCCGACATCGTCCGCTCCGTCCATGAGGCGTACTTCGACGCCGGCGTGGACTGCGTCGAGACCAACACCTTCGGCGCCAACTATGCGGCGATGGCCGAGTACGACATCCCCGAGCGCGTCTTCGAGCTGTCCGAGGCGGGCGCCCGTATCGCCCGCGAGACGGCCGACGCCTTCGCCGCCCGCGACGGCCGGCAGCGCTGGGTCCTCGGCTCCATCGGCCCCGGCACCAAGCTGCCCACGCTCGGGCACATCGGCTACACCACGATCCGGGACGCCTTCCAGCAGAACGCCGAGGGCCTGATCACCGGCGGCGCCGACGCGCTGATCGTGGAGACCACCCAGGACCTGCTCCAGACGAAGGCGGCCGTCATCGGCGCCCAGCGCGCCCGGCAGCTGTCCGGCCTCGACCTGCCGATCATCGTCTCCGTCACCGTCGAGACCACCGGCACCATGCTGCTCGGCTCCGAGATCGGCGCCGCGCTCACCGCGCTGGAGCCGCTCGGCATCGACATGATCGGCATGAACTGCGCGACCGGCCCCGCGGAGATGAGCGAGCACCTGCGCTATCTCGCCCGGCACTCCCGCATCCCGCTGTCCTGCATGCCGAACGCGGGCCTCCCGGTCCTCGGCAAGGACGGCGCCAGCTACCCGCTGACAGCGCCGGAGCTGGCCGACGCCCACGAGACCTTCGTCCGCGACTACGGCCTCTCCCTGGTCGGCGGCTGCTGCGGCACCACGCCCGAGCATCTGCGTCAACTGGTCGAGCGGGTCCGCGATGTCACCCCCGTCGAGCGCGACCCCCGCCCCGAGCCCGGCGCCGCCTCCCTCTACCAGACGGTCCCCTTCCGCCAGGACACCTCCTACCTGGCGATCGGCGAGCGGACCAACGCCAACGGCTCCAAGAAGTTCCGCGAGGCCATGCTTCAGGCCCGCTGGGACGACTGCGTCGAGATGGCCCGCGAGCAGATCCGCGAGGGCGCGCACATGCTCGACCTGTGCGTGGACTACGTCGGCCGCGACGGCGTCGCCGACATGGAGGAGCTGGCCGGCCGCTTCGCCACCGCCTCCACCCTGCCGATCGTGCTGGACTCCACCGAGGTCGACGTCATCCGGGCGGGCCTGGAGAAGCTCGGCGGACGCGCGGTGATCAACTCCGTGAACTACGAGGACGGCGACGGCCCCGAGTCCCGGTTCGCCAAGGTCACCCAGCTCGCCCAGGAGCACGGCGCAGCCCTGATCGCGCTGACCATCGACGAGGAGGGCCAGGCCCGTACCCCGGAGAAGAAGGTCGAGATCGCCGAGCGGCTGATCGACGACCTGACCGGTAACTGGGGCATCCACGAGTCCGACATCCTCATCGACACCCTGACCTTCACGATCTGTACCGGTCAGGAGGAGTCCCGCAAGGACGGCATCGCCACCATCGAGGCGATCCGCGAGCTCAAGCGCCGCCACCCGGACGTCCAGACCACCCTCGGTCTGTCCAACATCTCCTTCGGCCTCAACCCGGCCGCCCGCATCCTGCTGAACTCCGTCTTCCTCGACGAGTGCGTCAAGGCGGGCCTGGACTCGGCGATCGTGCACGCCTCCAAGATCCTGCCGATCGCCCGCTTCAGCGAGGAGGAGGTGCAGACGGCCCTCGACCTCATCCACGACCGCCGCGCCGAGGGCTACGACCCGCTCCAGAAGCTGATGGCCCTGTTCGAGGGCGCCACCGCGAAGTCGCTGAAGGCGGGCAAGGCCGAGGAGCTGGCCGCGCTGCCGCTGGAGGAGCGCCTCAAGCGCCGCATCATCGACGGCGAGCGCAACGGCCTGGAGGCCGACCTCGACGAGGCCCTCAAGTCCCGGCCCGCCCTCGACATCGTCAACGAGACACTCCTGGACGGCATGAAGGTGGTCGGCGAGCTGTTCGGCTCCGGCCAGATGCAGCTGCCGTTCGTCCTCCAGTCCGCCGAGGTGATGAAGGCCGCCGTCGCCCACCTCGAACCGCACATGGAGAAGTCCGACGCCGAGGGCAAGGGCACCATCGTGCTGGCCACGGTGCGCGGCGACGTCCACGACATCGGCAAGAACCTCGTCGACATCATCCTGTCCAACAACGGCTACAACGTCGTCAACCTCGGCATCAAGCAGCCGGTCTCCGCGATCCTGGACGCCGCCGAGGAGCACAAGGCCGATGTCATCGGCATGTCCGGGCTCCTGGTCAAGTCCACGGTGATCATGAAGGAGAACCTGGAGGAGCTCAACCAGCGCGGCCTCGCGACGGATTACCCCGTCATCCTCGGCGGCGCCGCCCTCACCCGGGCCTACGTCGAGCAGGACCTGCACGAGCTGTACGAGGGCGAAGTCCGCTACGCCCGCGACGCGTTCGAGGGCCTGCGCCTGATGGACGCCCTCATCGGCGTCAAGCGGGGCGTGCCCGGAGCGCAGTTGCCCGAGCTGAAGCAGCGCCGGGTCCGGGCCGCGGCGCAAGTGGCGGTCGAGGAACGCCCGGAGGAGGGCCACGTCCGCTCCGACGTCGCCACCGACAACCCCGTGCCCACCCCGCCCTTCTTCGGCACCCGCGTCATCAAGGGCATCCAGCTCAAGGAGTACGCCTCCTGGCTGGACGAGGGCGCCCTGTTCAAGGGCCAGTGGGGGCTGAAGCAGGCCCGCACCGGCGACGGGCCCACCTACGAGGAGCTGGTGGAGACCGAGGGCCGCCCGCGACTGCGCGGGCTGCTGGACCGGCTCCAGACGGAGAACCTCCTCGAAGCGGCCGTCGTCCACGGCTACTTCCCCTGTGTGTCCAAGGACGACGACCTGATCATCCTGGACGAGCAGGGCAACGAGCGCACCCGCTTCACCTTCCCCCGCCAGCGCCGCGGCCGCCGGCTGTGCCTGGCCGACTTCTTCCGCCCGGAGGAGTCCGGCGAGACCGATGTCGTCGGCCTCCAGGTCGTCACCGTCGGCTCCCGCATCGGCGAGGAGACGGCGAAGCTCTTCGAGGCCAACTCCTACCGCGACTACCTGGAACTGCACGGTCTGTCCGTGCAGTTGGCGGAGGCGCTCGCCGAGTACTGGCACGCGCGCGTCCGTTCGGAGCTGGGCTTCGCCGGCGAGGACCCCACCGACGTCGAGGACATGTTCGCCCTGAAGTACCGGGGCGCCCGCTTCTCGCTCGGCTACGGCGCCTGCCCCGACCTGGAGGACCGCGCCAAGATCGCCGAGCTGCTCCAGCCCGAGCGCATCGGCGTCCACCTGTCCGAGGAGTTTCAGCTGCACCCCGAGCAGTCCACGGACGCCATCGTGATCCACCACCCGGAGGCGAAGTACTTCAACGCGCGCTGAGGCGGCGGGCCGGTCGTGAGCCTTTGACGCAGGTCAAGCCCAGGCTTTGACGCAGGTCAAAGCGGCCCCTCGACCAGGTCTCCGGTGTTCCCCGGGCCACATCGGTTAAACAGGGCATCGCAGCGCCGCACGACGTACACTGGTCGGTCCACTGCAGGCCGGTTCCCCATGTGGGAACCGGCCTGATCGTCCCTCAAGGAGGTGCGCCCGGATGACCAGCACGGTCCCCGCGCCCGTAACCCGTACGGCAGAAGGCTCAGCCCTCCAGGCCGTACTCCTCGACATGGACGGAACCCTGGTGGACACCGAGGGGTTCTGGTGGGACGTCGAGGTCGAGATCTTCGCCGGCCTCGGCCACGCCCTCGACGACTCCTGGCGCCATGTCGTGGTCGGCGGTCCCATGAGCCGCAGCGCGGGGTTCCTGATCGAGGCCACCGGCGCCGACGTCACCCTCGCCGAACTCAGCGTGCTCCTCAACCAGGGGTTCGAGGAGCGCATCGGGCAGGCCCTGCCGCTGATGCCGGGCGCCGCCCGGCTGCTGGCGGAGCTCGCCGAGTACGAGATCCCCACCGCCCTCGTCTCCGCCTCGCACCGGCGCATCATCGACCGCGTCCTGACCTCGCTGGGCCCGCAGCACTTCGCGCTGACGGTGGCCGGTGACGAGGTGCCGCGCACCAAGCCGTACCCCGACCCGTATCTGACCGCCGCGGCCGGACTCGGCGTGGATCCGGCCAGGTGCGCGGTGGTCGAGGACACCGCGACCGGTGTGGCGGCGGCCGAGGCGGCCGGCTGCCATGTGGTCGCCGTGCCCTCGGTGGCCACCATCGCCCCGGCCCACCGGCGGACCGTGGTCGGCTCGCTGGAAGAGGTGGACCTGACATTTCTGCGCGGTCTGATGACGGACGCGGTCCGATGACGGAAATGCGCTAGCCGTTCACCGAGCGTGCAACCGCGATACAGGGGAATTCCAACAGGGCGCGCCGGACACAAGAACAGGGTGCGCGCCCGGGAATTCGGGCCCGGCGGACGGCTGAATTCCGCCGACCGTCGGGCCTCGATTCATATGTGACGTTCGCCACCTTGGGCGGTCTCGACAGGCTGCGCGCCATGTGCTGTTCACCCCGTTTCGGACGCCAACTGCGTGCCCTTGTGTCCCGATTGGGGAGACGCTGCACTAATCCTTCCCGTGTCGGTTTTTCGGTGTGTCCACGCCCGGTTTCGCTGCGTGATGGGGGCTCAACTCCGGTGGCCGCGAAGCGCCCTGCGGACGCCGACTAATCTCATCGCGAGAACATCAACCCCTACCCCCGTGATCCGCTGCGACACCCATGCATGCCGGATACACGGACGTGACAGCTCTGGAGAAACTCGCCCATGAACCGCAAGACTTTGGTGCTGCCGGCCGTCATCGGTCTGCTCGCCCCGGTTCTCGCCGCTTGTGGCAGTGCCGACGGCGGCAGTGACGGTGGGGACGCGATCGTCGTCGGTACCACGGACGAGTTCACGACCACCAAGGACGATCCGGCCCCGCTGGACCCGGCGTCGGCCTACGACGTCGGCACCTGGAACATCCTGCGCCAGACCGTGCAGACCCTGATGGTCCAGCCGCGCGGGCAGGGCGAGCCGGTCCCCGAGGCCGCCGAGAGCTGTGGATTCACCGACACCGGCAACGAGCGCTACTCCTGCACTCTGCGCGAGGGCCTGAAGTTCGCCAACGGCGACGCCGTCACCGCGGCCGATGTGAAGTACTCCATCGACCGCGCCCTCAAGATCAAGGCCGCCAGCGGCGTGTTCGGCCTGCTGTCCACCGTCGACACCGTCGAGACCAAGGGCGAGCGCGAGGTCATCTTCCATCTGAAGACCGCCGACGCCACCTTCCCGTACAAGCTGTCCACGCCGGTCGCCGGCATCGTCGACCCGGACGCCTACGCCAAGGACGAGCTGCGCGACGGCTTCGAGATCAACGGCTCGGGCCCGTACACCTTCCAGGCCGAGGCATCGGACAACAAGCTGGTCAAGGCCGTGTTCACCAAGAACCCCAACTACCAGGGCGCTCTTGAGGTGAACAACAGCAAGGTCGAGCTGCGCTCCTTCGCC
Organism: Streptomyces davaonensis JCM 4913; assembly: GCF_000349325.1. Lineage (GTDB taxonomy): Bacteria > Actinomycetota > Actinomycetes > Streptomycetales > Streptomycetaceae > Streptomyces > Streptomyces davaonensis. The sequence continues at coordinate 7,770,965 of NC_020504.1, forward strand.
GACGCCGACGCCATGAGCAGCGCCATCGACGACGGTGACATCGACCTGATGACCCGCACCATGACGCCCGAGCAGATCCAGCGGCTGTCCACCGCCTCCGACAGCGCGGTCGACCTCGTCGAGATGTCCGGCCTGGAGATCCGCTACCTGGCCTTCAACACCGACGCCCCCGCCGTGAAGAGCAAGGCCGTCCGCCAGGCGATGGCCCAGGTCATCAACCGCGGTGAACTCGTCTCCAAGGTCTACGGCACCCAGGCCGAGCCGCTGTACTCGCTGGTCCCGGCCAGCCTGACCGGCCACTCCAACGCGTTCTTCAACAAGTACGGCGAGCCCAGCGTCGGCAAGGCCAGGTCGGTGCTGGAGAAGGCGGGCATCACCACCCCGGTGACCCTGACCCTGCACTACACCACCGACCACTACGGTGCGGCCACCGAGAAGGAGTTCGAGCTGCTCAAGGAGCAGCTCAACGCCAGCGGCCTGTTCAAGGTCACCACCAAGGGCACCGCCTGGGACGAGTTCCGCCCCGCCGAGCAGAAGGGCGAGTACGAGGTCTACGGCATGGGCTGGTTCCCCGACTTCCCGGACGCCGACAACTACCTCGCGCCCTTCCTCGACAAGGACAACTTCCTCGGCTCGCCGTACGCGAACAGCGAGATCCGCAACTCCCTGATCCCGGAGTCCCGGCGCGAGGCCGACCGGCAGTCCGCCGTCGGCAGCCTGACCGACATCCAGGACATCGTCGCCGAGGACGTCCCCGTGATCCCGCTGTGGCAGGGCAAGCAGTACGTCGCCGCGCGTGACGACGTCACGGGCACCGCGTACGCGCTCAACTCGTCCTCCACCCTTCAGCTGTGGGAGCTCGGCCGTGGCGTGAGCGGCTGACGTCTCCCGTGCCCGGGGCGCCGGGGACGGCGTCCCGCGACGACAACCGAAACCGACGACAAGGCACCTGCACGTGAACATGCGCAACCAGTGGCCGGTCCTGCCCGTAGTGGCGGGGCTGGCCTCCGGCCTGCTGACCGGCTGCGGCACGGAGACCGGCGGCTCCGCGAACGACGGATCCGCCGTCGTGGTGGGGATGTCCGACGACGTCCTCGCCACCGACCCGGCGTCCGGCTACGACCCGGGCTCTTGGCTGTTGTTCAACAACGTCTTCCAGTCCCTGCTCAGCTTCCCCAAGGGCGGCACCGACCCCGAGCCGGACGCCGCCGAGTCCTGCGCGTTCACCGACACCCGGACCACGGTGTACAAGTGCACGCTGAAGGACGGCCTCAAGTTCAGCAACGGTGACTCGCTCACCTCGCAGGACGTGAAGTTCTCCTTCGACCGCATGCTGAAGATCAACGACGACGCCGGTCCCGCGATCATGTTCCCCATGCTGGACAAGGTCGAGGCCCCGGACGAGAAGACGGTCGTCTTCCGGCTGAACACCGCGGACGCCACCTTCCCGAGCAAGATCGCCTCGGGCGCCGGCTCCATCGTCGACCACACCCAGTACGACGCGAACGGTCTGCGCAAGGACGGCAAAGCGGTCGGCTCCGGCCCCTACAAGCTGGACTCCTTCGGCGACGACGAGGCCGTCTTCTCCGTCAACGAGCACTACAAGGGCACCGCCGATGTCCAGAACTCCGGCGTGACCATGAAGTTCTTCAGCGGCGACCGCGCCGCCCTGAAGACCGCGCTGCTCGAGGGCGAGGTGGACATCGCCTACCGAGGTCTGAGCGCCGCCGACATCGCCGAGACCGAGCGGGCCGACGACAGCTCCAGCTCCGGCATCGAGATCGTCGACGGCACCGGCGCCGAGGTGCAGCACCTGGTCTTCAACATGGACGACCCGGTGGCCGGACAGCTCGGCGTCCGCAAGGCCATCGCCTACCTCGTCGACCGCGAAGCCCTGATCGAGGACGTCTACAAGGGCACCGCGACCCCCCTGTACTCGATCATCCCGGCGGGCATCGGCGGCCACAACACCGCCTTCTTCGACACCTACGGCGCCCGCCCCTCCAAGGCCAAGGCCGAGGCGGCGCTTCAGGCCGACGGCATCACCGACAAGGTGAAGCTGACCCTCTGGTCCACCCCGTCGCGCTACGGCCCGGCCACCGACCAGGAGCTGAAGGCCATCGCCGGCCAGCTCAACGACAGCGGCCTGTTCGACGCCGACGTCAAGTCGGTCGACTACGAGCAGTACGAGCAGGACATCGCCGAGGGCAAGTACGGCGTGTACGTGAAGGGCTGGATTCCGGACTACCCGGACGCCGACAACTTCACCTCGCCCTTCTTCGGCGAGGGCAACGTGCTGGGCAACAACTACAGCAACGACTCCATCACCGGCACGCTGATCCCGCGCACGGGCGCCCAGAGCGACCGCACCGCGACGGACGACGACTACGGCCGGCTCCAGGACATCGTGGCCGAGGAGCTGCCCGTCCTGCCGATCTGGCAGGCCAAGCAGTACGCGGTCGTCCGGGACGACGTCTACGGCCTGGAGTACTGCCTCGACGCCTCGACGGTGTTCCGCTTCTGGGAGCTCAGCAAGGGCTGAGCCGACGCAGACGAAAGGGCGCCCGCCTCCCTCCGGGGAAGCGGGCGCCCTCGTACGTCCCTACTGCGCGCCGGGGCGCACCAGCCCGCTCTCGTACGCGTACACCGCGGCCTGCACCCGGTCGCGCAGCCCCAGCTTGGTCAGCACATGGCCCACATGCGTCTTGACGGTGGTCTCGCTGACGAACAGGTCGGCGGCGATCTCCGCGTTGGACAGGCCGCGCGCCACCAGCTTCAGCACCTCCACCTCGCGGTCGGTGAGGGTGTGCAGGGTGTCCGGGACCGGCTCGTCGCCGGACGGCAGATGCGTGGCGTACTTGTCGAGCAGCCTGCGGGTGATGCTGGGCGCGAGCATCGCCTCGCCACCGGCCACCACACGGATGGCCTGAACCAGTTCATTGGCTGGGGCGTCCTTCAGCAGGAAGCCACTGGCACCCGCCTTCAGCGCCTCCACCACGTACTCGTCGAGGTCGAAGGTGGTCAGCACCAGCACCTTCGCCGGGCCGTCCCGGCCGGGCCCGGTGATCTGCCGGGTCGCCTCCACACCGTCCATCCGCGGCATGCGGATGTCCATCAGAACCACATCGGGCTGGAGGGCCCGCACCTGGTCGAGAGCCTGGAGGCCGTCTCCGGCCTCGCCCACTACCGCGATGTCCTGCTCCGCCTCCAGGATCATCCGGAAGCCGGTACGCAGCAGCGGCTGGTCGTCGACCAGTAGGACGCGGATGGCCACGTAAGTCTCCTTCGCTAGTCCGGCCCCATTCTGCCCTGCGCACCTTCGGCCGACTCCGGCGCCCTGACCGGCAGCGGATAGGGCGGGGGAGTGCCGCCGAATTCCGGGCAGTGGGCCTGGTGGTCGCACCAGCCGCACAGCTTGGTCGGGCGGGGCCGCCAGTCGCCCGTCTCGGTTGCCGTGCGGATCGCCTCCCACAGCGCCAGCAGCTTGCGCTCGACCCGCTCCAGGTCCGCCAGGACGGGGTCGTAGGTCAGGACGTCACCGCTGCCGAGGTAGACGAGCTGGAGGCGGCGCGGCACCACCTGCTTCAGCCGCCAGACCACCAGGGCGTAGAACTTCATCTGGAACAGCGCGCCCTCGGCGTACTCGGGCCGGGGCGCCTTGCCCGTCTTGTAGTCGACGATCCGCACCTCACCCGTGGGCGCCACGTCGACCCGGTCGATGATCCCGCGCAGCCGCAGCCCGGAGTCCAGCTCGGCCTCGACGAACAGCTCGCGCTCGGCCGGTTCCAGCCGGGTCGGGTCCTCCAGCGTGAACCACCGCTCCACCAACTGCTCGGCCTGGGTGAGCCACCCCGCGAGCCGTTCGCCCTCGGGATCGTCGGCGAACAGCTCCTGGATCTCAGGCCGGGACTCGCGCAGCCGGTCCCACTGGCCCGGAATCAGGGACTTGGCGCGGGGCGCGGTCCGCTCTGCGGCCGGGGCGTCGAAGAGCCGCTCCAGCACGGCATGCACCAGCGTGCCCCGGGTCGCCGCCTCGCTGGGTTTCTCCGGCAGCCGGTCGATCACCCGGAACCGGTACAGCAGCGGGCACTGCATGAAGTCACCGGCACGCGAGGGGGACAGCGAGGCGGGCGGTATGGCGGTGGGCACGACAGGGGTCGCCGCCGCCCCGTCCGCCGCCTGTGCCGTCACGCCCTCGGCCGCCACCGACGGCTCCACGTCCTCCGTGCTCGTCTCCATGCCCAAGACCTTACGGCCCGCCACTGACAGTCACCCCGCCGACAGCGGGCGAACACAGGGGGTGCCGGGGCGGAACGCATCGCGACGGCCGCATACCATCGACCCGAGACCCTTCGCCCGGCAGGCGCGGAGGACGCTTCGAACGAGGGGACACCGTGGACGAGAGCGGCGGGAGCGGGAAGCCGCGGTCCGGCACCGAGGAGCCGACCCAGCACCACGCACCAGCAACGACCCCGCCCACTGAATCGACTTCCCCCGAGGCCCGGACCGAAGAGCCGACCCCGGAGGCCCGGCCCGAGCCTGCGCACTCCGGGACCGAAACCTCCGAGACCGAAAACTCCGAAAACCGGACCGAGCCCGCGCCGTCCGCGCCCGCATCCTCCGACGGCCCGGCCGTGAAGGCGTCCCCCGAGCCCAGGCCCGAGCCCGCTCCCAAGCCTGCCGACACCCACACCCCCACCCCCACCCACAGCGACGAGCCCACCACCCAGCCCCTGCCCGCCCAGCCCGGCGACCGCACCCTCGCCCACTCCGGCACCGGCAAGGGCCGCCCGCCGAAGGCCCCGGAGCCGCGCGGTGGGCTGCTCATGGGGCGGCCGTTCGGTGTGCCGGTGTACGTCGCGCCCAGCTGGTTCCTGGTCGCAGCCCTGATCACCTGGGTGTTCGGCGGCCAGCTCGACCGCGTACTGCCCGAACTCGGCGCCGCCCGCTACCTCGTCTCCCTCTTCTTCGCGGTCGTCTTCTACGCCTCCGTGCTGGTGCACGAGCTGGCCCACACCGTCGCCGCCCTGCGCTTCAAGCTCCCGGTCCGCCGCATCCAGCTCCAGTTCTTCGGCGGTGTCTCCGAGATCGAGAAGGAGTCCGACACCCCCGGCCGCGAGTTCGTCCTGGCCTTCGTCGGCCCCCTGCTCTCCCTGGTCCTCGCAGGCGTCTTCTACGCCGCCATGCAGACCGTGGAGCCCGGCACCGTACCCGGCGTCCTGCTGGCCGGCCTGATGATCTCCAACCTGATCGTCGCCGTCTTCAACCTCCTGCCCGGTCTGCCCCTCGACGGCGGCCGGATGCTCCGCGCCGTCGTCTGGAAGATCACCGGCAAGCCCATGACCGGCACCGTCGCCGCCGCCTGGGTCGGCCGCGCGCTCGCGGTCTCCGTGCTCATCGGCCTGCCGCTGCTCACCCAGTCCGGCGCCCTCGGTGCCAACGCCGAGGACAACGTCGGCATGGACACCGTCATGGACGCCCTGCTGGCCGCGATCCTCGCCGCGATCATCTGGACCGGCGCCGGCAACAGCCTGCGTATGGCCCGGCTGCGCGAGCACCTCCCCGAACTGCGCGCCCGCACCCTGACCCGGCGCGCGGTCCCCGTGGAGACGGACACCCCGCTCTCCGAGGCCCTGCGCCGCGCCAACGCCGCCGGAGCCCGCGCCCTGGTCGTCGTCGACGCCGACGGCGCCCCCCTCTCCCTGGTCCGCGAGGCCGCCATCGTCGGCGTACCGGAACACCGCCGCCCCTGGGTCGCCGTCAGCGGCCTCGCCCAGGAACTCACCGACGGCATGCGCGTCTCCGCGGAACTGGCCGGCGAGGACCTCCTGGACGCCCTGCGCGCCAGCCCCGCCACCGAATACCTAGTGGTTGAGGACACCGGCGAGATCTACGGCGTCCTGTCCGCCGCGGACGTGGAGCGCGCCTTCGTGAAGGCCATGGCCCGCCCCTCCTAGAGGCAGGCGGCCGTGGTCGGCGGCCTCCCCAAACCCCGGTAGTCTGTTCACATGTCCGAACCGACCGGTGCCGCCCGCAGGCGCGGGCCCTTCAAGGTCGGGGACCAGGTTCAGCTGACCGACCCCAAGGGCCGCCACTACACGTTCACGCTCGAAGCCGGGAAGAACTTCCACACCCACAAGGGTTCCTTCCCGCACGACGAGTTGATCGGCGCTCCCGAGGGCAGCGTTGTCCGCACCACCGGGAACGTCGCCTATCTCGCGCTGCGCCCCCTGCTCCCCGACTACGTCCTGTCCATGCCCCGCGGGGCAGCCGTCGTGTACCCGAAGGACGCGGGGCAGATCATCGCCTTCGCCGACATCTTCCCCGGCGCGCGCGTCGTCGAAGCCGGCGTCGGCTCCGGCTCGCTCAGCAGCTTCCTGCTGCGCGCCATCGGCGACCAGGGCATGCTGCACTCCTACGAGCGCCGCGAGGACTTCGCCGAGATCGCCCAGCAGAACGTGGAGCGCTACTTCGGCGGCCCGCACCCCGCCTGGCAGCTCACCGTCGGCGACCTCCAGGACAACCTGTCCGACACCGACGTCGACCGCGTCATCCTCGACATGCTCGCCCCCTGGGAGTGCCTGGAGGCCGTCTCCAAGGCGCTCGTGCCGGGCGGCATCCTGTGCTGCTACGTCGCCACCACCACCCAGCTCGCCCGGACCGTGGAGTCCATCCGCGAGATCGGCTGCTTCAACGAGCCGACCGCCTGGGAGACGATGATCCGCAACTGGCACATCGAGGGCCTGGCGGTCCGCCCGGACCACCGGATGATCGGCCACACCGGCTTTCTGCTCACCGCCCGCCGCCTCGCGGACGGAGTGGAGCCGCCCATGCGCCGCCGCCGCCCCGCCAAGGGCGCCTACGGCGAGGACTACGCCGGCCCTAACGCCGACGGCGGCTCCGGCCGCTGAGGCGGCCTCCTGCCGCGTACAACGCAACGACGCTGTGGCCGAGTTCCCGGATCTCCCCGGGAACTCGGCCACAGCGCCTTTTTGCTGACGGCGTGCCACCCGCCGCGTCCACTTCGGCACCGGAACTGCACACCCCCGCCGTTCCCCCCGGGTGTGACGTGTGGCACGATGCCTGGCACCCCCACCGGCACAGCCCTCACAGGAGACACTCCTAGTGCAGCAATCCGCCGTCCCGGAACTGGCACACACGCACACCCGCCCCATCCACTGGGTCGCGACCGCCACCGCGGTGGCCGGCGTCGTGGCGCTCTCCTCGGTCCTGCAACCGCACTCCGCCACCGCGGCCCAGGCGGCCGGTCCGGAGTCGAAGACCGCTCCGGGCGCCCTCGCGCCCGACCCGAAGGGTGTCGACTTCCCGCTCGAGTGCGGCCCCGTGAAGGCGATCGTGGTGAAGAAGGCGTCGGGGGACCTCGACGGCGACGGCCGCCCCGAGACGGTGGCCGTCGTGCACTGCGACGCCCCCATGGGCACCCCGCCGGACGGCGTGTACGTCCTCACGCGCGGGACGGACAGCGAGCGCCCTCGCGTCGTGGCGACCCTCGTCGACCCCAAGGACCGGCAGACCGTCAGCGAGTTCGCGCTACGCGACGGCGCGGTGGCGGCGACCCTGCTCGGCTACTCGTCGTCCGACGTGCCCAGTTGCTGCCCCGATGTCACCGACAGCGCGAAGTGGACGTGGGACAACGGCGCGTTCGTCCGCTCCACGCCCGCCGGGGCGCAGAGCGTCTGACGACCCTCCGCGCGCGGCGCGTCACTGCGCGTCGGGTCCGTACACCTCGACCCGGTCCGCGACCCGGCGCACATGAATGCAGTCGCCGGGACACTCCTTCGCCGAGTCCACGACATCGGTGAGCAGCGGCAGCGGTACGGGGGTCGTGGCGCCCTTGTCCTGAAGCAACTCGTCGTCCGCGCTCTTGACGTAGGCGAGCCCGTCGATGTCCAGCTCGAACACCTCGGGGGCGTACTGGACACAGATGCCGTCGCCGGTACAGAGATCCTGATCGATCCAGACCTCCAGCGCCTCGCCGACCGCGGCCTCCTCCTGCACGCTCATCTCTCCTGCCGTCCTCCCGTGCCGAGCGATCTTTCCTCGACCCTACCTCCGCCCATGTTCCACCCGAGGCCGACGGGGGCTCCTCCCGGCCGCGAGCAAGGCTCCACCGCGAGAACGCACAGTGTGTGACCGGAGCCTCAGCGTCATGACACCGGAGTCCGGATGCACGGGTTCCGATGCCTTCTCCTGACTGGCCAAAGCCCTCCCGTCAGCTGCAACTCCGGCCAAAAGTGACGGTGTTTGACCAGTCCGGCCAGGAACAGCCCGCTTCTGAAACGCGTTGAGTGGGTATCCACACGGCGTACGGAAGGATGCGAGGTGTGGCTGACGACACACCTTGACAGTCTTTGTGATCTAGGGGTTTCAATCGACACCCACCCAGGTAGGGTCTGGAAGCGTCCAGCTCCCCTTGGAGGAGGTGAGGACCGTGGCAGCCCACGACGACGACATGAACCGCGGCATCCGCCCGGGACGAGGGTCCGAAGACCCCGCCGGACAGATCGCCTACCTTGAGCAGGAGATCGCCGTCCTGCGACGTAAGCTCGCCGACTCTCCGCGACACACGAGGATTCTCGAAGAGCGGATCGTCGAGCTCCAGACGAACCTGGCCGGCGTGTCCGCCCAGAACGAGCGACTCGCCAACACGCTCCGTGAGGCCCGCGACCAGATCGTGGCCCTCAAGGAAGAGGTCGACCGGCTCGCACAGCCACCGGCCGGCTTCGGTGTCTTCCTTCAGGCGAACGAGGACGGCACCGCCGACATCTTCACCGGAGGACGCAAACTCCGGGTGAATGTCAGCCCAAGCGTCGAACTCGACGACCTGCGCCGCGGCCAGGAAGTCATGCTCAACGAAGCGCTCAACGTGGTCGAGGCCATGGAGTTCGAGCGCGCCGGGGACATCGTCACCCTCAAGGAGATCCTCGAGGACGGCGAGCGCGCCCTGGTGCTCGGGCACACCGACGAGGAGCGGGTGGTGCGGCTCGCCGAGCCGCTGCTGGACGTGACCATCCGCCCCGGCGACGCCCTCCTGCTCGAACCCCGCTCCGGCTACGTCTACGAGATCGTGCCCAAGAGCGAGGTCGAGGAACTCGTCCTCGAAGAGGTCCCGGACATCGGCTACGAGCAGATCGGCGGCCTGGGCAACCAGATCGAGATGATCCGCGACGCAGTCGAGCTCCCCTACCTCTACCCGGACCTGTTCAAGGAGCACGAACTCCGCCCGCCCAAGGGCGTCCTGCTCTACGGACCGCCCGGATGCGGCAAGACGCTCATCGCCAAGGCCGTCGCCAACTCGCTGGCCAAGAAGGTCGCCGAGGTCACCGGCGTGGCCGCCGGCAAGAGCTTCTTCCTCAACATCAAGGGCCCCGAGCTCCTCAACAAGTACGTCGGCGAGACCGAGCGGCAGATCCGCCTGGTCTTCCAGCGTGCGCGTGAGAAGGCATCCGAGGGCACCCCCGTCATCGTCTTCTTCGACGAGATGGAGTCCCTCTTCCGCACCCGTGGCTCCGGTGTCAGCTCGGACGTGGAGAACACCATCGTCCCCCAGCTGCTCGCCGAGATCGACGGCGTCGAGGGCCTCCAGAACGTGGTCGTGATCGGTGCCTCCAACCGCGAGGACATGATCGACCCAGCCATCCTGCGCCCCGGCCGCCTGGACGTGAAGATCAAGATCGAACGTCCCGACGCCGAGGCCGCCAAGGACATCTTCGGCAAGTACCTCACCGAACGCCTCCCGCTGCACCCCGAGGACGTCGGCGAGCACGGCGGCGACAAGGGCTCCACGGTCCAGGGCATGATCCAGACCGCCGTGGAGCAGATGTACGCCGAATCCGAGGAGAACCGCTTCCTGGAAGTCACCTACGCCAACGGAGACAAGGAAGTCCTCTACTTCAAGGACTTCAACTCCGGCGCCATGATCGAGAACATCGTCGGGCGCGCCAAGAAAATGGCGATCAAGGACTTCCTGGAGCACAACCAGAAGGGCCTGCGCGTCTCCCACCTCCTCCAGGCTTGCGTGGACGAGTTCAAGGAGAACGAGGACCTGCCGAACACCACCAACCCGGACGACTGGGCCCGGATCTCCGGAAAGAAGGGCGAGCGGATCGTCTACATCCGCACCCTGATCACCGGAAAGCAGGGCGCCGACACCGGACGCTCCATCGACACGGTGGCGAACACCGGTCAGTACCTGTAAAAGCCAGGGCGGCTGCGGGTGCCCTCAGCGGGTACCCGCAGCCGACTGTTTTTGCGGCGACAACCGGAGCAATGCAATGACGCAAATGATCTCCCCACCAGCGCAAAGGCGTTCTAGGCTCTTCCGTACCGCCGAGTCGCGCAGTGCGGGGACGGGCACCGCACACGCACCGGAGCGCCAGCGGTACTTGAGCGCCGCCCCCGACCGAGGGCGCCGCCGGGCAAGGAGGGCCGCATGACCGTACGGCGAGTAATGGGCATCGAGACGGAGTACGGGATCTCCGTCCCCGGTCACCCCAACGCCAATGCCATGCTCACCTCATCCCAGATCGTCAACGCCTACGCGGCGGCGATGCACCGGGCCCGGCGGGCCCGCTGGGACTTCGAGGAGGAGAACCCGCTGCGGGACGCGCGAGGCTTCGACCTCGCCCGCGAGGCCGCCGACTCCAGCCAGCTCACCGACGAGGACATCGGCCTCGCCAACGTCATCCTCACCAACGGCGCGCGGCTCTACGTCGACCACGCCCACCCCGAGTACAGCGCACCCGAGGTCACCAACCCGCGCGACGCCGTCCTGTGGGACAAGGCCGGCGAACGGATCATGGCCGAGGCGGCGGAACGCGCCGCCCAGCTCCCCGGCGCCCAGCCGATCCACCTCTACAAGAACAACACCGACAACAAGGGCGCCTCCTACGGCACGCACGAGAACTACCTGATGAAGCGGGAGACCCCCTTCTCGGACATCGTGCGCCACCTCACGCCCTTCTTCGTCTCCCGCCAGGTCTTCGCCGGAGCGGGCCGCGTCGGCATCGGCCAGGACGGCCACGAGCACGGCTTCCAGCTCAGCCAGCGGGCGGACTACTTCGAGGTCGAGGTCGGCCTGGAGACCACCCTCAAGCGCCCCATCATCAACACCCGTGACGAGCCGCACGCCGACGCGGAGAAGTACCGCCGACTGCACGTGATCATCGGCGACGCGAACCTCTCCGAGATCTCGACCTACCTCAAGCTCGGCACGACAGCCCTCGTCCTCTCCATGATCGAGGACGGCTTCATCGCCGTCGACCTGGCCGTCGACCAACCCGTCCGCACCCTCCACCAGGTCTCCCACGACCCGACCCTCAAGCGCCTGGTCACGCTCCGCAGCGGCCGGACACTCACCGCGGTCCAGCTCCAGATGGAGTACTTCGAGCTCTCCCGCAAGTACGTCGAGGAGCGCTTCGGAGTCGACGCCGACGAACAGACCAAAGACGTCCTGACCAGGTGGGAAGACACCCTCAACCGCCTGGAGAACGACCCCATGAGCCTGGCCGGCGAACTGGACTGGGTCGCCAAGCGTGAGCTGATGGAGGGCTACCGGCGCCGCGACGGCCTCGACTGGGACGCCGCCCGACTCCACCTGGTGGACCTCCAGTACGCCGACGTACGCGCCGAGAAGGGCCTGTACAACCGTCTCGTGGCCCGCGGACGGATGAAGCGGCTCCTGGAGGAGTCCGACGTCGACCGGGCCCGTACGAAGCCGCCGGAGGACACGCGCGCGTACTTCCGCGGCCGCTGCCTGGAGCAGTACGCCGACGATGTCGCGGCCGCCTCCTGGGACTCGGTGATCTTCGATCTGCCGGGCCGGGACTCCCTCCAGCGCGTTCCAACCCTCGAACCGCTTCGCGGAACGCGAAATCATGTCAAGGAGCTCCTGGACCGCTGCCGAACCGCGGAAGACCTGGTCAGGGTCCTGTCCGGCGGCTGAGCGCGGGCTCGGGGGCATGAGCCCCGGCAGGGTGGAAAATCCCCCGTCCGGGAATCATCGAGGTGGCCCCCGCACGTTGAGGAAAGTGCGGGGCCGATGTCAGACCCGGCTTGTAGGGTCTGATCATCACCGATCGGCAGGAATGTCGACCTGGCGACCATGTCGGGCGAACTGAGCGGGGTGAGGGTTATGGCAACCAAGGACACCGGCGGTGGACAGCAGAAGGCCACACGCTCCACCGAGGAGGTCGAGGAGCAGACGGCAGAGGCCCAGGCTTCCGAGGACCTCAAGGAGCGCCACGAGAAGCTGAGCGATGACGTGGACTCGGTTCTGGATGAAATTGACGATGTCCTCGAGGAGAACGCAGAGGACTTCGTTCGAAGTTTCGTTCAGAAAGGCGGCGAGTAGCCTTCGAATCAAAGGCTTCGGGGGTTTTCGACCTTGGTAATCGGAGACGGTGTGAAGCGCTGCTCGCGGTGCGAGGAAGTGAGGCCGCGAGCAGCTTTCGCCAAGAACAAGTCCGCCCGTGATGGCTTGCTGGCGAAGGGTAAGAACGTCCGGCCGAAGGTGGAGACGCCTGAAGGGCACAAGTTCTGTCGTAGCTGTGGGGAGATCAAGCCGCACAGGGAATGGCATCGCAACGCGACAGCATCGGATGGCCTCGCCACGTGCTGCAAGGCATGCAAAGCCGCACGGGGCAGGCAGGGGCACCTCAAGCGCCAGTACGGCCTCACCGTAGCCGAACGCGACGCGATGATTGCCTCCCAGATGGGGCTCTGTGTGATCTGTCTGAAGGCTCCGGCCGTACATGTGGATCACTGCCACAAGACGGGTAGGGTCCGTGGCGTACTGTGCTTCAACTGCAATTCGGCCATCGGCAAGTTGGGAGACGACCCTGACGCCGCCCGCCGGGCCGCCGCTTACTTGGAAGGAATCGCGTGGAAGCCAACACTCGTAGCACCGGGCGTCTACCAGCTGCCTTCCTGACGCCTGGGTCGTCCTCGTTCATGGACTTTCTGTCCGAGCATCAGCCCGAGCTGCTGCCCGGGAAGCGTCAACTGCCGCCCACGCAGGGCGTGATCGAGGCCCCGCATGGGACCACGATCGTCGCTGTGACGTTTCCCGGAGGTGTCGTGCTGGCCGGTGACCGGCGAGCCACCATGGGGAATGTCATTGCGCAGCGTGACATCGAGAAGGTGTTCCCTGCGGATGAGTACTCGGCCGTCGGTATCGCCGGTACCGCCGGGCTCGCCGTAGAGATGGTGAAGCTCTTTCAGCTGGAGCTGGAGCACTTCGAGAAGGTCGAGGGTGCTCAGCTGTCGCTGGAGGGCAAGGCGAATCGGCTGTCGACCATGATCCGGTCGAATCTGGGCATGGCGATGCAGGGTCTTGCCGTGGTGCCGCTGTTCGCGGGGTACGACGTCGACCGCGACAAGGGGCGCATCTTCTCCTACGACGTCACCGGCGGCCGTTCCGAGGAGCAGGGCTACGCCGCCACCGGCTCGGGCTCGATCTTCGCGCGCGGTGCCATGAAGAAGCTGTTCCGTAACGACCTGAACGAGGACGAGGCCACCACCCTCGTGGTGCAGGCCCTGTACGACGCGGCAGACGACGACTCGGCGACCGGCGGTCCCGATGTCGCCCGCCGGATCTACCCGATCGTCACCGTGATCACCGACGACGGCTTCCGCCGGCTGACCGACGAGGAGTCTTCCGAGATCGCCCGCTCGATCCTGGAGCGGCGTCTGGAGCAGCCGGACGGGCCGAGGGCCGCGCTGCTGTAGCGGCCGGCGCGGTTCTTGCTAGGTGATCGCAGTGACTTCCACAGAAAGGGACGGATAACCGGTGTCGACGCCGTTCTATGTCTCCCCCCAGCAGGCCATGGCCGACCGGGCGGAGTACGCCCGCAAGGGCATCGCCCGTGGTCGCAGCCTGGTCGTGCTCCAGTACGCCGACGGCATCGTCTTCGTCGGCGAGAACCCGTCCCGCGCGCTGCACAAGTTCAGTGAGATCTACGACCGGATCGGCTTCGCGGCCGCCGGCAAGTACAACGAGTACGAGAATCTGCGGATCGGCGGTGTCCGGTATGCCGATCTTCGTGGGTACACCTACGACCGTGACGATGTGACCGCCCGCGGTCTGGCCAATGTCTATGCCCAGACGCTGGGCACGATCTTCTCTTCCGCGGCCGAGAAGCCGTACGAGGTGGAGCTGGTCGTCGCCGAGGTCGGGGAGACGCCGGAGGGTGATCAGATCTACCGGCTGCCGCACGACGGTTCGATCGTGGACGAGCACGGCTCGGTGGCGGTCGGCGGCAATGCCGAGTTGATCAGCAACTATCTGGATCAGCGTCACCAGGACGGCATGACGCTGGCCGAGGCGTTGAAGCTGGCCGTGCAGGCGCTGTCCCGTGAGTCCAACGGCAGTCAGCGGGAGATCCCGGCCGAGCGCCTGGAGGTCGCGGTGCTGGACCGGACGCGTCCGCAGCAGCGCAAGTTCAAGCGGATCGTCGGCCGTCAGCTGGGCCGGCTGCTGGAGGCCGACGGCGCTGCCACGGAGGCCGAGAGCGCCGAGGACGCCGAAGGCACCGACGAGGAGTAGTCCCGCACCACCCCACCCTGCTGTGCCCCGGCCGACCTCGCGGCCGGGGCACAGGGCGTTCAGGAGGCGCTTGGGGGCGCTGTGGAGCCCCGTACGACCAGTTCGACGGGAATGTCCCCCGCGTCGGGCGTACGGCCCTCCAGGACGGCCAGCAGGGCCCGCATGCCGCGCTCCCCGAACAGCTCCGCGTCCAGGCGTACGGTCGTCAGCTCCGGGTCGATGGCGGTGGCGAGGGCGAGGTCGTCCAAGCCGGTGACGGAGAGGTCCTCGGGGACGGCCAGGCCCAGGCGGCGGGCGGCTTTGTAGGCGCCGGCCGCGAGTTTGTCGTCGTCGCAGATGAGGGCCGTGGGGCGGGGTCCTGGTGTAGCGAGGGCGGCTTCGGCGGCGCGCTGGGCGCCTTCGATGGAGATCGGGGCGCGTGCCGTGGCCAGTGTGGTGCCGGGGACGGCGGCCAGGCGTGTGTGCAGCTCGCGGGCGCGTACCTCGAAGGTCCAGGAGGCCACGTCGGCCGCCAGGTGCAGGAAGCGGCGGTGGCCGAGGCTCAGCAGGTGCTCGGCGATCTGGCGTACACCGTCGGCGATGTCCAGGTTGACGGTGGCGGCGCCCAGGCTGCCGGTCGGGTCGCTGTCGAGCATCACCAGGGGCAGTTGGTCGCCGCGGATGGCGGTGAGGGCGTCGGCGGCCATGGAGGAGGCGATCACGCCGTCGAGGGCGGCCTGGGCGGAGGCGAAGGGGTCCCGCGCGGGGCCGATGCCTTCGGGGGAGGGGTACAGGACGACGCCGAAGCCGTGGGCGGCGGCCACGCGGGCGGCGCCGGTGTAGACGCCGGCGAAGAACTCCGTGGTGAGCGCGGGGACGACGAGGAGGACGGTGCGGGTGCGGCCGAGCCGTAGGTTGCGGGCGGCGAGGTTGGGCCGGTAGCCGAGTTCGCGGGCGGCCTGCCGGACTCGTTCGGCGGTGGCCTCGGAGACGCGGCCGCGCCATTTGTCGCCGAGCACCAGGGAGACCGCGGCCTGGGAGACGCCTGCGGCCTGTGCGACGTCCCGGCTGGTGGGGCGGGTGCTGCCTCGGGCCACCGTGGTGCCTGCGCTTTCGTCTGGACGTCCGAACAGCGCACATGGTACGTATGACGGAGGGAGTTATACGTAAAACCTCATGGGTCACGGCGAGGAGTGGGGACGGGACATGGCCGCGGGATACCTGGAGATCCTCAGGGCGAGGCACGCCACGCGGCTGCTCGTCGGCACGCTGGTGGGCCGGCTGCCGAATGCCACCGCCGCCATCGCGATCGTGCTCTTCGTCCGCGCCGAGGGCGGCACGTACAGCCTCGCGGGGGCGCTGGCGGCCGTCTACGGCGTCGCCAACGCCGTGGGGCAGCCGGTGCTGGGGCGGCTGGTGGATCTGCACGGGCAGCCGCGGGTGCAGTTGCCCTCCGCCGTGGTGTCGGCGCTCGGTATGGCCGTCTTCGCCTTCACCGGTATCGGGCCGCTCGCGCTCGCCTACGCGGCCGTGGCGGTCGCCGGACTGTTCACGCCGCCCTTGGAGGGCGGTCTGCGGGCGTTGTGGCCGTCTGTGCTCGGCAAGGAGGGCCAGGTGCACACGGCGTACGCGATGGATGCCGTGGCGCAGGAAGTCATGTTCACCGTCGGGCCGTTGCTGGTGACGCTGTGCACCTCGCTGTGGTCGGCGCAGGCGGCGCTGCTCGTGCTGAACGTCATAGGCGTTCTGGGTGCGCTGTCCGTGGTGGTGTCGGCGCCCTCGCGCGCGTGGCGCTCGGCGCCGCGTGAGGCGCACTGGCTGGGCGCGCTGCGCTCGCCCGGACTGCTGGCGCTGCTCGGTGCGTTCATCTTCGTTGGCATCGCGCTCGGCTCCATCACGGTCGCCTCGGTGCCGTATGCGGACGAGCACGGCGGTGACGCGGTCTACGGCTGGCTGATGGCGGCCCTGGGGCTCGGCGCGCTCGTCGGGGGCACGGTGTACGGGGCGCGGCAGTGGTCGGGGGAGCCGGGGCGGCGACTGACGGTGCTGGTGGCCCTTCTGGCGGTGTGTTACCTGCCGCTGATGCTGATGCCGGGCGCGGTTCCCATGGTGCTGCTGACCGTGCTGTCGGGTGTGTTCCTCGCTCCGTGCATCGCTTGTGCCTTTGTGCTCGTCGACCGGCACGCCCCGCGCGGGACGGTCACCGAGGCTTTCTCCTGGCTTGTGACGACGTTCACCGTCGGCGCGTCGGTCGGAACAGGGCTCGCGGGCCCGGTCGTCGAGGCCGGTGGCGCCCTGTGGGGCTTCGCCGTTCCGGGTGTCGCGGGAGCCGTGTCGCTGCTGGTCCTGCTGGCCACGGGGCGGGTCCTCGCAGCGTCCGGGCAGGGAGCGGTCGTTGCGGCTTCATCGGAAAATGATCCAAACCGTGCCGTCGAACCCCGTTTCAGCACCGGGGATCGGGCGTAATGTTCAGTCATGGACCGCCGCATTTTCGGGCTGGAGAACGAGTACGGCGTCACGTGCACGTTCAGGGGACAGCGCCGTCTGTCGCCTGACGAGGTGGCGCGGTACCTCTTCCGCCGTGTCGTGTCATGGGGCCGCAGCAGCAATGTCTTTCTGCGGAACGGCGCCCGCCTCTATCTCGACGTGGGGTCACATCCGGAATACGCGACACCCGAATGTGACAACGTGACCGAACTGGTCACGCACGACAAGGCAGGCGAGCGCATTCTGGAAGGGCTACTGGTGGACGCCGAACGACGCCTGCACGAGGAAGGAATCGCGGGCGACGTCTACCTCTTCAAGAACAACACCGACTCGGCGGGCAACTCCTACGGTTGCCACGAGAACTATCTGGTGGCGCGGCACGGGGAGTTCTCCCGGCTCGCGGACATCCTCATTCCGTTCCTTGTCACGCGTCAGCTCCTGTGCGGCGCGGGCAAGGTGCTCCAGACCCCGCGCGGGGCCGTGTACTGCGTGAGTCAGCGGGCGGAGCACATCTGGGAGGGCGTCTCCTCGGCGACGACCCGTTCCCGGCCCATCATCAACACTCGCGACGAGCCGCACGCGGACGCCGAGCGCTATCGCCGGCTGCATGTCATCGTGGGCGACTCCAACATGTCCGAGACGACCATGCTGCTCAAGGTCGGTGCCACCGATCTGGTGCTGCGCATGATCGAGGCGGGCACGGTGATGCGGGACCTCACCCTGGAGAACCCGATCCGGGCGATCCGCGAGGTCAGCCATGACATCACCGGCCGGCGCAAGGTGCGCCTGGCCAGCGGCCGCGAGGCTTCCGCGCTGGAGGTGCAGCGGGAGTACTACGAGAAGGCCGTGGACTTCTGCGAGCGCCGCGGTATCCGCACCGGCACCGTGGAGCAGGTGCTGGAGCTGTGGGGCCGCACGCTGGACTCGATCGAGTCGGAGGATCTCGACCGGATCGGCACCGAGATCGACTGGGTCATGAAGTACAAGCTCATCGAGCGCTATCGGGCCAAGCACAACATGACCATGTCGCATCCGCGGGTGGCGCAGATAGACCTCGCCTACCACGACATCCACCGCCGTCGTGGGCTGTACTACCTGCTGGAGAGGAAGGGTCAAGCAGCGCGGATCTGCAATGACTTGAAGATCTTCGAAGGCAAGTCCGTTCCGCCGCAGACCACTCGGGCCCGGCTGCGCGGCGACTTCATCCGCAGGGCCCAGGAACAGCGCCGGGACTTCACCGTCGACTGGGTCCATCTCAAGCTCAACGACCAGGCCCAGCGCACGGTGTTGTGCAAGGACCCGTTCCGTTCCGTGGACGACCGGGTGGAGAAACTGATCGCCGGTATGTGAGCGACGAGTTCCGGCCCACTGGTGCCGGAACGCAACACGGGCGCCGTACGTTTCTCGTACGGCGCCCTTCTCACGCCGTAGAGTTGCGCGCACGCCATTCACAAGATCGACCGATTACGAGGCCCCCACCGTGCGCCGACGCTCACTCCTCATTGCCGTACCCGCCGGACTGGCCACGCTCGCCGCGTGCGGCGACGACGACGCCGACTCCAGCGAGGCCAGCGACAGCGCGTCGCCCTCGGCCCCCGAGACGTCGGCCGCGCCGTCGCCGAAGATCGTGGACGGTCCGCTGCCGGCGATCACCGCGGGGACGAAGTTCGGTGAGAAGCCGACGGTCGCCAAGGGCAGCGGTGACCCGTCGAAGGATCTGGCCGTGAAGACGGTGATCGCGGGCAACGGCCAGACGGTCGCGGAGAACGACTACATCCAGGCCCACTACCTGGGCCAGATCTGGTCCTCGGCGAAGGTCTTCGACAACTCCTACGACCGCAAGACGCCGCTGGTCATCCAGCTCGCCCAGGGCAGCATCATCGACGGCTGGCGCTACGCCCTGCCCGGCAAGAAGGTCGGCAGCCGCGTCCAGATGGCCGTCCCGCCGACCTGGGGCTACGGCACCCAGGGCAACAGCCAGGCGGGCATCAAGGGCACCGACACGCTGGTGTTCGTGGTGGATGTGCAGGGCACCTTCAACGCCAAGAGCTCCGCCAAGGGCACCGAGGTCGCCCAGGACAATGTGGACCTGCCCAAGGTCGGCACCAACACCGACGGCAAGGCGCCCTCCATCGAGGTCCCCGAGACCGACGCGCCGACGAAGCTGGTGGCGAACTACATCCTGGAGGGTGACGGCGCGGAGGTCGGCGCCGAGGACAGCGTGCTGGTGCAGTACAAGGGCGTGCTGTGGGACGGCGGCAAGGAGTTCGATGCCACGTACACCAACAAGCAGCTGGTGTCCTTCTCCCTCCAGCAGGTCGTCAAGGGCTGGGCACAGGGCCTGACCGGCAAGAAGGTCGGCAGCCGCGTCCTCATCGTCATCCCGCCGGACCTCGGTTACGGCGACAACCCTCCGCAGGGCAGCGGCATCAAGAAGGACTCCACGCTGGTCTTCTCGGTCGACATCCTCGCGAAGATGTGACCCCGCGCGGGATGTAAGACTGTGACGTTGCCTGTCCGACACAAGCATGGAGCTGAACACGTGAGCATCGACAAGCCCGAGATCGACTTCCCGGGTGGCGAGCCGCCGGCGGACCTGGAGATCAAGGACATCTGGGAGGGCGACGGAGAGGTGGCCCAGGCGGGCCAGACCGTGACCGTGCACTACGTCGGTGTCGCCTTCAGCACCGGCGAGGAGTTCGACGCCAGCTGGAACCGTGGCACGCCGTTCCGCTTCCCGCTGGGCGGCGGCCGGGTCATCAAGGGCTGGGACCAGGGCGTGCAGGGCATGAAGGTCGGCGGCCGCCGCCAGCTGACCATCCCGGCCCACCTCGCCTACGGCAACCAGAGCCCGACGCCGGCCATCCAGCCGGGCGAGACCCTGATCTTCGTGGTCGACCTCCTCGGGGTCTGATCATTCGACGTCCGATCATTCGGCGTCCGATCACTCGAGGTCTGATCGTCTTGCGACCGGACCCGATCACCTGGGGCCCATGCCTGGCCGGGCATGGGCCCTCGGCTTTTGCCGCGCCACCTGAGGGCGGTACGGTCATCGGTCTAAGCACCATAGGGAGGCGAAGGGCGTCGATGGCCATTGCCAAGGCCGAGCGGCTCATGAATCTGGCGCTGTGTCTGCTCGGGACGCGGCGGCCGCTGAGCAAGCGCGAGCTGCGTGACTCCATCGAGGCGTACGTCGAAGCCTTCGGACCGGGCGGCGGCGCGGCGGGGAGCGACGACTCCTTCAACCGCATGTTCGAGCGCGACAAGGACGATCTGCGCGAACTCGGCCTGGTCATCGAGACCGTCGAGAGCCTCGACGGCGAGGTCGGCTATCTCGCCCGCCGCGACAGCAACCGGCTGCCCCCGATCACCCTCGACGCCGAGGAGGCGGCCGCCCTGGGCCTGGCCGCGAAGGTCTGGCAGCAGGCCCGGCTCGCCGGTGCCGCCAGCGGCGCCCTCCAGAAGCTGCGTGCGGCCGGTCTGCCCGAGGACGTCGACCCCTACGAGGCCCATGGCGCGCTGGAACCGCGGATCCCCGTCCACGAGGCCGCGTTCGAGCCGCTGATGCTGGCCTGCCGGGACCGCCGGACGGTCGGCTTCGATTACCGTAAGGCCACCGCCGCGCACCCCGAGCCCCGGCATGTCGAGCCGTGGGCGCTGGAGTGCTGGCGCGGCCACTGGTATCTGGCGGGCTGGGACCGCGACCGGGGTGCCGAGCGGGTCTTCAGGCTCTCCCGGATCACCGGCAAGGTCCGCTCGCGCGGCGGGAAGTTCACCGCCCCGGTGCCGGACGTCGTCACCGTGCGGGAGACCGTCGCGGGCTGGGCGGGGGAGACCGCCGACCGCTCCGCGCTGATCCGGCTGCGTTCCGATGCCGGGTACCCCTTGCGGGCGAAAGCCACCCGGGTCCGGGAACTCGGTGACGGCTGGGACGAGTTGGAGATTCCGTACGGCCATGGCCTGGACGCCTGGCTGGTGGAGTTCGGTCCGGACGTGGTGGTGCTGGAGCCCGCCGAGCTGCGGGCCGATGTGATGGACCGGCTGCGTGCCGTGGCCAAGGGCTGAGGGGGAGCGGACGAAGACGTGGCAGGCAAACCGGTCAGGCCCGTGAACGCCATCGACCAGACCCGGCGGATGCTCTCCCTGGTGACGTATCTCAGGGAGCGCCCCGGCGCCCGCGTCGAGGACGTCGCGCGCGCCTTCGGCATCACCGAGGACGAGCTGGTCTCGGACCTCGATGTGCTGCCCATGTGCGGCACCAGCTTCCGCGGTGGCGATCTGCTCGACATCGACACCGACGGCGAGCGGATCTGGTGGCACAACCCGGCCGCCCTCGCGGCGGAAGCCGCCGAGCCGCTGCGGCTGGCCTCCGACGAGGCCACGGCCCTGCTGGTGGCGGCCCGCGCGGTGGCCACGCTGCCCGGACTGCGCGAGGGCGACCGGCAGGCCCTGCTGCGGGCCACCGCCAAGGTGGAGACCGCGGCCGGCGAGGCGGCGGGCGCCAGCGCCCGGCTCTCGGTGACCTTTGAGTCCGAGGGCGGCGTCTTCGCCGACGTCGACCGGGCGATCTCCGAGCGCCGCCGGCTGTGGATCCGCTACTACTCCCCGGCCCGCGACGAGGTCACCGAGCGCGAGATCGACCCGATCCGCCTGGTCAGCGTGGGGCACACCTATGTCGAGGCATGGTGCCGCCGCTCCGAGGCGCGCCGCACCTTCCGGCTCGACCGGGTCGCCGAGATCAAGATCCTCGACGAGCCCTCGGCGCCGCCCGAGGTCGAGCTGCGGGACCTCTCCGAGGGGCTGGTGCAGCCCGCCGCCGAGGACCCCGAAGTGATCGTCGAGGTCGGTCCCGGCGGGCGCTGGGTCGCCGAGTACTACCCGCACGACAGTGCGGATGAGCTTCCCGACGGCGGGCTGCGTATCACTCTGCGGACGCCCGACCCGGCGTCGCTGCGGCGCCTCGCGCTCCGGCTCGGCCCCGACGGCCGTATCGTCGCCCCGCCCGAGCTGGCCGACAGCGCCCGCCGGGCGGCCCGGGAGGCCCTCGCGGCGTACGACGGCATCGAGGCGCAGGGCTGAGCACGGTCGTGCTCCGGACACCGGCACACAGCGCCCGTAGGCGATCGACCAATGAAAGGGAGCGGTGCTTTGAGTGAGTCGGTGATGTCGGGGGTCTCGGTGGCGTCCGCGTTCGCGGGGATGAGAAGTGTGTCCAGCGTGGTGTTCAGGGCGGGCTGCCCGGACTGCCGGGGCCGGTTCGAACTCGCCGCGAGCGCCCTCAGGCTGGCCATCGGCGCCAGCAGCCGTACCACCTTCTACTCCTTCACCTGCCCCGACTGCGGTGTCCCGGTGCGCAAGCCGGCCGGGGAGCGGATCGTGGAGCTGCTCACCGGGGGCGGGGTCCGCACGCTGCGGCTGCACTCGACCGTCTAGGCTCGGCGTCATGTTCTGGCCGATGTTCGCGGTTGCTGTGGGGTTCCTGGGTCTCGTCGTTCTCGGCGTGCTCGCGGTGCGGGTCTTCGTGGAGGCGCAGCGTCTCGGCTGGCAGGTCTCGGAGTCCGCGCGGCGCATCAGCAGGGCGGCGGAGGACCTGGAGCGGGCGGCCGTGAGCACGGCGCGGACCGTGGACTCGCTGTGAGTCCGGCTGAGAACCAGGTGTGAGTCCTGCGCCGCAAGCGCTTTGGGGCACTTCGCCCTGTCACCCAGGTGCCAGTGCCAGGTACGCTGCTGGTCGCGGCCCGAGAACGAGGCCCGGACCGCGGACCGGGAGTATGCACGGGGATTGCCGGACGTTTACCCCTGAGCGTTACGATCGCTGTCAGCACGGTCGTTCGGACATTTGTCCGACCGGTCGGACAGGCACACACCCGCCCGCCTCGGTGAGAAGGTAAAGACTTATGGGACGGCTCGGACCTACCGAGATCATTCTGATCCTCGTCGTCATCATCCTGCTGTTCGGTGCGAAGAAGCTTCCGGACATGGCTCGTTCGCTCGGCAAGTCCGCGCGCATCCTCAAGAGCGAGGCCAAGGCGATGAAGGAGGAGGACAAGTCCTCCGCGCCGGCCGACCCGCCGCACCAGGCCGACGAGCAGCCCGCGCAGCGCATCATCCAGGCCGCCCCCGGCGACGTGACCAGCTCGCGCCCGGTCACCGAGCCGACGGACACGACCAAGCGCTGACGCAGGGCCGGTGATGACCGGCCCGCCGCACGAGATGGGAACGTGGGTTGCTGAAGCCTGCCCGCAACAAGGAGAAGGATCCCGAGGGGCGGATGCCCCTCGCGGAACACCTTCGTGAGCTCCGCAACCGGCTCGCGAAGGCGCTGCTGGCCATCGTCGTCGTGACGATCGTCGCCGCCTTCTTCTACATGGACATCATCAGCTTCTTCACGGAGCCGATCCTGAAGTCGGTCGGCTGCAAGGAGAGCTTCGAGCAACTGGCGAACACCTCCACCGAGAAGACCTGTGCGCAGATCACGATCAACGGTCTGCTCACCCCCTTCACCCTCGCGCTGAAGGTGTCGCTGATGGCCGGCGTGGTCCTGGCCTCGCCGATCTGGCTCTACCAGCTCTGGGCCTTCGTCGCCCCGGGCCTGCACAGGCACGAGAAGAAGTACGCGTACGCGTTCGTCGCCACGGGCTTCCCGCTGTTCCTGATGGGCGCCTTCTTCGCGTACAAGGTGCTGCCCGCCACCGCGAAGGTGCTGATCGAGTTCACTCCGTTCGGCGTGGACAACCTGCTGCCGCTGGACGATCTGCTCGACCTCGTCACGCGCATGGTGATCGTCTTCGGTCTCTCCTTCGAGTTGCCGCTGCTGCTGGTCATGCTCAACTTCAGCGGCGCCATCACCGGCAAGCGGATGCTCGGCTGGTGGCGCGGAATGATCATGGGCATCACGGTGTTCGCGGCCGTCGCGACCCCGAGCACCGACCCGCTGACCATGATGGCGCTCGCCGGACCGATCTGGGTGCTGTACTTCCTCGCGGTCGCCGTCTCGCTGGTCAACGACCGCCGCAGGCGCCTGCGTGAGGCGATGGGCCCCGCCGACGACGAGGCCTCCGACCTCGACCTCACCCCCGAGGACATCGGCGAGGTCGAGACCGTCTCCGCCAGCCGGGCCCTGCCCGAGCAGGCGTCCACGGACCGGGTCAACGGTTATGACGACGTGACCTGAAGATCGGGAAGCAGCTCATAGGGTCTGATCCGTGAGCAGCGAGATCACTCTCTTCGTCAACCCCACCGCGGGCCGCGGCCGGGGCGCCGGTGCGGCGCAGCCGGCCGCTTCCGCTTTGCGGGCGGCCGGGTTCACCGTGCGGACGGTCATCGGCGAGGACTCCGCGGACGCCCTCGTACGCGCGCGTGCCGCCGTCGCGGACGGCACCGGGGCGCTGGTGGCCGTCGGCGGTGACGGCATGGCGAACCTCGCGCTCCAGGCCGTCGCCGGCACCCGCACCCCGCTCGGCCTGGTCGCCGTCGGCACCGGCAACGACTTCGCCCGTGCGCTCGGCCTGCCCGTGCGGGACCCGGCCGCCGCGGGCCGGGTGATCGCCGAGGGGCTCAAGGGCGCCCGGCTGCGCGACGTCGACCTCGGACAGGTCGGCGACCGCTTCTTCGGCACGGTCCTCGCCTCCGGCTTCGACTCCCGGGTCAACGACCGCGGCAACCGGATGCGATGGCCCACCGGCCGCCTCAAGTACGACCTGGCGATGCTCGCCGAGCTGGCCGCCTTCAAGCCCTTCCCGTACCGGATCACGCTCGACGACGGGGAGGCCCGCGAGATCGAGGCCACGCTGGTCGCCGTCGGCAACGGGTCCTCGTACGGCGGCGGGATGCGGATCTGTCCCGGCGCCGATCTCAGAGACGGGCTGTTCGACATCACGATCGTCGGGGACTGCTCCCGGGCCACCCTGCTGAGGGTCTTCCCGAGCGTCTACCGGGGCGGGCACGTCGGCCATCCCAAGGTCACCGTGGTCCGGGCCGCGCGGATCGAGATCACCGCCGAGCACATCACCGGCTACGCCGACGGGGAGCCGCTCGGCCCGCTGCCGCTGACGGCACGCTGCGTGCCCGGAGCGGTACGCGTCGTAGGGCCCTGAGCTGCGGGGATCCAGGGTTTACGGGACCTGGATCCGGATAATGATCGTCCTGTTGTCAGTGGGGCCCGGTACGCTCGAAAGCACGATGACAGAGGACCTCTCACCGGCCGAGCGGTATGCGGCTGCCCGGGTGCGGGCTGCCGAGCAGGCCACCGCGCTCGCCTCCTTCCGCGAGATGTACGACTTCGGCCTCGACCCCTTCCAGATCGAGGCCTGCCAGGCGCTCGAAGCGGGGAAGGGCGTGCTGGTGGCCGCCCCCACCGGCTCCGGCAAGACGATCGTGGGCGAGTTCGCCGTCCACCTCGCCCTCCAGCAGGGCAAGAAGTGCTTCTACACGACACCCATCAAGGCGCTGTCCAACCAGAAGTACTCCGACCTGTGCCGCCGTTACGGCAACGACAAGGTCGGCCTGCTGACCGGCGACAACAGCGTCAACTCCGATGCCCCGGTGGTCGTGATGACCACCGAGGTGCTGCGGAACATGCTGTACGCGGGCTCGCAGACCCTCATCGGCCTGGGCTATGTGGTCATGGACGAGGTGCACTACCTCTCCGACCGGTTCCGCGGCGCCGTATGGGAAGAGGTGATCATCCACCTCCCCGAGTCGGTGACCCTGGTGTCGCTGTCGGCCACCGTGTCCAACGCCGAGGAGTTCGGCGACTGGCTCGACACCGTCCGCGGGGACACCGAGGTGATCGTCTCCGAGCACCGGCCCGTGCCGCTGTTCCAGCACGTGCTCGCCGGACGACGGATGTACGACCTGTTCGAGGAGGGCGAGGGCAGCAAGAAGGCCGTCAACCCCGACCTGACGCGGCTGGCCCGCATGGAGGCTCAACGGCCCTCGTACCAGGACCGCAGACGCGGGCGCGCGATGCGCGAGGCCGATCGTGAGCGGGAGCGCAGACAGCGCTCCCGCGTGTGGACGCCGGGTCGGCCCGAGGTCATCGAGCGGCTCGACGCCGAGGGCCTGCTGCCCGCCATCACCTTCATCTTCAGCCGCGCCGCCTGCGAGGCCGCCGTACAGCAGTGTCTGTACGCCGGACTCCGGCTCAACGACGAGGAGGCGCGGCACAAGGTGCGCGCCTTGGTCGAGGAGCGCACGGCGTCCATTCCCACCGAGGATCTGCACGTCCTCGGGTACTACGAGTGGCTGGAGGGCCTGGAGCGCGGGATCGCCGCCCATCACGCGGGCATGCTGCCGACGTTCAAGGAGGTCGTCGAGGAGCTGTTCGTGCGCGGTCTGGTCAAGGCCGTGTTCGCCACCGAGACCCTCGCGCTCGGCATCAACATGCCCGCCCGCTCGGTGGTGTTGGAGAAGCTCGTCAAGTGGAACGGCGAGCAGCACGCCGACATCACCCCGGGCGAGTACACCCAGCTCACCGGCCGCGCGGGCCGTCGAGGCATCGACGTCGAGGGCCATGCCGTCGTGCTCTGGCAGCGCGGGATGAGCCCCGAGCACCTCGCGGGGCTCGCGGGCACGCGTACGTATCCGCTGCGCTCCAGCTTCAAGCCGTCGTACAACATGGCCGTCAACCTCGTCGAGCAGTTCGGGCGGCATCGCTCGCGTGAGCTGCTGGAGACGTCGTTCGCGCAGTTCCAGGCCGACAAGTCGGTCGTCGGGATCTCCCGGCAGGTGCAGCGCAACGAGGAGGGGCTCGAAGGCTACAAGGAGTCGATGACCTGCCACCTCGGCGACTTCGACGAGTATGCGCGGCTGCGGCGGGAGTTGAAGGACCGGGAGACCGAGCTGGCCCGGCAGGGCGCCGCCCAGCGGCGGGCCGAGGCCGCGGTCGCGCTGGAGAAGCTCAAGCCCGGCGATGTCATCCATGTGCCGACCGGGAAGTACGCCGGTCTCGCGCTGGTGCTGGACCCGGGGCTGCCCGCCGGGCGGTCCAACGGCCACCGCGGCTTCGACCACCACGACGGGCCGCGGCCCTTGGTGCTCACCGCCGAGCGGCAGGTCAAGCGGCTCGCCTCGATGGACTTCCCGGTGCCGGTCGAGGCACTGGAGCGGATGCGGATCCCCAAGTCCTTCAACCCGCGCTCCCCGCAGTCCCGTCGGGACCTCGCCTCCGCGCTGCGCACCAAGGCGGGGCACATTCCGCCGGAGCGGGCCCGCAAGAAGCGGTCGCAGGCCGCCGACGACCGGGAGATCGCCCGGCTGCGCACCGCGATCCGCGCGCACCCCTGCCACGGGTGCAACGACCGTGAGGACCACGCCCGTTGGGCCGAGCGGTATCACCGGCTGCTGCGGGACACCTCGCAGCTGGAGCGGCGGATCGAGGGCCGCACCAACACCATCGCGCGCACCTTCGACCGGATCGTGGCGCTGCTGACCGAGCTGGACTATCTGCGCGCCGACGAGGTCACCGAGCACGGCAAGCGGCTCGCGCGGCTGTACGGCGAGCTGGATCTGCTGGCCAGTGAATGTCTGCGGGCGGGTGTCTGGGAGGGCCTGGCTCCCGCGGAACTCGCCGCGTGTGTCTCCGCGTTGGTGTACGAGGCGCGGGTCGGGGACGACGCGATGGCGCCGAAGCTGCCGTCCGGGAAGGCCAAGGCCGCGCTGGGGGAGATGGTCCGGATCTGGGGACGTCTTGACGCCCTTGAGGAGGACTTCCGGATCAACCAGACCGAAGGGGTCGGGCAGCGGGAGCCCGATCTGGGCTTCGCCTGGGCCGCGTACATGTGGGCCAGTGGCAAGGGCCTTGACGAGGTGCTGCGGGAGGCGGAGATGCCGGCCGGGGACTTCGTGCGCTGGTGCAAGCAGGTGATCGATGTGCTGGGGCAGATCTCGGCGGCGGCTCCGTCCCGGGAGGGCTCGTCCGTGGCGAAGGCCGCGCGCAAGGCGGTCGACCAGTTGCTGCGAGGAGTGGTCGCCTACTCGTCGGTGGGCTGATTCGCCGACCGTGCCGATGGCGGGCGCGGGGTGGTGCGCGGTGGTTCGCGCACGGCCCCGCGCCTTCTTTTTTCACTCATCACGGTGAGTTGCCTCGCACCGGCGTCCACTGTGACGCACTGTGTGCGATTGATCTCCCTACGTACAAATGGAGTTGAGGGTACTCCTGCCGCAGGGGTGATTTCAGGTGCTTGCTGAATATGACACGGCGATGATCCGCTCGGACTAAGCTCGCCCGCGGCGCACCGAGTTGAGGCGTATTCGTGCGCTTGTTCCAAAACCTCCCGTAGATCCAGAACATTCCTTGACGTACCCCCCTTGCATGTCCCCCTACTCCCAGCCGATTCCTTCAGAGGGCCCACATGGTGAGTGTTCAACCCCCTCCCGCCTCCCAGCCCCGACGCCGTGAACTGCCGTACGCGCGCGTGCTGTTGCCGCCCGCCATACTGATGGCCGCGGCGACCGGAGCCGCCACCGCCCTGGTGACGGGGCCGGCCCGGGCGGCCGTCGGCTGGTGCGGCGCCGTCGCCACGGTCCTGGTGATCGCGACCGCCGCCCAGGTCGTGCGCCGCGGCCGCGCCCTGCGCAGCGCGCGTGAGGAGCACGCCCGTAACACCGCGTATCTGGAGCGGCGCGTCGCCGCCCATCAGCACGAGATGGACCGGCTCGCCCGGGAGATCGTGCCCGTCGCGATCGATTACATGCACCGCGGCAATTCGCCCGCTGAGGTGATTCGCCATCTCGGTGAGCTCGACCCGTCGTATCGCGAACTCTCCACGCCCGAGCTGTGGCTGGTGGAGCGGGTGCTGCACATCATCGACGAGGAGGAGGCGCTGCGGGACTCCGCCCAGCGCTCCTTCGTCAACATCGCCCGCCGCGTCCAGGCGATCGTGCACCAGCAGAACAAGGAACTCCTCGAGATGGAGGAGGACCACGGCCGCAACCCCGAGGTCTTCGACGACCTGCTGCGCATCGACCACGGCACCGCGCTGATCGGCCGGCTCGCCGACTCCATCTCCGTCCTTGGTGGCGGCCGCCCCGGCCGCCAGTGGCCCGAGCCCGTCGCGCTCTACAGCGTGCTGCGCGGCGCCATGTCGCGCATCCTGGAGTACCGGCGGATCTCGCTGGACAACATCGCCAAGGTCAACATCCGCGGTATCTCGGTCGAGCCGGTCATCCACGCCGCCGCCGAACTCCTCGACAACGCCACCCGCTACTCGCCGCCGCAGACCAAGGTGCACGTCACCGCCACCGAGGTGCAGACCGGCGTCGCCATCGAGATCGAGGACGCCGGGGTCAGCCTCAGCGAGGAGGCCCGCGCCAAGGTCGAGGGCATGCTGGAGGCCGCCAAGGCCGGCGTCGACCTCCAGGAGCTCGGCGACACCCCCCGCCTCGGCCTCGCCGTCGTGGGCCGCCTGTGCACCGCCTTCGACATGCAGGTCAGCCTGCGCAGTTCGGCGTACGGCGGCGTCCGCGCCGTGCTCATCGTGCCGCGCGAGATGATCACCAGCGATCCCGCGCCCGGCTACGCCCACGGCATCGGCGCCGCCGCCGCCCCGCTGCCGGAACTCGGTGCCCTCGAAGGACCCAAGCGCAAGCCCAAGACGCGCCGCCCCACCAATCCGCGCATCCCGGAAGGGCTCTCCCTGGAGGACGACGTCCCGGTCGTCACCGAGTGGACCCCCAACGGCCTGCCGCAGCGCCGCAGCCGGGTCAAGACCCCGCTCAGCGAGCGGATCGCCCAGCAGGCCAAGGCCGAGCGCGAGGACCAGGAACGCGTCGCCCGCGGCGAGAAGCCCCTGTGGGGCACCATCAAGCCCGACCCCGCACCCGAGCCCGAGGACGACACCCCGCCCGGCCTGTGGGTGGAGGCCTTCTGGGAGGGCCTCAAGCGCGACCCCGATCCCAGTGCAGTCCGCCAGCCGACCAACGAACCGGCCCACGCCCCGGCCGATGACGAGGGGGACCTCAAGTGATCCAGCAGCGAGCCAACTTCGACTGGATGCTCAAGGATCTTGCCGACGGCGTACCCGGCATCGAGATGATCGTCGTGCTCTCCGCCGACGGTCTGCGCATCGCCCGGCACGGCGGCGACCCCGACGCCGCCGACCGGGTCGCCGCGGCCTGCGCGGGCCTCCAGAGCCTCGCAGGCGCCGTCGCGCACGAGATCCCGGACAGCGACGGCAAGATGAAGCTGGTCATCATCGAGATCAACCGCGGCTACTTCTATCTGATGGCCGCGGGGCCCAACGCCTATCTCGCGGTCCTCTCCGACACGTTCGCCGAGCCCGGACTCATGAGCAACCGGATGCGTGACCTGGTCGACCGGATCGGACCGCACCTGACCAGCCCGCCCCGGCGCAACGGGCAGACCGTATGACTCCTCCGCAACGCCAGAGGCGGACCCCCAGGCCACAGCCGCAGCCCGCCCCGCCGCCGCCCGAGGAGGGGGTGCGCAGGAACCCCGAACGGATGTTCGTGGTCGGCGGTGACGGCGAGGCACGCGCCGATCTCGACCTCGTCACCTTAATCGTGGCGCGCGCCGAGCCACCGCCCTCCAGTACGCCCGAGCAGTCGGCGCTGCTCCGGCTCTGCACGGCCCCGCTGTCGGTGGCCGAGCTGTCCGCATATCTCAGCCTCCCGTTCAGCGTGGTGACCGTCGTGCTCACCGACATGCTGGCGGACGAACTGGTAGAGGCGCACAAGCCGCTCGTGCGGCAGTCGGTCGCCGACCGTTCCCTCCTCGAAGCGGTGATGCATGGACTTCAAAAACTCTGACACCATCCCGGGCCCACGCAGCGAGGACCGGCTGCCGCAGACCGCCCAGGCCGCGGTGAAGATCGTGATCGTGGGCGGGTTCGGCGTCGGGAAGACGACCATGGTCGGCTCGGTCAGCGAGATCCGCCCGCTGACCACCGAGGAGACCATGACGCAGGCGGGCATCGGCGTCGACGACAACTTCGGTTCCGACACCAAGACCGCCACCACCGTCGCCATGGACTTCGGCCGGATCAGCATCACCGAGAAGCTCGTCCTCTACCTCTTCGGCACGCCCGGCCAGGAGCGCTTCTGGTTCCTGTGGAACGGCCTCTTCGAGGGCGCGCTGGGCGCGGTGGTGCTGATCGACACCCGCCGCCTGGAGGTCAGCTTCGATGTCATAGGGCGCCTGGAGGAGCGCGGTGTGCCCTTCGTGGTCGCCGTCAACTCCTTCCCGGACGCGCCCCGTTACGCCATCGACGAACTGCGGCAGGCACTCGACCTGGCGCCGGAGATCCCCATCGTCGAGTGTGACGCCCGGCGCCGCGCCTCCAGCCGGGACACCCTCATGACCCTGATGCGCTTCCTGCACTCGCTCGCCATGACGGGCGCGCTCACCTGACCGACGTATCCGACCCGAACTCCCCGACACCGGATCCACTTCGGAGCGACCACGTGACGCCTGAATCCCACTCCCTGACCGGCACGGACGACCCCCGTTCCGGGCCGCCCCCCGGCTGCCCCGCCCATGGCCTCGGGCCGGGGGAACTGCGCCGGCTCTACGGCCCCGACGCGGAGGACCTGGACGACCTGTACGAGGAACTGCGCGACGAGCACGGGCCGGTGGCGCCCGTGCTGCTCCACGACGACGTGCCGATGTGGGTGGTCCTCGGGCATGCGGAGAACCTGCACATGCTCCGCACGCCCTCGACGTACTGCCGCGACAGCCGCATCTGGTCCCCGCTGCTGGAAGGCATGGTCAAGCCCGACCATCCGCTGATGCCGCACATCGCCTGGGAGCCGATCTGCTCCTATGCCGAGGGCGACGAGCACCTCCGGCTGCGCGGCGCGGTCACCGGTGCCATGTCCACCATCGACTACCGCGGCATCCGGCGCTACATCAACCGCTCGACCCAGCGCCTGGTGAACCAGTTCTGCGAGCAGGGCCGGGCCGATCTGGTCGGCCAGTTCGCCGAGCATCTGCCTATGGCGGTGATGTGCGAGATCCTCGGCATGCCCGAGGAGTACAACGACCGGATGGTGCAGGCCACCCGGGACATGCTGCGCGGCACCGAGACCGCCATCGCCAGCCACGCCTACGTCATGGGCACGCTCCAGCGGCTCACCGAGCGCCGCCGGGTCGAGCCCGCCGCGGATTTCGCGAGCCAGCTGATGAGCCACCCGGCCCGGCTCACCGACGACGAGGTCACCAAGCACCTCTGGGTCGTGCTGATGGCGGCCTACGAGGCCACCGCCAACCTCATCGCCAATGTCCTGCGCATGGTCCTCACCGACCCGCGGTTCCGCGCCCAGCTCAAGGGCGGTCAGATGACCGTGCCCGAGGCGGTCGAGCAGTCCCTGTGGAACGAGCCGCCGTTCAGCACCGTCTTTGCCTACTACGCCAAGCAGAACACGGAGTTGGGCGGCAAGCGGATCCGCAAGGGCGACGGTCTGCTGTTCGGTATCGCGCCGGGCAATGTGGACCCGCGGGTGCGGCCCGACCTCGCCGCGAACATGCAGGGCAACCGCTCCCATCTCGCCTTCGGCGGCGGCCCGCACGAATGCCCCGGCCAGGACATCGCCCGTGGCATCGCCGACGTCGGTGTGGACGCGCTGCTGATGCGGCTGCCGGACGTCCGGCTCGACTGCGACGAGGAGGATCTGACCTGGCGTCAGTCGATCTCCTCCCGGCACCTGGTGGATCTCCCGGTCCGCTTCGAGCCGAAGGCGCAGCAGGACGTGATGCTCAGGCCGGGCCTCAACCAGGTACCGGCTCAGCGCCCGGCCTGGCAGGTCAGCTCCGCACCGCCCCCGCAGCCCCAGCCGGCCCCGCAGCCCGCGCCCATGCCCGCCGCCGCACCGCCGGTGCCGACGCCACAACCGCAGCGCGGGCCGAGCGCCTGGCGCCGCTTCGTCCGCTGGTGGAGGGGTTACTGACCGTCCCAGGTGTCGTACGACGCCCAGGCACCGAGCACCCGGCCGCTCCGGAACCGGTGCTCGGCCCCGGTGACCGGGTCGGTGAACTCCAGCGCCCGCGCCAGCAGTTGGAGCGGGCGCCGGAAGTCACCGGCCGGCACGGGGTCGGTGACCACGGGATAGAGCGGGTCGCCGAGGATCGGTACGCCGAGGGCGGTCATATGGACGCGCAGTTGATGGGTCTGCCCGGTGGCGGGCCGTAGCAGGTACCGCCCGAGCCCGTCGCCGCGGTGCTCGGCGAGTTCCACCCGGCTCACGGCGTTGGGCTCGCCCGCCACCTCCCGCGCGGCCAACTCCCCGCGCTCCTTGACGATCCGGCTGCGCACGGTCGTGGGCAGCCGGAGCGCGGGATCGTACGGCGCGACGGCCTCGTACTCCTTGTGCACGAGCTTGTCGCGGAACAGCGTCTGGTACGCCCCGCGTTCCTCGGGTCGCACCGTGAACAGCACGAGCCCGGCGGTGAGCCGGTCGAGGCGGTGGGCGGCGCCGAGGGCGGGCAGGCCGAGTTCGCGGCGCAGGCGGGCGAGGGCGGTCTCCTTGACGTGACTGCCGCGCGGGGTGGTGGCCAGGAAGTGCGGCTTGTCGACGACGACGATGTGTTCGTCGCGATGGACGATCTCCAGCGGGAACGGCACGGGGACCTCGTCCGCCAACTCCCGGTGGAACCAGACGAACATCCCTGGCGTGTAGGCCGTATCGCGCGTGAGGGCCTGTCCGTCGGCCCCGAAGAACAGCCCCTCCTCGAACATCCGCTCCACGACCCCGTCCCCTGCGGAGAGCCGCTCGACGAGATGCTCCCGTACGGTTCCCCACCGTCCTTCGCCCGGCAGCCGTACCCGCACCGGGTCGACACCGTCGCGCTGGGGCAGCGGGGAAGGCGGGGGAGGGGTCCTGCGTCTCACGCCGAGGGCGCGCTTTCCTGTTCCGCCTCGATGCGGGCGTTCCACTCCCGCTTGGACGCCTGCCAGCCGTCCTCGTTGTGGCCGAGGCGCCAGTAGCCGGAGATGGAGAGGTCCTCGCGGGGGATCTCGCGCTCGACGCGCAGCAGGCGGCGGAGGTCCTTCACGAAGGCGGCCTCGCCGTGGACGAAGGCGTGCAGCCGGCCCTCGGGGAAGGGCAGGGCCCGGACCGCCTCGGAGACGGCCTGGCCGACCGGACGGTCGCCGCGGTGCAGCCAGGTCACGTCCACGTCGGAGTCGATCTTCTGCTCCTCCTCCGGACCCGCGACCTCCACGAAGGCGAACGCCTGCGCGCCGGCGGGCAGCGCTTCGAGGGAGCGGGCGATGGCGGGCAGCGCGCTCTCGTCGCCGACGAGGAGATGCCAGTCCGCGGTGGGATCGGGGGCGTAGGCGCCGCCGGGGCCCATGAAGCGCACGGTCTCACCCGGCTCGGCCCGCAGTGACCAGGGGCCCGCGATGCCCTCGTCGCCGTGGATCACGAAATCGAGGGTCAGCTCACGGTGCTCGGCGTCCCAGGCGCGGACCGTGTAGGTCCGGGTCACCGGCCACTGCTCGCGCGGGAACTCCTCCCGGATCCGCTCCAGGTCGAAGGGCTCGGGATAGGTGACGCCCTCGGGGCCGAAGAGCAGCTTCACATAGTGGTCCGTGCAGGTGTCGGCCGTGAACCCGGCCAGACCCTCCCCGCCGAGCACCACGCGCTGCATGTGCGGGGTCAGCCGCTCGGTGCGGACGACCTGCGCGGAGTGGGGCCTGCGCGGCTTGCGGGCAGGGCGTTCTGCCATGACGGCCTCCCTCTATAAGCTTAGGTTTACCTAAGTTAGCACCTTCATCCAGCTTTTGACTCCTGCGGCAAAGGGCGTGAAGGAGAATTTAAGGGACGAATTCCCTTCTCAGTGAACCTCATTCACTCGATGGGGAACGTTCCTTCACACCGCCAGCGTCGTCAGCAGCCGCTGCAAAGATCCCCCGAGCCCCCAGCGCTCCGCCAGCCCCTGGAGTGCGGCCTGATCGTGCGGAGTGCGGGGGAGTGCGGTCTCCACGTCCGGCAACGGTACGTCGTCCGCGACCCGCACGACCGTCGGCGCCACCGCCACATACGGCCGCGACTCGTCCAGCCGCTTGCGCTGCGTGGGTGTGAGCTTCGCCTTGGGGTCGTCCAGCGCCGCCATGATCCCGCCCAGGTCGCCGAACTCGGCCAGCAGCTTGGCCGCCGTCTTCTCGCCGATCCCCGGCACCCCCGGCAGTCCGTCGCTCGGGTCGCCGCGCAGCAGCGCCAGATCCGCGTACCCCCGGCCGTCCACGCCGTACTTCTCGCGCAGCCATGCCTCGTCGGTCATCTGGAGCGTGCCCACGCCCTTGAGCGGGTACAGCACCCGGATCCCGCGCGCGTCGTCCACCAGCTGGTACAGATCGCGGTCCCCGGTGACGATGTCCACCGGGCCCTTCGCCCGCGCGGTGAAGGTGCCGATCACATCGTCCGCCTCGTACCCCGCGACGCCCACGCGCGCGATGCCCAGCGCGTCGAGCACCGCCTCGATGACCGGGACCTGGGGCGAGAGGGTGTCCGGCACCTCCTCCTCGTCCGGACCGGTCTCGTGCTCCTCGGCGACGCGGTGCGCCTTGTACGAGGGGATGAGGTCGACCCGCCACTGCGGGCGCCAGTCGGCGTCCATGCACGCCACCAGGGCGTCCGGACGGTGGTCCTTGACCAGGCGGTCGATGAAGTCCAGCAGACCGCGCACGGCGTTCACCGGAGTGCCGTCCGGGGCCTTCACGGAGTCCGGGACGCCGAAGTAGGCGCGGAAGTAGAGCGAGGCGGTGTCGAGAAGCATCAGTCGTCCGGTCACGCAACGCATCATGCCGTACCCCACTGACACCGGCTTTCCGGCGCAACGTGTTGCGTTCTGCGCATCGGGTTGTGAGCTGGCCCACTTGTTCGTTTGTGCTCGGAGATCAGGGGCAGGCGCGCCTCGGAGCGGTGTAGTTGCTGCATTCAACTGTTGCGCGACGCGCTCCGTTTTCCTTGCCGTCGAAACAAGAGGTACGCGTGTCAGCGAGACTAGAGGCCGAACATCTCTACAAGGTGTTCGGCAGGCGAGAAGAGCAGGCGGTCGAGCGGCTCCGCGCCGGAGCCGACCGGGAGGAACTGCGCGCCGACGGCACCACCGCCGCCGTCATCGACGCCTCCTTCACCGTGGAACCCGGCCAGATCTTCGTCGTCATGGGCCTGTCCGGCTCGGGCAAGTCCACGCTGCTGCGCATGCTCAACGGCCTGCTGGAGCCGACCGCCGGACACGTCCGCTTCGACGGCCAGGACCTGACCGCGCTCAGCGCGCGCGACCTGCGCGCGGTCCGCGCCAACAAGATCAGCATGGTCTTCCAGCACTTCGCGCTCTTCCCGCACCGCAGCGTCGTCGAGAACGCCGCCTACGGCCTTGAGGTCCAGGGCGTCGCCAAGGCCGAGCGCCTCGCGCGGGCCACCGAGGCGCTGGAGCTGTGCGGCCTCAAGGGCTGGGAGAAGTCCTGGCCCGACGAGCTGTCCGGCGGTATGCAGCAGCGCGTCGGCCTCGCCCGCGCCCTCGCCACCGACGCCGACCTGCTGCTCATGGACGAGTCCTTCAGCGCGCTCGACCCGCTGATCCGCCGTGACATGCAGGACCAGCTGCTGGAACTCCAGACCGAGCTGAAGAAGACGATCGTCTTCATCACCCACGACCTCAACGAGGCCATGCGCCTCGGTGACCGCGTCGCCGTGATGCGCGACGGCCGGATCGTCCAGATCGGCACCGCCGAGGACATCCTGGTGCGCCCCGCCGACGACTACGTCGCCTCCTTCACCCAGGACGTCGACCGCTCCCGGGTGCTCACCGCGGCCGCCGTGATGGACAAGGACGTACGCGGGGACGAGGCCGACTGCGGCTGCGAGAGCGGCTGCGAGACCGCGACGCCCGACACGCCGTTCACCGAACTCTGCGCGATCAGCGCCCGGTTGAGCCACCCGGTGGCGGTGCTGGACGCGCAGCGGCAGCTCGTGGGCGTGGTCCCGAACCGGCGATTGATCAGCTTCCTCGGTGAGGAGGCCGCCCGTGCCTAGGATCGAGTTCGGTGCGTGGGTCAACGACGGGGTCGAGTGGCTCACCACCCACATGGGCTGGCTGTTCGACTTCTTCGAGCAGGTCTTCCGCGGCGCCTACGACGGCGTCGACGCCGTCCTCCAGGCCCCTGAACCCCTGCTGCTGGTAGGCATCTTCGCGGTGATCGCGTGCTGGCTGCGCGGCACGCTCGCCAGTGCCCTCACCTTCGTGGGCTTCGCCTTCGTCATCTCCCTCGACCTGTGGGAGGACGCGATGGTGACCCTGTCGCTGGTCCTCGTCGCCACGGTCATCGCGCTGGTGATCTCGGTGCCGCTCGGCATCTGGGCGGCGCGCTCCAACCGGGTCAGCGCGATCGTGCGGCCCGGCCTTGACCTGATGCAGACGCTGCCCGCGATGGTCTACCTGATCCCGGCGATCCTCTTCTTCGGCAGCGGCGCCGCCGCGGGCATCGTCGCCACCCTCGTCTTCGCGCTCGCCCCCGGTGTGCGCATGACCGAGCTGGGCATCCGCCAGGTCGACAAGGAACTGGTCGAGGCCGCCGAGGCGTTCGGCACCAGCCCCCGCGACACCCTGCTGCGCGTCCAGCTCCCGCTCGCCCTGCCCACCGTGATGGCCGGCGTCAACCAGGTCATCATGCTCGGCCTGTCCATGGCGGCCATCGCCGGCATGGTCGGCACCGGCGGCCTCGGCGGCGACGTCAACGAGGCCATCGGCCAGCTCAACATCGGCCTCGGCGCCGAGGCGGGCATCGCCATCGTGATCCTGGCGATCTACCTGGACCGGATGACCAGCGCGCTGGGCACCCAGGTCTCCCCGCTCGGCCGCCGCGCCGCCGCCCGGCTGCGCGCCGCACAGGGCCTGACGATCTGGTCCTACCGCCCCCGCGCCTCCGTCGCCGTGGTCGGCGTCGTGGTGCTCGCGCTCGTCGCGGGCGGCATGGGCGTCTTCGGCGGCGACAAGACCGAGCCGGTCGCCGACGGCACCGACGTCGGCCAGGGCAAGAAGATCAGCATCGGCTACATCCCCTGGGACGAGGGCGTCGCCTCCACCTTCCTGTGGAAGGAGATCCTGGAGCAGCGCGGCTACGAGGTCGAGGCCAAGCAGTTCGACGCGGGCCCCCTCTACACCTCGCTCGCCCAGGGCGACATCGACTTCCAGACCGACTCCTGGCTGCCCGTCACCCACGAGCAGTACTGGAAGAAGTACGGCTCCCAACTGGACGACCTGGGCTCCTGGTACGGCCCGACCTCCCTCGAACTGAGCGTGCCCGCCTACATGAAGGACGTCGACTCCCTCGACGACCTCAAGGGCAAGGCCGGGCAATTCGACGGGAAGATCACCGGCATCGAGTCCAGCGCCGGAATGATGAGCCTGCTCAAGAGCAAGGTCCTCAAGGAGTACGGCCTGGACCAGGAGTTCAAGGTCGTCGACAGCTCCACCCCCGCCATGCTGGCCGAGCTGAAGCGGGCGTACGACAAGAAGGAACCGATCGTCGTCACGCTGTGGTCGCCGCACTGGGCGTACAGCGACTACAAGCTGAAGAAGCTCAAGGACCCCAAGGGTGCCTGGGGCAAGGGCGACGGCGTGCACACGCTGTCCCGCAAGGGCTTCGCCCAGGAGAACCCGGTCGTCGGTGAGTGGCTGAAGAACTTCGAGCTCACCGAGGACCGGCTCACCGGCCTGGAGTCGGAGATCGTCAAGGCCGGAAAGGGCCGCCAGCAGGACGCCGTGCGCACCTGGCTCAAGGACCAGCCCGGTCTCGTCGACAAGCTCGCCCCGGTCAAGGACACCGAGATCCCGGCCGAGGCGAAGCGTCCGCTGGACGTGGCCTGGTTCCCCTGGGACGAGGACATCGCCGTCACCTACCTCTGGAAGAACGTCCTGGAGCGGCGCGGCTACCGGCTGAACCTCAAGCAGATGGACGTCGGCCCGGTCTACACGGGCCTGGCCTCCGGCGATCTGGATCTCAACTTCGACGCCTGGCTGCCGTATGCCCAGAAGAACTACTGGGACAAGAGCAAGGACAAGCTGCACGACCTGGGGACCTGGTACGAGCCCACCTCGCTGGAGCTCGCCGTGCCGTCCTACGTGAAGGGCGTGGACTCGCTGGAGGACCTCAAGGGCAAGGGGGACACCTTCGACGGGAAGATCGTCGGGATCGAGCCGGGCACCGGGGAGATGAACCTCCTCAAGACCGAGGTGCTGCCCGGCTACGGCCTGGACGAGGAGTACGAGGTCGTCGACGGCTCCACCCCGGCGATGCTCGCCGAGCTGAAGCGGGCCTACGCCAAGAAGGAGCCCATCGCCGTCGTGCTGTGGTCGCCGCACTGGGCGTACAGCGAGTACGAGCTGACCAAGCTCGAGGACCCGCAGAAGTACTTCGGAGAGGGCAACACGATCCGGACGATCTCCAACCAGGAGTTCCCCGAGCTTTACCCCCGGCTCACCCGGTGGATCAAGAATTTCCGGATGAGCGAGGACGAGCTGGGCACCCTGGAACAGGAGATCAAGGACCGCGGCCAGGGCCATGAGGAAGAGGCCGTCGCCGCGTGGCTCAAGGAGCACCCTGACATGGTTCAGCGGATGGCACCGGCCGCCTAGTCCCGCGCGAGCCCCGATTCCGGCGGGCGTCCGGCACACCTGACCGTGCCGGACGTCCGCCTTTTTTCGCCCGCGAAATCCGGCCAACCAGGGTGATCGGACGCCTCTCACCGGTCAGGGATTGCCGGGCGCATGAAACGGTTTGCCGAACATGCGTAGGGTGCAGAGAACTCTTCAGAGGAGTCGGCACCGCGAACACAGGACTCGGCACCGGAACGACGGGCGAAGGAGGGAGCCGGAGCGATGGGCGACCACAAAGAACAGCCCCTGCGGGTGGGCGCGGCCGTGCGGCGGCGTCGTCGCGCGCTGGAGCTCACCCTCGCCGTCGTGGCCGAGCGCAGCGGCCTGTCGGTGCCTTTCCTCAGCCAGGTCGAGAACGACCGGGCCCGCCCCTCCAGAAGCTCCCTGGAGAAGCTCGCCGACGCCCTGCGCACCACGGCCGTCGAACTCCTCGCCGCGGCCGACCCGGCGTGCAGCGTCGACGTCGTACGCGCCGAGTGCGCCGAGCCGCCGCCCGAGCCCCGGACGCGCTCCCTGGTGCGCGGCCACCACCAGATGCACGCCTCCGAGTTCACCGGTGACCACGAAGCGGGCCGCGAGATCCAGTACCGCAACGACCAGTTGATGTACGTCGCCGACGGCGCCGTCGAGATCGAGGCCGAGGGCCGCGCCTACCGCCTCGGCCGCGGGGACACCCTGTACCTCACCGGCGGGGTCCGCCACCGCTGGCGCGCCACCGTGCCGGACACCCGGGTCGTCGTCGTGGCGGTGGCCGAGCACATCGAGGCCGTCCAGGACCGGCCCCGCTGATGCGGGTCGTCTCCCTGGTGCCGTCCCTGACGGAGGCCGTGGCCGTCTCGGTCCCCGGCGTCCTCGTCGGCGCCACGGACTGGTGCACACACCCGGTCGGCCT
The DNA here is from genome assembly GCF_000349325.1 of Streptomyces davaonensis JCM 4913. GTDB lineage: Bacteria > Actinomycetota > Actinomycetes > Streptomycetales > Streptomycetaceae > Streptomyces > Streptomyces davaonensis. The sequence continues at coordinate 7,811,510 of NC_020504.1, forward strand.
GGACGTGACCCGGATCGGCGGCACCAAGAACCCGAAGGTGGAGCGGATCCTCGATCTCGCCCCCGATCTGGTGATCGCCAACGAGGAGGAGAACCGCGCCCCCGACCTCGCGGCCCTGCGCGCGGCGGGCGTCGAGGTGCTGGTCACCGAGGTCCGCGACGTCCCGCAGGCCCTGCGGGAACTGGACCGGGTACTGACCGCGTGCGGCGGCCGGACGCGCCCGCGCTGGCTGGACGAGGCCGAGGAGACCTGGACGGCACGGCCCGCCCCGGACCGCCGTACGACGGCCGTGGTGCCGATCTGGCGGCGGCCCTGGATGGTGCTGGGCCGCGACACCTTCGCCGGAGACGTCCTGGCCCGCCTGGGCGTGGACCACGTCTACGCGGCCCACGAGGACCGCTACCCGCGCATCCCCCTGGAGGAGCTGCGGGCGGCGGCCCCGGACGTGGTCGTCCTCCCGGACGAGCCCTACCGCTTCACGGCCGACGACGGCCCGGAGGCCTTCCCCGGACTGCCCTGCGCGCTCGTCAGCGGACGGCACCTGACCTGGTACGGACCGTCACTGGCAAAGGCGCCGCAAGTGCTGGGCGCGGCCCTGCGAGCAGCGCTCCGCTGAGCAGCCCGCGCGCGGTGTGCGCGCCGGCGACCAGCCAGGCGGCGACGAGCAGCGCGTACAGGCCGACCGCGAGCCCGTCGTACACCACGAGCCCGGTGTGCCGGGCGAGGGACTCGGCGCCGGTGACACAGGTGCCGACGGGGAAGGTGAACGCCCACCAGGTCATCGCGAAACGCATCCCCTGGCGCCGGGCGCGCACCACATGCGCGGTGGCGAACCCCAGCCACAGCACCGCGAAGCCCATCACCGGCACGCCGTACAGCACGGCCAGCACATCGAAGCCCTGGCTGTACGGGGCCGGTACGACGCCCGGCGCGTACTCCGCGAACTTGCCGACGGCGGTCGTCGACTGACCGAGCGGACCCAGCACCAGGAACAGGGTCGGGGTCAGCGCGAGCGGCAGCGGCCCGACGGTGACCAGCCGGGCGAAGACCAGCGGCAGCATCAACAGGGTCGCGAGCAGGCTCAGCCCGAACATCGCGAAGCAGGCCAGCAGCAGCGTCTCCTGAGCCTGCCCGGCCGGGAGATACGGCACCAGCAGAGGCCCGAGAGCGGCGGACACCATGGGCGCGACCAGCGGCAGCAGCCACACGGGGGTGGCCTGACCGGGCTCCACCCGGTGGCGTACGGCCATCAGGTACGGGACGGCCACGGCGGCCGCGAGCCCGATGGCGGTACCGGCGGTGAACAGCACGACGTCCAGCGCGACCGCCGCCTCGGTGCCGATCCAGTCCCGGCCGACGGTCAGGGCGCCGCCGCCGACCGCCAGCAGGGCCATGGAGAGGCAGCCGTAGAAGGGGGCCGTCGCGGGGTCCAGGAGGTGGGCGCGGGCCTGGTCGCGGTGGTGGGTCCAGTGCAGGGCCCGGGCGGCGAGGAGCGTGCCGAGCATGGCCAGGGACAGGGCCCAGACGGCGGTGAGCAGAGCGCGGGGGACGGGCACGGGGAGCGCGGCGCCGGCGGTGGCGACGATGGCGGTTCCCATGACGGAGGCGTACCAGTTCGGTCCGAGGTGACGGACCGCCAGGGCACGACGATGGGGCTGGGCGGCGGTGACCATGTGTCCACGGTCGCGCGCGGGCGGGGCCGCGACCAGGGAGTACGTTTCTATGAGGGCATAAGCTGGACTTATGAGCAGTGCGGTGACTACATCCCTGGCCCACCGGGTGCCCGACCTCGGGGCGCTGGAACTGCTGCTGGCCGTGGCGCGGCTCGGCAGTCTCGGCGGGGCCGCGCGTGAGCTGGGGATCACCCAGCCCGCGGCCAGCAGCCGGATCCGGTCGATGGAGCGGCAGCTCGGGGTGGCGCTGGTGGACCGGTCGCCGCGGGGCTCACGGCTGACGGACGCGGGTGCGCTGGTGACCGACTGGGCGCGGCGGATCGTGGAGGCGGCGGAGGCCTTCGACGTGGGCGCGCAGGCGCTGCGGGACCGGCGGGACTCGCGGCTGCGGGTGGCTGCGAGCATGACGATCGCGGAGTATCTGTTGCCCGGGTGGCTGCTGGCGCTGCGCGCGGGGCGGCCGGACACGGCGGTGTCGTTGCTTGCGGGCAACTCGACGGTGGTGGCTGAGCGGCTGCTGGCCGATGAGGCGGATCTGGGGTTCGTGGAGGGGCTCACCGTCCCGACGGGGCTGGACTCGGTGGTGATCGCCCATGACCGGCTGATCGTGGTGACCGCGCCTGGTCATGCCTGGTCCCGGCGTCGGCGCCCGCTGACGGCGGAGGAGTTGGCGGTGACTCCCTTGATCCTTCGGGAGAAGGGGTCGGGTACGCGGCAGGTGCTCGACATGGCGCTGGGGGGTCTTGCCCGGCCACTGATCGAGCTGTCCTCCACTACTGCCGTGAAGGCGGCGGCGGTGAGTGGCGCAGGGCCTGCGGTGTTGAGTGAGCTGGCCGTTCGGGAGGAGTTGTCGATGCGGCGGCTGGTGAGCATTCCGGTGGCGGATGTGTCTCTGGCGCGGGATCTTCGGGCGGTCTGGCCCACGGGGCATCGGCCTGTGGGGCCGGCTCGGGATCTACTGCATCTGACGCGGAGCTAGGCACTCCTCCACCAGCGCCCGCATCACCCTTACGTCCTCACCCATCTCCGGATGCCACTGCACCCCGAGCACCCAGCCCTCGGCGCTCGGCAGCTCCAGCGCCTCCACCGTGCCGTCCGCCGCGTGTGCCGACGGGACGAGGCCGGTGCCCAGGCGGTCCACCGACTGGTGGTGGTACGTCGGTACTGCGGTCTCCTCCGGGGCGATATCGGCGTAGAGCGTGCCCTGCACCGGCTTGACGGTGTGGCGGCCGAACTCGCCGACCACCTCTGCGTGGCCCTCCAGGTGCTGAACCAGCGTGCCGCCCAGGGCGACGTTCAGCAGTTGCATGCCTCGGCAGATGCCCAGCAGGGGGAGGCCTGCCGTCAACGCGGCCTTGATCAAGGCCAGTTCCCAGGCGTCCCGCTCGCGCGCCGGAGGGCCCGTGCGGGGGTGGCGCTCGGCGCCGTAGTGGACGGGCTCCACGTCGGGGCCGCCCGCGATGACCAGTCCGTCCAGGCGGGACACCGTTGCCGCCGCGTGTTCCGGGGCGTCCGGTGGCAGCATCGCAGCCAGGCCGCCCGCCCGCTGGACCAGCCGTGGGTAGCCGGCCGGCAGCAGGGCCGCCTCCAGCTCCCACACGCCCCAGCGCGCCCCGGCCTCCAGATATGTGCTGACCCCGATCAGCGGCCTGCCCGGCATACCGTGCCCCTTCAATGGATGGACCCCATACCTTTGGCTCACGCCAGGAACCCCCTGAGCAGCGCCGCCGTGCCCGCGCAGTGCTCGCGCATGATCTCCCGTGCCGCGTCGGCGTTTCCGTCCAGTACCGCCTCCACCAGCGCCGCGTGCTGGCGCTGTGAGTGCTCCAGGTTGCGGACCAGGATCGGGATGCAGTCCAGCAGCTCGTTCACCGAGGCCCGTACGGCCGCGTACTGCGCCGTGAGGGAGGGGGAGCCGCACAGCTCGGCCAGCGTGAGGTGGAGCAGGGTGTCCCGGCGCCGGTAGTCGCCCAGTGGGGCGTCCTGGGTGCGGGACAGCGCCTCGCGCAGCCGATGTTCCTGCTCCGGGGTCAGGCCGTGCGTCGCGCACAGGCCCACCGCGCCGACCTCCAACACCTCCCGGAAGCGCAGCACGTCCTCGATGTCCACCGCGGCGATCCGGCGGCGCAACTCGTCCTCGCCGGCGGCGTCCGCTCGCGCCAGGACGAACGTTCCGCCGTACCGGCCCCGCCGGGACTCCACCAGACCCTGGTCCTGGAGCACCTTCAGCACCTCGCGCAGCGTCACCCGGCTGATCCCGAGCCGCTCCGCCAGTTCGCGTTCCGCGGGCAGCCGCCCGCCGCCCGGCACGAGACCGAGCCTGACCACCTGGAGGATCTGCTCCAGGGCCTCCTCGAAGCCGTTGCCCGCCCGCACCGGCCGCAGTACCGGGGTCAGCCGGTCCTCCGGGCCCGGATCCGTGTCCACCGACATCCGGCCGTGCCCCCTTCCCAAGCAATGGTTCTCGGCAATACCTTATGGCTCCCGGCTGACCGAAGAAGCCTTAAGGAGGCTTTCCCGTGGCAGACCGCACACCGCCGCTCGGCGTCGAGGAGCTGCACGCCCTCGTCGCCGGCGGTGAGATCGACACTGTCGTCCTGGCCTTCCCGGACATGCAAGGGCGGCTCCAGGGCAAGCGGTTCGCCGCCCGCTTCTTCCTCGACGAGGTACTGCACCACGGCACCGAGGGCTGCAACTACCTCCTCGCCGTCGACACCGAGATGAACACCGTGGACGGCTACGCCATGTCCTCCTGGGACCGTGGCTACGGCGACTTCGCCATGCACCCGGACCTGTCCACCCTGCGCCGCGTCCCCTGGAACGACGGCACCGCCCTGGTCCTCGCCGACCTCGCCTGGGAGGACGGCTCCCCGGTCGTCGCCGCCCCCCGCCAGATCCTCCGCCGCCAGCTGGAGCGCCTCGCCGAACTCGGGCTCACCGCCCAGGTCGGCACCGAGCTGGAGTTCATCGTCTTCAAGGACACCTACGAGCAGGCCTGGGACGCGAATTACCGGGGCCTGACCCCGGCCAACCAGTACAACATCGACTACTCCGTCCTCGGCACCGGCCGCATCGAGCCCCTGCTGCGCCGTATCCGCAATGAGATGGCGGGCGCCGGGCTCACCGTCGAGTCCGCCAAGGGCGAGTGCAACCCGGGCCAGCACGAGATCGCCTTCCGCTACGACGAGGCCCTGGTCACCTGCGACCAGCACGCCGTCTACAAGACCGGCGCCAAGGAGATCGCCGCGCAGGAGGGCGTGTCCCTGACCTTCATGGCCAAGTACAACGAGCGCGAGGGCAACTCCTGCCACATCCACCTCTCCCTCGCGGACGCGGCCGGGAACAACGCGATGGCCGGGCCCGACGGGATGTCCGAGGTCATGCGGTACTTCCTCGCCGGACAGCTCGCGGCGCTGCGCGACTTCGCGCTGCTGTACGCCCCCAACATCAACTCCTACAAGCGGTTCCAGCCGGGCTCGTTCGCGCCGACCGCCGTCGCCTGGGGCCACGACAACCGCACCTGCGCCCTGCGCGTCGTCGGCCACGGCCGCTCCCTGCGCTTCGAGAACCGCCTCCCCGGCGGCGACGTCAACCCGCATCTGGCGGTGGCGGGCATGGTCGCCGCGGGCCTGTACGGCATCGAGCAGAAGCTCGAACTGCCCGAGGCCTGCCCCGGCAACGCCTACACCGCCGACTACGCCCACGTCCCGACCACCCTGCGCGAGGCCGCCGAGCTCTGGGAGAACAGCCCCCTGGCCAAGGCCGCCTTCGGCGACGAGGTCGTCGCGCACTACCGAAACATGGCGCGCGTCGAGGTCGACGCCTACGACGCCGCGGTCACCGACTGGGAGCTGCGCCGCTCCTTCGAACGCATGTGAGGCTCCTGTTGTCCGACCAGCTCCAGGTACTGAACCCGGCGACCGAGGAGGTCGTCGCCACCGTCCCGGCCGCCACCGCGGCGGACGTGGACGCCGCGGTCGTACGCGCCGCGAAGGCGCAGGCCGGGTGGGCTGCCCTCGCCCCCGGCGAACGCGCCCGGCTACTGCGGCGGTTCGCGGTCGCCGTCGACGAACACCTCGAAGAACTCGCCCAGTTGGAGGTGCGGGAGGCCGGGCACACCGTCGGCAACGCCCGCTGGGAGGCGGGCAACGTCCGGGACCTGCTCGACTACGCGGCGGGCGGCGTGGAGCGGCTGACCGGGCGTCAGATCCCGGTCCCCGGCGGTCTCGACATCACGATCCTCGAACCGCTCGGCGTGGTCGGTGTCATCGCCCCCTGGAACTTCCCGATGCCGATCGCGGCCTGGGGCACGGCACCCGCGCTGGCCGCGGGCAACGCCGTCCTCCTCAAGCCCGCCGAGACGACCCCGCTGACCGCACTGCGGCTGGCGGAGCTGGCTCTGGAGGCGGGGCTTCCCGAAGGGCTGTTGCAGGTGCTGCCCGGCCATGGCCCGGTCACGGGAAACGCGCTCGTGGAGCACCCCGGTGTCGCGAAGATCGTCTTCACCGGGTCGACGGCCGTGGGCAAACAGGTGTTGGCGAAGGGGTCCGCGCTGCTGAAGCGGGTCACCCTCGAACTCGGCGGCAAGAGCCCCAACATCGTCTTCGCCGACGCCGACCTCGAAGCCGCCGCCCAGGCAGCCCCCATGTCGTTCCTCGACAACTCGGGCCAGGACTGCTGCGCCCGCACCCGCATCCTCGTCCAGCGCAGCGCGTACGACCGCTTCCTGGAGCTGCTCGCCCCGGCCATCGAGGCGGTCAGGGTCGGCGACCCGTCCGACGAGGCCACCGACATGGGCCCGCTGATCTCCAGGACCCAACTGGACCGCGTCCGTTCCTACGTCGACCCGGACGCGGCCGGCATCCGCGGCAAGGCCCCCGAGGGCCCCGGCTTCTGGTTCCCGCCCACCGTCCTCACCGGCGTCGACCCGCACGCGCGCGTGGCCGTCGAGGAGGTCTTCGGCCCCGTGGCCGTCATCCTCCCCTTCGAGGACGAGGCGGATGCCGTGGCGCTCGCCAACAGCACCGACTACGGCCTGTCCGGCTCCATCTGGACCCGGGACGTCGGCCGCGCGCTGCGCGTCTCCCAGGCCGTCCACGCGGGCAACCTGTCCGTCAACTCCCACTCCAGCGTCCGCTACTGGACCCCCTTCGGCGGCTTCAAGCAGTCCGGCATCGGCCGTGAGCTGGGCCCGGACGCGCTGACCGCCTTCACCGAGACCAAGAACGTCTTCATCAGCACGGAGGGCTCCGCACAGTGACCTCAACCACCGAACCCATGGTGTGCCGACGCCTCGTCGGCCGTACCGCCGTCATCACCGGAGCCGGCAGCGGCATCGGCCTCGCCACCGCCCGTCGGCTCGCCGCCGAGGGCGCCCATGTGGTCTGCGGCGACGTCGACGAACAGCGCGGCAAGGCGGCGGCCGACGAGGTGGGCGGCACCTTCGTCAAGGTCGACGTCACCGACGCCGAGCAGGTGGAGGCGCTGTTCAAGACGGCCTACGACACCTACGGCAGCGTCGACATCGCCTTCAACAACGCCGGGATCTCCCCGCCCGACGACGACTCCATCCTGGAGACCGGCCTGGAGGCCTGGAAGCGCGTCCAGGAGGTCAACCTCACCTCCGTCTACCTGTGCTGCAAGGCCGCGATCCCCTATATGCGGCGCCAGGGCAAGGGCTCGATCATCAACACCGCGTCCTTCGTTGCGCGGATGGGCGCGGCGACGTCCCAGATCTCGTACACGGCGTCCAAGGGCGGCGTACTGGCGATGTCCCGTGAGCTGGGCGTGCAGTTCGCGCGGGAGGGCATCCGCGTGAACGCGCTGTGCCCCGGCCCGGTCAACACGCCACTCCTCCAGGAACTGTTCGCCAAGGACCCCGAGCGCGCCGCGCGCCGCCTGGTCCACATTCCGGTCGGCCGGTTCGCCGAGGCCGAGGAGATCGCCGCCGCGGTCGCCTTCCTGGCCAGCGACGACTCCTCGTTCGTGAACGCCACCGACTTCCTGGTGGACGGGGGAATTTCCGGGGCCTACGTCACCCCTCTGTAGGGCTCGTCCTACAGTGCCCGCATGAGCATGTCGCCCCAACCCGGCTGGTACCCCGACCCGCACGCCCCGCATCTGGAGCGCTGGTGGGACGGCACCGCCTGGACCGAGCACCGGCGCACACCCGAGGTGACCGCGCCGGTGCCGACGGCCGCGGGTCCCTCCGGGCGGGCCAAGGCCGTCGCCGTCACCTCGGCGGCGGTCGTGCTCGTCGCGGCGATCGTCACGGGCGCGGTGGTGCTGAGCCAGGGCGACGACGAGGGCACGGAGCTCGAGACCGGCCCCACCTACTACACCGAGGCGCCACCGTCCCCGACCCAGACCCAGACCCAGACCCCTACCCCGACCTCGAGTGATCCCTCCGCCGACGACCCGGCCGTCGTGACCGACGAACTCAATGGCATCACGCTGCCGTTGCTCGACGGCTGGGTCCGGCCGAAGCACGTCGCCGAGGACGACGTCGTCATGACCACGGACGGCACCTACGACTGCCCCGGCGACGGTGGCGTCTGCCGCCACGGCCTCGTCACGTCGAGGACGATCACCTCGAACGACGAGCGGTCCCCCGAGGCGCTGGCCAAGGAGGACGTCAAGGAGGCGGCCGAGAACACCTACGACCGCGACACGATCGGCAGGCGCCCCTACGGCGGCCTGGAGTCCCACGAGGTCGTGAAGTCGGGCCCGGTCGCGGTGGCCGGACGGGCCGGCTACTTCGTGCGCTGGAAGGTCACCACGGCCAAGGGTCCCGGCGGCTACGTCCAGTCGACGGTCTTCCCGTCCCGCGTCGGCACCGAGTCACCGGTCTGCGTCCGGTTCCTCTTCGACGCGGGCGAGGACGGACCGCCCCTGGCCGACATGGACCGGATCACCAAGGGCATCCGGTCCGTCGACGACCCGGCGGGCGGCGGGGGAGTGGGCAGCAGCGTGGGCCCGGAAGAGGACCTTTCGTAGGCCCTGGAGCCTGGAGCCTGGAGGCCTAGAGGAACGTGTGGCCCTCGCCGCGGTACGTCGGCACGGTCGCCGTCACCGCGTCGCCCGCCACCAGGTGCAACTGCTCGAAGCGCTCGCACATCTCACCGGCCTTGGCGTGCCGGAACCACACCTTGTCGCCGATCAGCAGATCGTCCGCGGGCGAGCCGAGCAGCGGCGTCTGCACCTCGCCGGGACCCTCCTGGGGGTCGTAGCGCAGCCCCTCCGGGAGGTACGGCACCGGCAGCCGGTCGGGTCCGGCGGCACCGGAGGCCGGGTAGCCGCCGCCGAGCACCGTCACGACGCCGACGCCGGGGCGCCGGACCACGGGGTGGGCGAACAGGGCGGCCGGACGCCCGCTGAAGGAGGTGTAGTTGTCGAAGAGGCGCGGTACGTAGAGCCCCGACCCGGCGCCGATCTCGGTGACACAGTCCTCGGCGGCCGTGAACTGCACACTGCCGGTGCCGCCGCCGTTGACGAACTCAAGACCCGGCGCCACCGCCCGCAGCTCCCGCACCACCTCGGCCCGGCGCCGGGCGAGCTCCCGGCGCGCGGTGGCCTGCATCAGCCGCACGGCACGCGAACGCAAGGGGTGCCCGGCGACGGAGTCGCCCACGCCCGCGACATGACCCTCGTACGCCATGATCCCGACGACCTCGAACCCCGGCCGCCGGGCCACGATCCGGGCCAGGTCGGCGACCTGGGCGGGGGAGTGCAGCGGGGAGCGCCGGGCGCCGACGCGGACGCGGCCGCCGAGCAGTTTCAGCGAGGTGTCCAACTCCAGGCAGACCCGGACGACTTCGCTGCCGCCGTCCCGGGCGGCGTCGATCAGCCGGAGCTGCGCCGGGTCGTCGATCATCACGGTGATCGCGGAGGCGAGCTTGGGGTCGGCGGTCAGCTCGGCGTAACCGGCGCGGTCGGCGGACGGGTAGGCGAGCAGGATGTCGTCGAATCCGGAGCGGGCCAGCCACAGGGACTCGGCGAGCGTGAACGACATGATCCCGGCGAAGCCGTCGCGGGCGAGGACGCGTTCCAGCAGGGCCCGGCAGCGCACGGACTTGCTGGCGACGCGGATGGGCTTGCCGCCCGCACGCCGGACGAGATCGTCCGCGTTGGCGTCGAAGGCGTCGAGATCCACGATCGCGAGAGGGGCGTCGAGATGGGCGGTGGCCCGGTCGTAACGGGCCCGGTCGGCGGCGCGCGCAGTCATGAACGAAGCCTGCCAGACTGGATTACCGCAGGGTAGGGGGACGTTCCGGGCTAAAGCCCCGGGCTCGTGGACTGGTTCCCACCGGGCCGGGGTCAGCCCGTAGAGTGACGCGCACGCATGTGAGGGCGTGGATGCCGATCCACCCGTGCGGGTAGCGGGTAGATGTCCATGAGGAGACGGGGGGCGCATGAACACAGAACCACGCGCCCCACTCCCTCCCCGCCCACCCCACCCCCCTCGCCCCCACCAGCCCCCTGCGCCGGACGAGGGCACCCAGGAGGAAACCGAGGGCCCGTCCCGGCCTACGGCTACGCGCGTCCCCTCGGCGAGCGGCGACGCCGGGCGAACGGACGCGTCCCGCCGCACCTCCGCGGACACCGACGCCCACCGCGCCTCCGCCGACGCCCCGCCCCGCTTCCCCCGTCTCCGCACCCCGGCGACCCAGGCCGAAGCCCCACCCCCACCGAGGGCCTCGGCCCGCTTCCCGGACACGGCACCGCCCGCGTCCCCCGAACCGCGCCGCGAACCCCCGAGCCGCCGCACTCCGCCGCACGCGACGGGCCCCAACGGCACACCCCCGCGCCCGACGACGAGCCCGACGGGCTCCACCGGCACGCCCGCGCGTCCCACGACGAGCCCTACGGGCCTCAGCAGCGCACCCGCGCGTCCCGTGACCGACCCGACCGGCTCCCCCAGCGCACCCGCGCGCCCCACGACCAGCTCGCCGGGCGCCAACGGCACGCCCGCGCACCCGGCCACTTCCGGGGCTTCGGCCCAGAGCCCTGCCTCCCCGCCCGGAGTCCCGCCCCGCCCGGCCGGTTCGCCCCCGGCGTCGACTCGCGCGGGCGGCTCCGTGGACGCCCCCGCGCGTCCCGCCGTACCCCCGCCTCCTTCCCGGCGCCCCCACCCTCCGGTCGCTCTGTCCGTGGCTCCGGCTGAGAACCCCTCCGAGACGACCAGGCGGCTTCGGCCCATCGGGCAGGACGCGGGTGCTGTGCGTGCCCCCGATCCGGCTCTCTCCTGGAGTGCTCCGGTGAGTCCCGCGGCCGGGGGGCGGCCCATCGTGTCGCTCGGGGAGCCGGAGGTGCATGACGAGCGCCGAAGGTTCGGGGGGCGGGGTGGCGCTCGGGTTGTCGCCGTCGCCGCTTGTCTGGTGCTCGGGCTCGGGCTCGTCGGAGGCGCCGTCACCGGGAGTTGGCTCGTCGGGGACTCCGAGGCCGCCGGGGCCCGGGACAGTTTCGTCGCCGCGCGGAGTCTGTGGCACAGCGTGCCGGTCGACCGGCTGTTCCCCACGCGTGTGGCGGGGCAGGGCGCCGGACCCGGGGGCGCCGACCGTTCCTGGACGCGGATCGCCGTCGCCCCGGACAGTGGGTGCCGGGACGCCTTCGACCCGCTCCTGCGCAAGGCCCTCGCCCCCGTCGGCTGCCAGCGGCTGCTGCGCGCCACCTACACCGACGCCACCCGGACCTATGTCACCACCGTCGGCCTGCTCTTCACCAAGGCCGACGCCACCGCCATGGCCTCCCTCGCCAAGCGCTTCACCGACGAGGAACTGGACCGCCGTACCGACCTGATGCCCCGCCCGTACGGCCCCGGCTTCGCGAACGACGAGCGCGCCACCTGGACCGTCTCCGTCCTCACCGACGCCCCGGTCGTCGTCTACTCCGTCTCCGGCTGGGCCGACGGCCGTACCGTCGACGAGCCGCAGTCCGCCGCGGAGGCCATGGAGTCCGGCGCCACCACGGCCCCCGCCCAGGCCGGTCTCGGCCACGAGGCGAAGGGCCTCGCCGACCGGATCGAGCGCGCCCTGCGCAAACAGGTCGGCCCCTACGCCACGGAGCAGGCCTCGTGACCGCCCGTCGCGCGCGCCGTACGGGACTGCTCAGCGTTCTCCTCGCCGCCTCCCTCGCCCTGGTCCCCACCACCGCGCACGCCGACGGCATACGCAGCCGGCAGTGGGCCCTCGAAGCCATGCACACCCAGGAGGCCTGGCAGACCACCAAGGGCGAGGGCATCACCGTCGCCGTCCTCGACACCGGCGTCGACGGCGAGCACCCCGACCTCGACGGAAACGTCCTCCGGGGCAAGGACCTGGTCGGCTTCGGGGCCGGCCGCGGCGACCGCGCCTGGGCCCGGCACGGCACCGCGATGGCCGGCATCATCGCGGGCCACGGACACGGCTACGACAACGCCGACGGCGTCATGGGCATCGCCCCCGAGGCGAAGATCCTCCCCGTCCGCGTGATCCTGGAGGACGGCGACTCCGCCCGCGCCAAGGCCCGCACCACCCGCGGCAACGCCCTCGCCGAAGGCATCCGCTGGGCCGCCGACCACGGCGCCGACGTCATCAACCTCTCCCTGGGCGACGACTCCAAGTCCGCCCACCCCGAACCCGCCGAGGACGAGGCCGTCCAGTACGCCCTGAAGAAGGGCGCCGTCGTTGTCGCCTCGGCCGGCAACGGCGGCGAGAAGGGCGACCACATCTCGTACCCGGCCGCCTACCCGGGTGTCATCGCCGCCACCGCGGTGGACAAGTTCGGCACCCGCGCCTCGTTCTCCACCCGCCGCTGGTACGCCACCGTCAGCGCCCCCGGCGTGGACGTCATCATCGCCGACCCGGACCGCAAGTACTACGAGGGCTGGGGCACCAGCGCCGCAGCGGCCTTCGTCTCCGGCGCCGTGGCCCTGGTCAAGGCCGCCCACCCCGGCCTGACCCCGGCCCAGATCAAGAAGCTGCTGGAGGACACCGCCCGCAACGCCCCCGCCGGCGGCCGCGACGACTCCCGCGGTTACGGCTTCATCGACCCCGCCGCCGCCATCGAGAAGGCGGCCGGCCTCAAGCCCGGGGGCCTGCGGTCGAAGGCGTACGGCGACGAGTACTTCGGCTCCGGCCCCGACACCGCGAAGGCGGCGGACGACACCACGAGCTGGGCGGCCCCGCTCGCGGGCGGCGCCGGAGGAGTCCTGCTGGTGACCGCGGTGCTCCTCTGGCGCGGCCGCCGCACCCGCCCCGACGACTTCTAGTCCCCGGCGAACACCGATACGGCCGCCCGGGCCGCAGCTTCCACCAGCGCGACCCCCGCCGCCTTCGTCGTGTGCCCGTCCGACAGCACGGCCACCAGATACTCCCGTCCGTCCGCGGTCACCCGCCCGATGCTGTTGATGTCCCACAGCCCCGTCGTGCTCCGCGGCAGCCAGCCGTTCTTCAGCGCCCACTCCGAGCCGTCCGCCACGGCCGAGACACCCCACCGCTGATCCACGGCGATCCGCCCCATCAGCCCCCGCACATACGCCCGCGACGCCTCACTCAGCTCCGACTCGTCATCGAACACCTGCTGAAGCAGCGTGAGTTGATCCGCCGCGGTGGTCTGCGTCAGCCCCCACAGCATCCCCTCGCCGCCCTCGGTGGCCGTCAGCCCCAGGCGCTCATTGGCAGCGGCCAGGCCCTCCGCCCTGCCGATCGTCTCCCACAGTGCCGACGTCGACGCGTTGTCGCTGTTCTCGATCATCGCGGTGGCGTACGACTTCTCCGCCGCCGTCAGCCCCCGCCCCGCGTCCTGCGCCTGGAGCAGCAGCGCCGCGAGGATGTCGACCTTCACGATGCTCGCCGTGTCGAAGGAGCCGTCCCCGTACGTGGCGCTCTCACCGGAGTCCATGTCCAGCACCGCCACCGACACCTCAGCGCCGTCCGGGACGCTCACCGACTCCATGGCGTCCGCCAGGAGCGCCGCCCGGTCCACCGTCGGCCGCGTCACCGGTTCCACGCTCGCCTCCCCACTCGCCGCCACCACCGACGGCGTCGCCGAAGGCGTCGCCGACGACGATACGGCCGCCTCCCGAGGGTGCGCCTGCGCCTGTACGTACACCGTCCCCGCGGCCGTACCGCCCACCACGACCACGGAGGCGAGGGCGAGGTGGAGCAGCGGAACACGGTGCCTGCGCGCTCTGGAGGACTCCATGCTCGCGATGGTCGGGCCGGTGACTGTGCCCGCCGTTAGACGGACGTTAGATCTGGGTCAGGGAAATCTGAGATTCCGGTGAACTGCGTCACGATCGTGTTTCCGGGCCCGCACAAGCGCAGCAGCAGCCCCCCGATAGGGTCGGTGACCGTGGCGAACAAGAACATTCCCGACTCCCCCTTCTCCGACGACGACGGCTCCGTCGACCCCGCCCTGAGCGCGGCGCTCACGGCCTGGTCCGAGGACCGCACCGCCGTGGCACCGGTGCTGGCGGCGCTCAAGGGCGCCCGGCTGCTCGTTCCGGTCGTGGCCGTCCTCGGCGAGGTGGAGGAGGACGAGAACGGCCTGCGCCGCGAGAAGACCAGCGACATGGCCGTACCGACCCTGCGGGCCGGTGACCGCAAGGCGCTGCCCGCCTTCAGCTCCATCGACTCCCTCGCCCGCTGGGACCCGGCGGCCCGCCCGGTCGCCGTGGCCCTGCACCAGGCCCTGGAGGCCGCCTCGCACGAGAAGGCGGACACCATCGTGCTGGACATGTCGGGACCGGTGCCGTTCGAGCTGACGGGACCGGCGCTGCTCGCCCTCGCCGAGGGCCGCACGTCGGCCGATCCGCTCGCCGATCCGGCGGTGGTGGCGGCGGTACGGGCCGCGGTGGCCGCCGAGCCGGCCGTGCTCCGAGCCCACCTCGGGCCCGGACGGGCCGACGGCACCCTGGCCCTCGTACTGGACCCGGCCGCCGCCCCCGCCCAGGCCGCCCGCGCGGTAGCCGAGCGCATCGCCGCCGACGAAACACTGAGGGCCCGCCTGGTGCGCGGGCTCGACCTGGCACTGCTGCCGGCCGAGGCCACGCCACCGGGCGAGCCCCTTTACGTCAGATGACGGACTAGCCGTAGACCGGGCCCGTGTACCTCTCGCCCGGGCCCTGGCCCGGCTCGTCCGGGACGATCGACGCCTCGCGGAAGGCGAGCTGGAGCGACTTCAGGCCGTCCTTGAGCGGGGCGGCGTGGAAGGAGCTGATCTCGGTGGTGCTCGCGTCGAGCAGACCGGCGAGGGCGCTCACCAGCTTGCGGGCCTCGTCCAGGTCCTTGTACTTGTCGCCCTCCTCGGTCAGACCGAGCTTCACGGCGGCGGCGCTCATCAGGTTCACGGCGACCGTCACGATCACCTCGACGGCGGGGACCTCGGCGATGTCGCGGGTCATCTCGTCGAAGTCGGGCGTCTCGGGGCTGTCCGAGGGGGAGGTGTCACTCATGAGGCCCACGATAGGCGTACGGCGGAGCGGGGCCGGACAGTGCCTCGGTTAGCTCTGTCCGGGCGGAGCTGCTAACCTTGGGTGACGACCGGCCGAACACGTATGTGTCCGGCCCACAAGTGGAGGCTCCGAACTCCCACCTGATCGCCCCTCGGGGCGGCGGGTCACCGGTCAGGCGGCCACCACCGTTCCGTACGGACGGTGGAGTCGCCCGATATTACGCCCCGCGGTTGACCTGCGGCGGTGTTCCGGCATTCCAGGAGCCCCGCCTGTGTCCCGTCCGGGGCATTTTTCATGCGCCGCGATGGTTGGTCCTATGTCAAACAGACATACGCGGCTGTCCGCCAGACCGCCGTGTGGTGCTAACCGAGGAGGATCCATCAGCGCCGAGCCCCGCATCAACGACCGGATTCGCGTTCCCGAGGTGCGACTTGTCGGTCCCAGTGGCGAGCAGGTGGGCATCGTCCCGCTGGCGAAGGCACTGGAGCTCGCGCAGGAGTACGACCTGGACCTGGTCGAGGTCGCGGCGAACGCCCGTCCGCCCGTGTGCAAGCTCATGGACTACGGGAAGTTCAAGTACGAGTCGGCCATGAAGGCCCGTGAGGCGCGCAAGAACCAGGCGCACACGGTCATCAAGGAGATGAAGCTCCGGCCGAAGATCGACCCGCACGACTATGACACCAAGAAGGGTCACGTCGTCCGGTTCCTCAAGCAGGGCGACAAGGTCAAGATCACGATCATGTTCCGTGGTCGCGAGCAGTCCCGGCCCGAGCTGGGCTACCGACTGCTTCAGCGTCTCGCGGAGGACGTCCAGGACCTCGGTTTCGTCGAGTCGAACCCGAAGCAGGACGGCCGAAACATGATCATGGTCCTCGGTCCGCACAAGAAGAAGACCGAGGCGATGGCCGAGGCCCGCCAGGCGCAGGAAGCCCGCAAGGCAGACGCGAAGGCCAACCCCGGCAAGTCGCAGAACGCCGCGGACTCCGAGAACGCCGTGGAGACCGAGGCACCTGCCGAGGCTCCCGCCGAGGCGTGATCCCCGGGGGCGCGAGTCCCCAGGATGTAACTGACAAGGAAGAGCGACGTTCCACCGTGCCCGGTTTTGCGACCGGGCACCGGAACGCCACTGACGAGGAGATAACGGCGCTATGCCGAAGAACAAGTCGCACAGCGGTGCCAGCAAGCGCTTCAAGGTCACCGGCTCCGGCAAGGTGCTCCGTGAGCGCGCCGGCAAGCGCCACCTGCTTGAGCACAAGTCGTCCCGCGTGACGCGTCGCCTCACCGGCAACGCCGAGATGGCCCCGGGCGACGCCAAGAAGATCAAGAAGCTTCTCGGCAAGTGACGCATCGGCGCCCAGGCGCCGTACGTCAGGACCGGGACCCAATCGAATTCGGGCCGTGTGAGGACACCCACGGCCCCGCTACAAGGAGTTAACAAGTGGCACGCGTCAAGCGGGCAGTCAACGCCCACAAGAAGCGCCGGGCGATCCTGGAGCAGGCCTCCGGCTACCGCGGTCAGCGTTCGCGCCTGTACCGCAAGGCCAAGGAGCAGGTCACCCACTCGCTGGTCTACAACTACAACGACCGCAAGAAGCGCAAGGGTGACTTCCGCCAGCTGTGGATCCAGCGCATCAACGCCGCTGCCCGCGCCAACGGCATCACGTACAACCGCTTCATCCAGGGCCTGAAGGCCGCCAACGTCGAGGTCGACCGCAAGATCCTCGCCGAGCTGGCCGTGAACGACGCCACCGCGTTCGCCGCGCTGGTCGAGGTCGCGCAGAAGGCGCTGCCGGCGGACGTCAACGCCCCGAAGGCGGCGTGACGCTGCGCTCGGCTTGAGCCGACGTCACTCGGACCCGCGGGCTTTGGCCTGCGGGTCCGTTGCATTGTCCATGGAACGTGATTGCCGAAAGTGATGCGCATGCCTTCCGCCAGCCCCGAGCTGATCTCCCCCCGTTCCCCCCGGGTCGCCGCCGCGCGGCGGCTGGCCAAGCGGAACTTTCGGGGGAAGGAGCGGCTGTTTCTGGCCGAGGGGCCGCAGGCGGTGCGGGAGGCGGCCGGGTTCGAGGACACGCTCGTCGAACTGTTCGCCACCGTCGAGGCAGCGGAGCGGTACGCCGACATCATCGCCGAGGCCCGCGCCGTCGGGGCCCGGGTGCATCTGGCGTCCGAGCAGGTCATCGCCGATATTTCGACCACCGTCACGCCGCAGGGGCTGGTCGGTGTGTGCCGGTTCCTCGACACCTCCTTCGAGGAGATCCTCGCCGCCCGGCCGAGGCTCGTCGCCGTGCTCGCCCATGTGCGCGACCCCGGGAACGCGGGGACCGTGCTCCGGTGCGCCGACGCGGCCGGTGCCGAGGCCGTCGTACTGACCGACGCCTCCGTCGATCTCTACAACCCCAAGGCCGTACGCGCATCCGTCGGATCGCTGTTCCATCTGCCCGTGGCCGTGGGAGTGCCGGTCGAGCGGGCCGTCGCCGGGCTCAAGGACGCCGGGGTGCGCATCCTCGCCGCCGACGGGGCCGGGGAGGACGATCTCGACGACGAGCTGGACAAGGGAACGATGGGCGGGCCGACCGCCTGGGTGTTCGGCAACGAGGCCTGGGGGCTTCCGGAGGAGACCCGCGCGCTCGCGGACGCCGTCGTGCGCGTACCGATCCACGGGAAGGCCGAGAGTCTGAACCTCGCCACCGCCGCAGCCGTATGTCTCTACGCGTCGGCCCGTGCACAGCGCGCCTCCGGAGGGTGCCGCTCCGTCACCGAGAGCTAGTAGGGTGACCAGCTCGGGGCCCCTCAGCCGTTCTGAGAGGTGGGGTACGGGGATGAGTGTCGGCACGAGCAGCGCACCGGGAGCACGGGACGTGCGTCGCCCGCCCGCGCCCCGGTCCGGTGAGCTCGCCGAGCTCGGTCTCGACCCCGACGACCTCCCCGACGGACTCGTCGTCGCCGACGAGCAGGGGCGCGTCGTCTGCTTCAACGCCGCCGCCGAGCGCATCACCGCCGTCTCCGCCGCCGAGGCCCTCGGGCAGCGGCTGGAGGAGGCCCTGCCGTTAGAGGATCTCGAGGGCCGCCGCTGGTGGCAGCTGACCGATCCGTACGGCGGACTGGCGATCCGGGTGCGCCAGCCCGAGCGGAATCTGCTGCTGCCGGGCGGTCGGGAAGTGCTGGTGTCCGTGCGGTACGTGCGTGCCGAGCCCACCGGTCCCGTCCGCCGCGTCGTCGTCTCCCTCCGGGACACCGAGGCCCGCCGCCGCACCGAGCGCAGCCATGCCGAGCTGATCGCCACCGTCGCCCACGAGCTGCGCTCGCCGCTCACCTCCGTCAAGGGCTTCACCGCGACCCTCCTCGCCAAGTGGGAGAGGTTCACCGACGACCAGAAGCGGCTGATGCTGGAGACCGTCGACGCCGACGCCGACCGCGTCACCCGGCTCATCGCCGAGCTGCTGGACATCTCGCGGATCGACTCGGGCCGCCTTGAGGTCCGGCGCCAGCCCGTCGACATCGGTGCGGCCGTGGGACGGCACATCCAGGCGTACGTCGCTGCCGGACAGCCCGCCGACCGGTTCCTGCTGCGCCTTGAGCAGCCGCTGCCCGATCTGTGGGCCGACCCCGACAAGGTCGACCAGGTGCTGAGCAACCTGCTGGAAAATGCGGTGCGGCACGGCGAGGGAACCGTCACGATTGACGTCACGCCCACGGCGTCCCCCCGAGAGGGCGAGGACACCGGCACGTCGGTCACGGTGAGCGACGAGGGGTCCGGCATCCCGGAGGAGTCCATGAACCGCGTCTTCACCCGCTTCTGGCGGGGCAGCAAGCGCGGCGGCACCGGCCTCGGGCTCTACATCGTCAAGGGCATCGTCGAGGCCCACGGCGGCACCATCACGGTCGGCCGCGCCGTCAGTGGCGGCGCCGAGTTCCGATTTACGTTGCCCGTGGCCGCACCGGCGTATCTCGCCTGACGGCCACGGGCGCATTCGCCCAGCCTCACCCCGTTAGACTCGGCCTTTGGCACCTTTGTGTCCTGCTCACGGCCCACCGCGCCGGTCACGGGGACCATCCGCCAGCCAATCGGAAGCACGGGAAGAGATGTCGGCACCCAATAAGTCGTACGACCCTGTCGAGGTCGAGGCGTTGAAACCGGAAGAGATCGAGCGCATGCGGGACGAGGCGCTCGCCGCCTTCGCCGCCGCGGACTCCCTCGACGCGCTCCAGGAGGCCAAGGTCGCCCACACCGGCGGCACCTCCCCGCTGGCCCTCGCCAACCGCGAGATCGGCGCCCTGCCCCCGCACGCCAAGGCCGCCGCGGGCAAGCTCGTCGGCCAGGCCCGAGGCGCCGTGAACAAGGCGCTCGCCGGTCGCCAGAGCGAGCTGGAGGCCGAGCGCGACGCGCGCGTGCTGGTCGAGGAGGCGGTGGACGTCACGCTGCCCCACGACCGGGTACCGGCCGGCGCCCGCCACCCGCTGACCACGCTCTCGGAGCGCATCGAGGACATCTTCGTGGCCATGGGCTACGAGGTCGCCGAGGGCCCCCAGGTCGAGGCCGAGTGGTTCAACTTCGACGCCCTCAACATCGGCCCGGACCACCCGGCACGCGGCGAGGCGGACACCTTCTTCGTCGAGGGCCCCAAGGGCGGCACCGAGTCCGGTGTCGTGCTGCGCACCCACACCTCGCCGGTGCAGATCCGCTCGCTGCTCGACCGTGAGCTGCCGGTCTACGTGATCTGCCCGGGTCGCGTGTACCGCACCGACGAGCTGGACGCCACCCACACCCCGGTCTTCCACCAGGTCGAGCTGCTCGCCGTGGACGAGGGCCTCACCATGTCGGACCTCAAGGGCACCCTGGACCACATGGTCCAGTCCCTGTTCGGCGAGGGCATGAAGACCCGGCTGCGGCCGAACTTCTTCCCCTTCACCGAGCCGTCCGCCGAGATGGACATGCTCTGCTACGTCTGCAAGGGCGAGTCCGTCGGCAACCCCGACCGGCCCTGCCGCACCTGCTCCAGCGAAGGCTGGATCGAGCTGGGCGGCTGCGGCATGGTCAACCCGCGGGTGCTCACCGCCTGTGGGGTCGACCCGGAGAAGTACAGCGGCTTCGCCTTCGGGTTCGGCATCGAGCGGATGCTGATGTTCCGCCACAACGTCGAGGACATGCGAGACATGGTCGAGGGTGACATCCGGTTCACCCGGCCGTTCGGGATGGAGATCTGATGCGGATCCCGCTTTCTTGGCTGCGGGAGTACGTCGACCTGCCGGCGACGGAGACCGGCCGTGACGTACAGGCCAAGCTCATTTCGGCCGGACTCGAGGTCGAGACCGTCGAGCAGCTCGGCGACGGCCTCAAGGGCCCCCTGGTCGTCGGACAGGTGCTGACCATCGAGGAGTTGACGGAGTTCAAGAAGCCGATCCGCTTCTGCACCGTCGACGTCGGCCAGGCCAACGGCACCGGTGAGCCCCAGGAGATCGTCTGCGGCGCCCGGAACTTCCAGGTCGGCGACAAGGTCGTCGTGGTCCTCCCGGGCGCCGTGCTGCCCGGCGGCTTCGCGATCTCCGCGCGCAAGACCTACGGCAAGACGTCCCACGGCATGATCTGCTCCAGCGACGAGCTGGGCATGGGCGACGACGGCACCAAGGGCATCATCGTGCTGCCCCCGGAGACCGAGGTCGGCAAGGACGCCATCGAGCTGCTCGAACTGGTCGACGAGGTCCTGGACATCGCCGTCACCGCCAACCGCGGCGACTGCCTGTCCATCCGCGGCGTCGCCCGCGAGACCGCCATCGCCTACGGCCTGCCGCTGCGCGACCCGGCGCTGCTCGACGTGCCCGCGCCGAACGCCTTCGGCTACCCGGTGCAGGTCTCCGACCCGATGGGCTGCGACCGCTTCACCGCCCGCACCGTCATCGGTCTGAGCCCCGAGGCGCGCTCCCCGATCTGGCTCCGGCGGCGGCTCCAGAAGGTCGGCATGCGCCCGATCTCGCTGGCCGTCGACGTCACCAACTACGTGATGATGGAGCTGGGCCAGCCGCTGCACGCCTACGACCGTGGCCTCGTCCAGGGCACGATCGGCGTCCGGCGCGCCGAGGAGGGCGAGAAGATCGTCACCCTCGACGGTGTCGAGCGGAAGCTGCACTCCGAGGACCTGGTCATCACCGACGACCGCGGCCCCATCGGCCTCGCGGGCGTCATGGGCGGCGCCAACACCGAGATCGCCGACCACGAGGACCTGGAGAACGCCACGTCCGACGTGGTCATCGAGGCCGCCCACTTCGACCAGGTCGCCATCGCGCGTACGGCCCGCCGCCACAAGCTGTCCTCCGAGGCGTCCCGTCGCTTCGAGCGCGGCGTCGACCCGGCTGCCGCCGCCGCTGCGGCCCAGCGCACGGTCGACCTGCTGGTGCTGCTCGCGGGCGGCACCGCCGAGGCCGGGGTCACCGAGGTCATCGCGCCCTCCGCGCCGCACACCATCACCGTCCCGGCGAACCACCCCGACAAGGTCGCGGGCGTCGTGTACGGCCGTGAGACCGTCGTCCGCCGCCTCCAGCAGGTCGGCTGCGACGTGTACGGGCAGGACGAGCTGATCGTCACCGTCCCGTCCTGGCGGCCCGACCTGCTGGAGCAGAACGACCTGGCCGAAGAGGTCATCCGGCTCGAGGGCTACGAGAACCTGCCCTCCACGCTGCCCAAGCCGCCGTCCGGCCGTGGTCTGACGCACCGCCAGCGGCTGCACCGCCGCGTCGGCCGCGCGCTGGCGGGTGCCGGGTACGTCGAGGCGCCGAACTACCCGTTCATCGGCGAGCAGGTCTTCGACCAGCTCGGTCTGGACGCCGAGGACCCGGCCCGCCGGGTCGTGAAGCTCACCAACCCGCTCAACGACGAGGAGCCCGCGCTCCGTACGTCGCTGCTGCCGGGCCTGCTCGGCGCGCTGCGGCGCAACGACGGACGGGGCTCGCACGACCTGGCCCTGTTCGAGACCGGTCTGGTCTTCCTCCCGCGCGAGGAGCGGCGGACCGCCGCCCACCTGCCCGTGGACCGGCGTCCCACGGACGAGGAGATCGCCGAGCTCAACTCGGTCCTGCCCGAGCAGCCGCGCCATGTCGCCGTCGTCCTCGCGGGCGCCCGCGAGCAGGCTGGCTGGTGGGGCGCGGGCCGTCCGGCGGGCTGGGCCGACGCGGTGCAGGCCGCGCGGACCGTCGCCGCGGAGACGGGCGCCGAACTGCTCGTGCGGTCCGGGCAGTACGGGCCGTGGCACCCGGGCCGGTGCGCCGAGCTGGCGGTCGTCGTCGACGGCGCCGAGCGGGTCGTCGGCCACGCCGGTGAGCTGCACCCGCGGGTGCTCAAGGCGCTGGGGCTGCCCGCGCGCACCTGCGCGATGGAGCTGGACCTGGACGCGCTGGAGCAGGTCGGCGACGGTGTGCCGCAGGCGCCGAGCATCTCCTCGTTCCCGGTCGCCACGCAGGATGTCGCCCTCGTCGTCGACAAGTTCGTACCGCACGCCGACGTGGAGGCCGCGCTGCGTGAAGGCGCGGGTTCCCTGCTGGAGGCCATCCGGCTGTTCGACGTGTACGAGAACGCGGAGCAGCTGGGTGACGGCAAGAAGTCGCTGGCGTACGCGCTGCGGTTCCGGGCGTCGGACCGCACGCTGACGGTGGACGAGGCTTCGGCGGCTCGGGACGCGGCGGTCGCCCTGGCGGGCGAGCGCACCGGGGCTGTCCTGCGGGGCTAGCACACATCTCACAGTCACCTCACTCAATCGGGTGAGGTTTCTGGGCGAACTGGTCCTTCCGGGCCATGCGGTCGACAGAATCGGACCGGCCTTTCGGGGTCGGTCCGATTCTGCGTTGACTGGGCCTACATGGGGGGCCACCGCATGATCCGTATCAAGGCTGCGGTTCCGCGTCGGCTGCTCGCGCTGGGGCTGCCCACCGCCTGGGGCGCGACGGCGATCACCTACAAGCTCGCCTGCCCGCTCGCCCAGTCGGACGCCCTCGGGGCGCGCGTCGTGACCAGCGCCGTGTTCTTCGCGGTCGGCACCGGCCTGATACTCCATGTCCGCCAGGCGCTGCTGCGTGAGCTGCGGCAGATCCGCCGGGTCGCCGGAGTCGCGCAGCGCGTGCTGCTGCGGCCGCTGCCCCCGCGTATCGACGGACTGAACATCGCCGCCGCCCAGCTCTCCGCCGACCGAGGTGCCTGCGTGGGCGGCGACCTGTACGAGGTCATCGCCACCGAGCACGGTGTACGGGTGGTGATGGGTGACGTCCGAGGGCACGGCATCGCCGCCGTCGGCACGGCCGCGGCCCTGCTCGGCAGCTTCCGCGAGGCGGTCCACGACGAGCCCGACCTGGACCGGGTACTGCGCCGACTGGAGCGCGCCCTGGACCGTCACTTACGCGAGCGTTCCCGCGACGAACACCCCGCGGCGGAGGAGTTCGCGACGGTCCTGTTGCTGGAGATCCGCAAGGACGGCGAAGTGTGGGCCCTCAACTGCGGGCATCCATGGCCGTATCTGGTGAGCGGCACGACGGTCGAGTTGCTGGCTCGCGCGGATCCACTGCCACCGCTCGGCCCGTTCCCGCTCCCGCACGAACTGCCGCCCGTTCACGCGGGTCGAGTGCTGCCGGGCGAGGCGCTCGTGCTGTACACGGACGGTGTCGAGGACGCACGCGACGCGCGTGGCCAATTCTTTTCCCTACGGGCGGCACTTGTGGGCGCGGCCCACGCCCAGCCCAACGCCCCGCAACTGATCCTTCGCACGGTCTTCAGGGCGCTGATGCGCCATGCGGGAGGGACACCGGCCGACGACATCGCGTTGCTGATCCTGCGGAACGATCGAACCCACCCTTTAGGGGCGCGGGGAACTGCGCGACCAGCCACAACGCACCCGCAGCCGACAACGCACCTTTAGCGCAACGGCGTTTGGTCGTGCGGCTCAGCCGACGGCGGCCGTCCGCCCCGCCACGGAGTGTCGGGCAGGCAGCTGGGCGGACGGCGCGGATGCGGGCCGCCGCACTGTACGAGGGGGAGCCGGCGGCCCGGCCGGCCTCTTTGCGAGGCAATTCAGTCAACCGGTTGGAAACTCTCCGCGACAGTGTGCACACAGCCCGGATTCGAGCACTCCGTTCACACCCCGTGTGAAGGCGGAACCACTACTCTGACGGCACCGAGCGATCCGGGGGGCATATATGCAGCCCAACACTCTGCTCGACGCGATCCTGGACGAGGCCGGGATCTCGCACGCGGGGCTGGCGGCACACGTGAACCAGGCGGGCCGTGCGCGCGGCCTCGCGCTCAGATACGAACACACCGCCGTGGCACGGTGGTTGAAGGGGCAGCGGCCGCGCGGCCAGGTCCCGGACCTGATCTGCGAGGTACTGGCGGGCCGACTCCAACGGCCCGTCACCCTCGACGACATCGGACTCGGCGTACCCGGCGAGCCCTCCGCCCCGCACGGCACCTCGCTGTCCGGCTTCGTCGAGCGGGCCACCGCGCTGTGGCGCTCCGACGAACAGCAGCGCCCGCACATACTGGGCGCCCCCGCGGTCACCGGCACCCCCGCCGTGATGCCGGTGTGGGAGTGGGAGAACCCGCCCGAGGACGTGGACGTCTCGCGGGGTGGCCGGCACCGCGTCACCCCGGCCGACATCCAGATGCTGCGGGCCGCCCGCACCCACTACGAGCAGATGTACCGCAAGGCCGGCGGCATCGCGACCCGCACCCGGATCGTCGGCTTCCTCAACGCCGAGGCCGCCCCGCTGCTGCGCGGCAGCTACACCGACGCCACCGGCCGCCAACTCCACCGTGCCACCGGCGGATTGGTCGCCGTCGCGGGGATCTGCGCCTATGACTCCGACGCGCACGGACTGGCCCAGCGCTACTTCCACCAGGCGCTGCGGCTGGCGAAGGCCAGCGGCGACCGGGGGCTCGGCGCCTATGTGATCGCCCTGTTGGTCAACCAGGCGCTGTTCATGCGGGAGTTCCGGCAGGCCGTCGCCTTCGCGGAGGCCGCCCTGCGCGCCGCGGGCAAGCACATCACCCCCGCGCTCGCCTCCGATCTGTACGCGATGCAGGCCAAGGCGTACGCCCACCTCGGCGACGGCACGAGCGCCCTGTCCTGCATCCGGCGTGCCGAGCAGGCCGCCGAACGCATCCGGCGCGGATACGAACCCGATGAAACGGGCTATGTCCAGCCGGGCCTGGTCAATGTCCAGGTGGCGGAGGCGCTGTTGAGCCTCGGCGAGCTGGCGGCGGCCGGGGAGCATGCCGCGGCGGCCGTCGACAATCCCGCCCATGACCGGGGCCGGGTGCACCGGCTCGCCATGCTCAGCACGATCGAACTGCGTCAGGGCCACGCGGACAAGGCGGTGGCCACGGCCGTGCAGATGGCCGAACAGGCCAGAGGAATGGAGTCGCAGCGCCTGCGCGACAGACTCCGGGCGGTGCGCGAATACCTGGTGCGCAGCGGCTGTGCCGGTACCTCCGAAGCCGCCGAACTCATCGACGGCGCACTGCGCGTACCGCTTTAGGCCGGTGCAAGCCCGGTACTCGAACACCGACAGCTCATAGTCCCTGCTGCGATATTGCCACTTACTCGACGGAAGGTGGCAGAACCATGCAGTGGACGAAACAGAACGAGCAAACTGTGTATGAAAACCGCTGGTTCACCGTCAACTTGGCAGACGTGGAGCTGCCCGACGGCCGGCACCTGGACCACTTCCTGATCCGGCTCCGCCCGGTCGCCGTCGCCACAGTGGTCAACGAGGCCAATGAAGTCCTCCTGCTGTGGCGCCACCGCTTCATCACCGACAGCTGGGGGTGGGAACTCGCGGCCGGAGTGGTCGAGGACGGCGAGGACATCGCCGTGGCGGCCGCCAGGGAACTGGAGGAGGAGACCGGCTGGCGGCCGGGACCCCTGCACCACCTCATGAGCGTGGAGCCGTCCAACGGACTCACCGACGCCCGGCACCACATCTACTGGGCCGACGGGGGTGAGTACGTCGGACACCCCGTGGACGACTTCGAATCGGACCGTCGGGAATGGGTGCCCCTCAAACTCGTCCCCGACATGGTCGCCCGTGGGGAGGTCCCGGCCGCCAACATGGCGGCCGCGTTACTGCTGCTGCACCACCTCAGGCTCGGGCAGGACGTGCCTTGACCTCATCGCCCCAGTGCCTGCCATACCGCCACGGCGAGGGCACCCAGGGCGCAGAGGGCGGCGACCGCGGGCAGCGGCCAGCGCGAGTGCTCCAGGGTGCAGACCCGGGTGATCAGTTCGTTGAGCTCCTTGGCGGTCTCTTCGGTGCGGTGGGTGAGCAGCGCCAGCCCTCCCTCGACTCGGGCATGTCCCACATCGAGGCGGCGCCGTAACTCTGCGAGTTCTCCCTGAACGACGGGATGCTCGGGATCGGCGGTCACTTTTCCGCTCCCTTCCGTAATCGTGTCTCGTCCCTTGCATGCGCAGCAAAAGTGAACTCGCCTGGTGAGCGCGTGGGGAGAGTGTGCGACGGGCATATGCGGGCTTGGCGTGCACACGGTGTGTGAATACGACGGGCCCGGCACCCTCTGAGGTGCCGGGCCCGTGCGCTTGGCCGGAATATGACCGTCCGTAATCAGCCGTAGGTCGTGATCAGCCGTAGGTGTAGAAGCCCGAGCCGGACTTCCGGCCCAGGCGGCCGGCGTCGACCATGCGCTGGAGCAGCGGGGGAGCGGCGTAGAGCGGCTCCTTGTACTCCTCGTACATCGAGAACGCGACCGAGGCGACGGTGTCCAGGCCGATCAGGTCGGAGAGCTTCAGCGGGCCCATCGGGTGGGCGCAGCCCAGCTCCATGCCGTTGTCGATGTCCTCGCGGCTGGCGATGCCGGACTCGAACATCCGGATCGCGGAGAGGAGGTAGGGGATCAGCAGCGCGTTCACCACGAAGCCCGAGCGGTCCTGGGCGCGGATGGCGTGCTTGCCGAGCAGCTTCTCGGCGAAGCCCTGGGCGCGGCTGAGGGTGCCCTCGGAGGTGGTGAGCGCAGGGATCAGCTCGACCAGCTTCTGCACCGGGGCGGGGTTGAAGAAGTGGATGCCGATGACCTGGTCGGGCCGCGAGGTGGCGACCGCCAGCTTCACCAGCGGGATGGAGGAGGTGTTGGAGGCCAGGATGGCGTCAGGCCGGGTCACGACCTGGTCGAGCACCTGGAAGATCTCGGTCTTGACCTGCTCGTTCTCCACGACGGCCTCGATCACCAGATCGCGGTCCGCGAATTCGCCGAGATCGGTGGTGAAGCTGAGCCGGGCCTGGGTCGCCGCCAGCTCCTCCGCGCTGATCTTGCCGCGCTCGGCAGCCTTGGCCAGGGAGTTGAACAGCCGGGTGCGGCCGATCTCCAGGGCCTCGCCGGTGGTCTCGGCGACCTTCACATCCAGACCGGAGCGGGCGCACACCTCGGCGATACCGGCTCCCATCTGGCCGCAGCCCACCACTCCGACGCGTTCGATGTCGCTCACATCGTCCCTTTCGCTGTCATTCGGCTGTGGGCAGGTCCGCCGGGTTCCGGTGCCCTGCTCCGTTCGTGCACGTTACTCCCAAGTATCGATGATCGATCGTTGGGGTCGGGCATTCTGAGGCGCGGAGACGGTCCGTGACGGTGCGGATCCGCTGTGCACTTGGGGGTGCTGAGGATGGGCCGAGTCACGCGCAGGGCCTTCGCCCTGGCCGCGCTGGCGACCCTCTCGACGGGATCGGGAGCGTCGGCCGCTCAGGGAAGGCGGCACCTCGCCGCCGAGATGCGGGGCATGTGGCTGGCGACCGTGGCCAACCGCGACTGGCCCTCCAGGGCGGGGCTGACCGCGGCGCAGCAGCGCACCGAGCTGATCGCCCACCTGGACACGGCGGTACGGCGCCGGCTGAACACGGTGATCCTCCAGGTGCGGCCGACGGCCGACGCGCTGTGGCCCTCGCCGTACGAGCCCTGGTCGGCCGTGCTCACCGGGACCCAGGGCAAGGCCCCCGGCTGGG
Organism: Streptomyces davaonensis JCM 4913; assembly: GCF_000349325.1. Lineage (GTDB taxonomy): Bacteria > Actinomycetota > Actinomycetes > Streptomycetales > Streptomycetaceae > Streptomyces > Streptomyces davaonensis. The sequence goes on from NC_020504.1 coordinate 7,839,608, forward strand.
ATCCGCTCGGGACGGCCGTGAAGGAGGCGCACGCGCGCGGTCTGGAACTGCACGCCTGGTTCAACCCGTACCGGATCGCCAACCACACGGACCTGAACAAGCTGGTCGCCGCGCACCCGGCCCGCCGCCACCGGGACTGGGTGGTCGGCCACGGCGGGAGGCTCTACTACAACCCCGGGCTGCCCGCGGTCCGCGCCTTCGTGCAGGACGCGATCCTGGACGCGGTGCGCAAGTACCCCGTGGATGCCGTCCACTTCGACGACTACTTCTATCCGTATCCGCTGGCGGGCCAGACCTTCGACGACGACGTGGCCTACGACCGCTACGGCGGCGGCTTCCCGAACCGGGCCGCCTGGCGGCGCCACAACATCGACCGGCTGGTCGCCGAGATGTCCGACCGCATCCAGCAGGTCCGGCCGGGCACGCGGTTCGGGATCAGCCCGTTCGGGGTGTGGCGCAACGCGAGCACCGACTCACGCGGCTCCGACACCCGTGCGCTCCAGTCGTACGACGACCTCTTCGCCGACACCCGCAAGTGGGTCCGGGAGAACTGGATCGACTACATCTGCCCGCAGCTGTACTGGCACATCGGCTACGCCGCCGCCGACTACGGCGTCCTGCTGCCCTGGTGGGCGGAGGCGACGCGGGGCACCGGGACCCGGCTGTACGTCGGTGAGGCGCTGTACCGGGCCGGGGACCCGGCGCAGGCCGCGGCCTGGCAGGACCCGGCCGAGCTGTCCCGGCATCTCGCGCTGGCCAAGGACCATCCGGAGGCGCGCGGGCATGTCTTCTTCGCCGCGCGGGAGATGGCGGCGGACCGGATCGCGGCCATGGCGCGGGTGGTGGCCGACCACTATCAGCGGCCGGCGCCGCCCCCGCGCTGACCTAACGCGCGGTGTCCTTGTGCCGGATCTCGGTGTCGGGGCCGGGGGAGCACAGGCCCTCGTGACCGTCCTCGAAGCGGACGCGGTACGGGGGATGGCCCTCCTGGCCCAGGATTTCGACGATCTCGCCGACCTTGTCGTGCTGTCCGACCACCCTGCCGTGCTGGACAAGCTGGTCGCCCACGGTTGCACGCATCTGGAGGCCTCCTCAGCGAAAGCGGGAGCAGCGGTCCGTGGCCATGAGTCTACGGCCCGCGGCGGCGGTGGGAAGTGGGTCGTACGGGCTCACTCAGCCGCGGGCCCGTTGGGTGACGGCGATGCAGACGAGCACCGCCGCGGCCGTCAAGGGGGCGGCCACGGTGAGCTGCTCGCCGAGCAGCAGCACCGACCACACCAGTGTGAGCAGGGGCTGCGCCAACTGCAACTGGCTGGCCTTCGGGACGCCGATGACCGCCATGCCCCGGTACCAGACGACAAGGCCGAGGAACTGGGAACCGGCCGCCACCCACAGCAGTCCGGTGACGCTGTGCGCGGTGAGCGCGAAGGGCTCCTGCGACAGCGCCAGCACGGCGCCGGGGAGGGTGAGCGGCAGGCACAGCACCAGTGCCCAGCCCACGACCTGCCAGCCCGGCATCACCCGGGCCAGTCGACCGCCCTCGGTGTAGCCGGCCGCGCACACCAGCAGAGCGCCGAAGAGGTACAGATCGGCGGAGGTGAGGGCGCCGCCGCTCTGCTGCACGGTGAAGGCGGCCACCGCGGCGGCACCGGCCAGCGCGGCCGTCCAGAAGGTGCGTGAGGGGCGGGTGCCCATCCGCAGGGCGGAGAACAGGGCGGTGGTCAGGGGGAGCAGGCCGACCACGACGGCGGCGTGCGCGGTGGTGGAGGTCTGGAGCGCGAGCGTGGTCAGCAGCGGGAAGCCGACGACCACTCCGGCGACCACGATCGCGAGCCCCGGCCAGTGCCTGCGGTCCGGCAGGGGTACGCGCAGCGCCAGCAGACAGGCACCGGAGATCAGGGCGGCGAGAACGCTCCGCACGGCCACCAGCGACCAGGGGCCGAACCCCTCCAGGCCCCAGGCGGTGGCGGGGAAGGTGAGGGAGAAGGCGGTCACACCGAGCGCGGCGAGGAGGGTGCCGGTGGCGGTGCTCGTCGGGGCGTCGGCGGGGGACTGGCCCGGGGTGTCGACCGCTATCCTGCTCGGCGCGATAGTGCTACTCTGTGCTCTCATGCAAGAGCGTAGCAGTGTCGGTGAACTGGCGGATCGGCTGCGGCGGGAACTCGACCGCTACTCCTACGGTGGAAAGCTCCCGTCGAGCCGGGCTCTCGTCGAGCGGTTCCGGGTGAGCCCGGTGACGGTCTCACGGGCCCTCGCGCAGCTCGCCGCCGAGGGGCTGGTGGTGACCCGGCCCGGCGCCGGGGCCTTCCGGGCCCGGCCGCGTGCCGAGGCGGCGCCCGCCGGGGACACCTCCTGGCAGGAGGTCGCACTGAGCGCCGACGGTGTCGCCGAGCTGGTGCCGCGCTCGGTGAACGCCTCCGGGGTGCTGATCTCGCTCGCCGCCCCACCGCCGGGCGTGATCGAGTTCAACGGCGGCTATCTGCACCCCTCGCTCCAGCCGGAGCGGGCGATGGCGGCGGCGCTCTCCCGGGCCGGGCGGCGTCCCGGTGCCTGGGGCAGACCGCCCATGGAGGGGCTGCCGGAGCTGCGCGAGTGGTTCGCCCGCAGCATCGGCGGCTCGGTCACGGCGGCGGAGGTGCTGGTCACCGCCGGAGGTCAGTCCGCGCTCACCACCGCCCTGCGCGCCCTGGCGCCGCCCGGCGCCCCGGTGCTGGTGGAGTCGCCGACCTACCCCGGCATGCTGGCCATCGCCCGTGCGGCGGGCCTGCGCCCGGTGCCGGTCCCGGTGGACCCGGACGGGGTGCGCCCCGCCCTGCTCGCCGACGCCTTCCGGGCCACCGGCGCCCGGGTCTTCGTGTGCCAGCCGCTGTTCCAGAACCCGACCGGTGCCGTGCTCGCCCCCGACCGCCGCGCCGAGGTGCTGCGCATCGCCCGCGAGGCCGGTGCCTTCGTGGTCGAGGACGACTTCGTGCGGCGGCTGGTGCACGAGGACGCGGGGCCGCTGCCGCGTCCGCTCGCCGCCGACGACCCGGACGGGGTCGTGGTGCATGTCGGCTCCCTCACCAAGGCGACCTCGCCGAGCTTCCGGGTCAGCGCGCTGGCCGCCCGCGGGCCGGTGCTGGAGCGGCTGCGCGCCATCCAGGTCGTGGACACCTTCTTCGTGCCCCGCCCGCTCCAGGAGGCGGCCCTCGAACTCGTCGGCTCGCCCGCCTGGCCCCGGCATCTGCGGGCGATCTCCGCGGAGTTGCGACTGCGCCGGGACGCGATGGCGGCCGCGCTGCTGAGCGAGCTGCCCGAACTCGCCCTGCCCTACATCCCGTCCGGCGGCTACCACCTGTGGGCGCGCCTGCCGGACGGCACCGACGAGACCGCCCTGACCGCCGCCGCCCTGCGCGCGGGCGTCGCGATCACCCCCGGCCGCCCGTACTTCAGCGCCGAACCCCCGGCCGCCCATCTCCGCCTGAGCTTCGCCGCGGTCGCCGGAACCGGTGAGATCGCCGAAGGCGTACGGCGGCTGCGGGCGGCGTACGACGAGGTCGGCTGAGCCACTTCCCTCTCGATTTCGGGTAGTTCGTCCGGCTGGTCCTGACCTGGAAGTAAGGTTTCGCGCACCCTGGGTAACTGGGTGGTAACGCCTCTTGACCTGCGGACTTTCCCGAATCACCATCGCGGCATGTCACTTCGGGTCACGTTCGTCGCCGCCGGGCGCAGCTCGTCGCTGCTCGCCGAGCGTTTCCAGGACGACCGGCCGCTCGACGAGGCCGGCTGGTACGAGGTGCAGCGCCACGCCCACGATCTGGTGCCGCTCTCCGCGGCCGAGCTGCGCTGCTGTTCACCCACCCCGCGCAGCCGCGCCACCGGCGACGCCCTCGGCTATGCCCCGCTGGTGCAACTCGCACTGCGGGACTGCGACATGGGCCGCTGGCGCGGGCTGACGCTGGGCGAGGCGATGGCCCGCGAGCCGCAGGCGGTGGACGCCTGGCTCGCGGACCCCCGGGCCACCCCGCACGGCGGTGAGTCGCTGCTCACGTTCATCACCCGGGTCGGCGGCTGGCTCGACACCCGGCCTGTGGAGGACGGCAGCCGGGTGGTCGCCGTGGCCGAGCCCTCGGTGATCCGGGCCGCCCTGGTGTATGCCCTGAAGGCGCCGCCCGCGACCTACTGGAACCTGGACGTCCGCCCCCTGTCCACGACGACCGTCACCGGCCGCGCGGGCCGCTGGAACCTGCGGTTCGACGGGGTGCCGCCGCAGCCCTCACGGACGTAGGGCCCTCATGGGCGCAGGCCCGTGGTGGGCAGTCCGAAGTGCTCCGCGATGTTGTTCAGGGTGTGTGCGCCGTCCGCGTTGAAGTCGGGGTCGGAGTCGTAGCGGGAGGTGTCCCGGCCGACGATCCGCGCGTCCAGCAGCTCGCGTATTAGCAGATCCGGCATGCCGCCGCCGCGCCGGGACTCCCGACGCCGGCCGAGGTTGAACAGCGTCCCCTCGAAACCGCCCCGGCTGTACGTGAACTGGAACGGGTGCTGGGGGCAGTGCGGAACCAGGTAGTTCTGCCCGTGCGGGCACGCGCACGCGGGTGTGGAGGCCAGGAACACGCTCTCCGCGCCGTCCGCCCGGGTGAGGTCGCGCGCCCGCTCCCAGGCGCCGTAACGCTCAGCGGTGGCGTAGGCGTCGTGCACCGCCCAGACCCAGCCGGACGACTCCCCGGTGGCCGCAGGCGGGCGGCCCGACTCGGTGAACCAGCCGGACAGCGTGATCACGTCCAGGCCCCTGCACCAGGTGACGAAGGAGTCCGTCGGCAGCCAGGTCATCGTGCCGTCCACTCGGCGGCCAGCGGTGGCGAGGGCAGCGCGAAGTGGCCGACGAGGGTCTTCATGAGCCGCCCCCGGTCGTCCTCGGTGTGCTCCCAGCAGTCGTGCCCGAGGTCGTCCTCGTGCGGGCAGTGGGAGTCGGGGCCTATGAGGTTCGCCGCCAGCAGCTCGGGGGAGAGGTGGTCGGGGTCATCGCCCACCCGCTGCCCCAGGTCCTCGAAGCTGAACCTCAGGATCAGCCGGCCGTCGCGGTAGTACTCGAAGTCCGGCGGGAAACCCTTGACGCTGCACGGCTCGGTGACGAACACGACCAGCTCGGTGCCGTCCGGGCACACGCGCCGGTAGTTGACGGGGTCGAAGTCCTCGATCTCCGCGTTCACCATGTCATGCACCGCCCAGCTCCAGCCCCCGTCCTCGCCCCGGTCGAGCGGTTCCCGGTCGAGGCGGCGCAGTCCGTCGGCGAGCGCGTCGAGCGAACTGCCGCGCGCGAACACGACGTTCACCTCGTGATGATCGTAGGAGCGGTGTGTCCACTTGGTCATGGCGAGCACCCTAGAGGCCACCACTGACAGCGCCCCCGGGTGTGGGCGGTGATCCCCACTGGCCTGAACTCGCCCATGGCGCCCCCGACTTCGCCCCACCCGTTCCTGCGCGACCCATTGACGCGTTCCTGCCCCCTCCCTATCTTGCCGTTCGAAGTGCTGATCAGTGTCTGATATTTCGAACAATCGAGCCGCGGAGTATCCATGTCACGCACCCGCTGGAGATACGGCCTGACGGCCACCGCCTGTCTGTTGGCCGCCGGTCTCGTCCCCGCTCCCGCCCATGCCGAGGACGTCACCGACTACGCGATCACCGTCGACCCGACGGACCGGGGCGCGAAGATCGACGACACCATGTACGGCGTCTTCTTCGAGGACATCAACCGGGCCGCCGACGGCGGTCTGTACGCCGAGCTCGTGCAGAACCGGTCCTTCGAGTACTCCACCGCGGACAACGGCTCGTACACCCCCCTCACCTCCTGGGCGGTCTCCGGCACGGCCGAGGTACTCGACGACTCCGGCCGGCTGAACGAGCGCAACCGCAACTACCTCTCCCTGAGCGCCGGTTCGGCCGTCACCAACTCCGGATACAACACCGGTGTCCGCGTCGAGCAGGGCAAGCGGTACGACTTCTCCGTATGGGCCCGCGCCGACGCCGGATCCACCCTCACCGTCGGTCTGAAGGACGCGGCGGGCACCCTCGCGACGGCCCGTCAGGTCGCTGTCTCGGGCGGCTGGAAGAAGTACACCGCCACCTTCACCGCGAGCCGCACCAGCTCCCACGGCCGCCTCGCCGTCGCCTCCTCCGGTGCCGCCGCGCTCGACATGGTCTCGCTCTTCCCGCGCGACACCTACAAGCAGCAGGCGAACGGACTGCGCAAGGACCTCGCCCAGAAGATCGAGGCCCTCAACCCCTCCTTCGTCCGCTTCCCCGGCGGCTGCCTGGTCAACACCGGCTCCATGCAGGACTACAGCGAGTCCTCGAACTGGCAGCGCAAGCGTTCCTACCAGTGGAAGGACACCATCGGTCCGGTGGAGGAGCGCGCCACCAACGCCAACTTCTGGGGATACAATCAGAGTTACGGCCTCGGCTACTACGAGTACTTCCGCTTCTCCGAGGACATCGGCGCCATGCCGCTGCCCGTGGTCCCCGCCCTGGTCACCGGCTGCGGCCAGAACCGCGCCACCGACGACGAGGCGCTGCTCCAGCGGCACATCCAGGACACCCTCGACCTCATCGAGTTCGCCAACGGCCCGGTCACCAGCACCTGGGGCAAGAAGCGCGCCGCGATGGGCCACCCCAAGCCCTTCGGCCTGACCCACCTCGCCGTCGGCAACGAGGAGAACCTCCCGAACGAGTACTTCGCCCGCTTCCTGAAGTTCCGCGCCGCGATCGAGGCCGCGTACCCGGACATCACCGTCGTCTCCAACTCCGGCCCCGACGACTCCGGTTCGACCTTCGACACCGCCTGGAAGCTCAACCGCGAGGCGAACGTCGACATGGTCGACGAGCACTACTACAACAGCCCGCAGTGGTTCCTCCAGAACAACGACCGCTACGACAGCTACGACCGCTCAGGACCCAAGGTCTTCCTCGGCGAGTACGCCTCCCAGGGCAACGCCCTCAAGAACGCCCTCTCCGAAGCCGCGTTCATGACCGGCCTGGAGCGCAACGCCGACGTCGTCAAGCTTGCCTCGTACGCCCCGCTGCTCGCCAACGAGGACTATGTGCAGTGGCGGCCCGACCTGATCTGGTTCAACAACCACGCCTCCTGGAACTCCGCCAACTACGAGGTCCAGAAGCTGTTCATGAACAACGTCGGCGACCGCGTCGTCCCCTCCACCGCGACCGGTACCCCCACCGTCAGCGGCCCGATCACCGGCGCCGTCGGCCTGTCGACCTGGGCGACCAGCGCGGCGTACGACGATGTGCAGGTGACCTCGGCGGACGGCACGTCGCTGCTCAGCGACGACTTCTCCGGTGACGCCTCCCGGTGGACGCACAACGGCACCGGCAGCTGGAGCATCCAGGACGGGGCCTACGTCCAGAGCGACGCCGCCGCCGAGAACACCCTGGTGACCGCGGGCGATCCGCGCTGGCAGGACTACGACCTGCATGTGAGGGCCACCAAGAAGTCCGGCAAGGAGGGCTTCCTGGTCGCCTTCGGCGTCAAGGACACCGGCAACTACTACTGGTGGAACCTGGGCGGCTGGAACAACACCCAGTCCGCCGTCGAACAGGCCACGGACGGTGGCAAGTCGACGCTGATCTCCAAGGCCGGGTCGATCGAGACCGGCCGCGCCTACGACATCGACATCAAGGTGCGCGGCCGCCAGGTCACCCTCTACCTCGACGGCCAGGAGTGGGGCAGCTTCAAGGACGACAAGCCGGCCGAGCCCTTCCGCCAGGTCGTCACCAAGGACGCGGCCACCGGCGACCTGATCGTCAAGGTCGTCAACGCCCAGTCCGCGGACGCCCGTACGGCGATCGACCTGGGCGGCGCGAAGGTCGCCTCCCGAGCCCGGGTGACCACCCTGGCCGGTGAGCCGGACTCGGTGAACAGCGAGACGAACACCCCGGTCACGCCCGTGACGTCGACCGTGTCGGGGATCGCCACGAAGTTCACGTACACCTTCCCGGCGAACTCGGTGACCTTCCTGCGGATCAGGCACGGGTAGTCCCCGCCCCGAGGGCAACCATCCTCGTCACCTGAAGGTCACATGCAGGGCGGCGGGCGTTCGTGTGAACGCCCGCCGTTTCCGTGATCAATGGGAGGCGTGCGGTGAGCCCTGTTCGGTGGACAGCGGTGGTGGCGGCCGTGGTGGCCCTGGCGGTCGGAGGGTTCCTGGGGCTGCCCACGCTCCTCCGGGACACGGAGTCGGCCAGTGCCGTGCGGCCTGCACCCGACTTCGACGGCGACGGACGGGGGGATCTCGTGATGTCCGACGAGGACGGCAAGGTCGACGGGCTCAATCAAGCCGGATATGTCGCCGTGGCGTACGGGCCGAAGCCCGGCCGTACCCCGAAGACGCAGGTCATCACCAAGAATTCGGCCGGAGTGCCCGGTCATGCCGACGCTCAGGACTTTTTCGGCAGCAGCCCCGTGTGGGGGGACCTCGATGACGACGGCTACACGGATCTCGTCGTGGGTTCAGATCGGGCGACCGTGTTGTGGGGCGGGCCGCGGGGTTTGTCGGGCGGCACCGTGCTCGCCGCCGGAACGAGCGGGGAATGGAGCGAGTATTCGTTCGGGCAGCTCGTCATGGGCGACTTCGACGGCGACGGTCATCAGGACATCGCCGGACCAAGGCTGGTCGCCTACGGGCCGGTCACCCGCACCGGCGGCGCTGCCCGCACGGATCGGATCACCCTGGACTCGGGCGAGCATCCGGTGGACGAGGCCGAGGAGGAGTACTGGGAGACGTACGACATCGCAGTCGGGGACGCCGACGGCGACGGGTTCACCGACCTCCTCGCGGTGGCCTCCGTGGACTACGACGGCGAACCCGGCGACGCCCTCCTGCTCTTTCTCAAGGGGGGCTCGGACGGTCTGAAGGCGCCGGTGACCGTGATGAAGGGTGAGCGCAAAGATCGTCCGGACATCGGACATGAGATCGAGACGGGCGACCTGGACCGGGACGGCTACGACGACATCGTCTCCGCGGACTCGTCCGGGCGCGGCTCGGTCAAGGTGGTGTACGGCAACGCCGACGGGCCCGATCCGGGCCGCATCATGACCGTGGACCAGAAGACGCCCGGGGTGCCCGGTCCGGAGACCAGTGTCGGCTTCGCCGAGTCCGTCGCGGTCGGTGACGTCGACGGCGACGGGGACCTCGACGTGGCGGTGGGCGACATGTACGCGGATGTGGGCAAGCAGAAGGACGCCAGCCGGGTCGTCGTACTGAAGGGCGACGGCTCGGGGAAGCTGACCGCTCCGGGCGCCCAGTCGATCCATCACGCCCTCCCCGGTGTGCCGCTCGACGGCACCACCTTCAACGCGCGGTACCTGGCACTCCTGGACACTGACTTCGACGGCCGCGCCGAGATGGTCGTAGGCACCGACCCATGGTCTGCCCGGCCGGCCGGCTACTGCGTCCTTCCCGGCACGAGCAAGGGGATCACCGGCAAGGGCTCGTACTGCGTCCCCGTGCCCAGGCCCGGCCACGCATCCTGATTGCATAAAACTGCGTCGATACGTATAGTCATGCCATCGAGGAGGAGGCTTTTCATGACGGTACGTGCGGCGGTGGCCGGAGCGAGCGGATACGCGGGCGGGGAACTGCTGCGTCTGCTCCTGGCGCACCCGCAGGTCGAGATCGGCGCCCTGACCGGCAACTCCAACGCTGGTCAGCGGCTGGGCACGCTCCAGCCGCACCTGCTGCCGCTGGCCGACCGCGTCCTGGAGCCCACCACCACCGAGGTGCTCGCCGGGCACGACGTCGTCTTCCTCGCGCTGCCGCACGGCCAGTCCGCCGCCGTCGCCGAGCAGCTCGGCCCGGAGGTGCTCGTCGTCGACATGGGCGCCGACTTCCGGCTGAAGGACCCGGCCGACTGGGAGAAGTTCTACGGCTCCCCGCACGCCGGCACCTGGCCCTACGGCCTGCCCGAACTGCCGGGTGCCCGCGCCGCGCTGGAGGGGTCCAAGCGCGTCGCGGTGCCCGGTTGCTACCCGACCGCCGTCTCCCTCGCCCTCTTCCCCGCCTACGCCGCCTCCCTCGCCGAGCCCGAGGCCGTGATCGTCGCCGCGTCCGGCACCTCCGGCGCGGGCAAGGCGCCCAAGGCCCATCTGCTGGGCAGCGAGGTCATGGGCTCCATGACCCCGTACGGCGTCGGCGGCGGCCACCGGCACACCCCCGAGATGAGCCAGAACCTCAGCGCCGCCGCGGGGGAGAAGGTCTCCGTCTCCTTCACCCCCACCCTCGCGCCGATGCCCCGCGGCATCCTCGCCACCTGCACCGCGAAGGCGAAGCCCGGCGTCACCGCCGAGTCCGTCCGCGCCGCCTACGAGAAGGCCTACGCCGACGAGCCCTTCGTCCATCTGCTCCCCGAGGGACAGTGGCCCGCCACGGCGTCCGTCTACGGTTCCAACGCCGTTCAGGTGCAGGTCGCGTACGACGAGGCCGCCGGACGCATCATCGCGATCAGCGCCATCGACAACCTGACCAAGGGCACCGCCGGTGGTGCCGTCCAGAGCATGAACCTCGCCCTGGGGCTCGACGAGAGCACGGGGCTGACCACGATCGGAGTTGCGCCGTGAGCGTGACGGCAGCCAAGGGATTCACGGCGGCGGGCATCGCCGCCGGGATCAAGGAGAACGGCAACCCGGACCTGGCCCTCGTGGTCAACAACGGTCCGCGCCGCGCCGCCGCGGGCGTCTTCACCTCCAACCGCGTGAAGGCCGCTCCGGTCCTGTGGTCCGAGCAGGTCCTCAAGGCGGGCCTGCTTTCCGCGGTCGTCCTCAACTCAGGCGGCGCCAACGCCTGCACCGGGCCCAAGGGCTTCCAGGACACCCACGCCACCGCCGAGAAGGCGGCCGAGGCGCTGAACATCGGCGCGGGCGAGGTCGCCGTCTGCTCGACCGGCCTGATCGGCGTCCTGCTCCCCATGGACAAGCTGCTGCCTGGCGTCGAGACCGCCGCGGCCCAGCTCTCCGAGCACGGCGGCGAGAAGGCCGCCATCGCCATCAAGACCACCGACACCGTGCACAAGACGTCCGTCGTCACCAAGGACGGCTGGACCGTCGGCGGCATGGCCAAGGGCGCGGGCATGCTCGCCCCCGGCCTCGCCACCATGCTGGTCGTCCTCACCACCGACGCGGACCTCGACAGCGACGCCCTGGACAAGGCACTCAGGGCCGCCACGCGCACCACCTTCGACCGCGTCGACTCCGACGGCTGCATGTCGACCAACGACACCGTGCTGCTGCTCGCCTCCGGTGCCGCCGAGGTCACCCCGGCCTACGAGGAGTTCGCCGAGGCCGTGCGCACCGTCTGTGACGACCTCGGACAGCAGCTCATCCGGGACGCCGAGGGCGCCAGCAAGGACATCAAGGTCGAGGTGATCAACGCCGCGACCGAGGACGACGCCGTCGAGGTGGGCCGCTCCATCGCCCGCAACAACCTCCTCAAGTGCGCCATCCACGGTGAGGACCCCAACTGGGGCCGCGTCCTCTCCGCGATCGGCACGACGTCCGCCGCCTTCGAGCCGGACCGGCTCAACGTCGCCATCAACGGCGTCTGGGTGTGCAAGAACGGCGGTGTCGGCGAGGACCGCGACCAGGTGGACATGCGCTATCGCGAGGTGCACATCGTCGCCGACCTCGCCGCCGGTTCCGAGACCGCGACGATCTGGACCAACGACCTCACCGCCGACTACGTCCACGAGAACAGCGCCTACTCCTCATGACCAACACGACCCGCAAGCACACCGCGCTCCCCAAGGCGCAGATCCTCATCGAGGCCCTGCCCTGGCTGGTCCGCCACAACGGCAAGACCGTCGTCATCAAGTTCGGCGGCAACGCCATGATCGACGAGGACCTCAAGGCCGCGTTCGCCCAGGACGTCGTGTTCCTGCACCACGCCGGGCTCAAGCCGGTCGTGGTGCACGGCGGCGGCCCCCAGATCAGCGCCGCGCTCGACAAGCACGGCATCGTCAGCGAGTTCAAGGCGGGCCTGCGCGTCACCACCGAGGACGCCATGGACGTCGTACGGATGGTGCTCGCCGGACAGGTCCAGCGCGAGCTGGTCAACCTGCTCAACGAACACGGCCCGCTCGCCGTCGGGTTGACCGGCGAGGACGCGCACACCATCACCGCCACCAAGCACCAGCCCGAGATCGACGGCGAGTTGGTCGACATCGGGCGGGTCGGCGAGATCACCGACATCGACACGGGCGCGATCGAGGCCCTGCTCGCCGACGGCCGCATCCCGGTCGTCTCCTCGATCGCCCGCAGCCAGGACGACGGACATGTCTACAACGTCAATGCTGATACGGCGGCTGCGGCACTCGCTGCTGCGCTGGACGCCGAAACCCTCATGGTCCTCACGGACGTCGAGGGCCTTTACGAGGACTGGCCCAACAGCGACGAGGTGATCAGCCGCCTCACCGCTTCCCAACTGGAGAAGCTGCTGCCGGAGTTGTCCTCCGGCATGGTGCCGAAGATGGAGGGCTGTCTGCACGCCGTCCGCAACGGCGTGCACACCGCGCGCGTCATCGACGGCCGCGTCCAGCACTCGATCCTGCTGGAGATCTTCACGGACTCGGGCATCGGCACGATGGTCGTGCCCGACGGACTCGACGAGGGGGAGTCGTGAGCAACCGGGAGCTGACCGCCCGCTGGCAGGGCGCGCTCATGAACAACTACGGCACTCCCCAGCTGGCCCTGGTGCGCGGTGAGGGCACACAGCTGTGGGACGCCGACGGCAAGCGGTACCTCGACTTCGTCGGCGGGATCGCGGTCAACGCGCTCGGCCACGCCCACCCCGCGATCGTCGAGGCGGTGAGCCGGCAGATCGCCTCGCTGGGCCACGTCTCCAACCTGTTCGTCGCCGAACCGCCGGTCGCCCTCGCCGAACGGCTGCTCCAGCACTTCGGCCGGGACGGCAAGGTCTACTTCTGCAACTCGGGGGCCGAGGCCAACGAGGGTGCCTTCAAGATCGGGCGGCTGACCGGGCGCGGCCACATCGTCGCCACCCAGGGCGGCTTCCACGGCCGCACCATGGGCGCCCTCGCGCTGACCGGGCAGCCCGCCAAGCAGACGCCGTTCCTGCCGCTGCCCGGCGATGTCACCCACGTCCCCTACGGCGATGCGCAGGCCCTCGCGGCGGCGGTCACCGAGGACACGGCGATCGTCGTGATCGAGCCGATCCAGGGCGAGAACGGCGTGGTCGTGCCGCCCCCCGGCTATCTCAAGGCCGCGCGGGCGATCACCGCGGCGACCGGTTCGCTGCTCGTCCTGGACGAGGTGCAGACCGGCGTCGGGCGGACCGGGCACTGGTTCGAGTACCAGGCCCACGAGGGTGTGCTGCCCGATGTGGTCACTCTGGCCAAGGGCCTCGGCGGCGGGCTTCCGCTGGGCGCGACGGTCGCCTTCGGGCGCGCCGCGGAGCTGCTCCAGCCGGGGCAGCACGGGACGACCTTCGGCGGCAACCCCGTCGCGTGCGCTGCCGGACTCGCCGTGCTGGACACCATCGCGAACGACGGGTTGCTGGAGAACGTCAAGCGGCAGAGCGAGAAGTTGCGGGACGGAATCGAGTCACTCGGGCATGCGCTGGTCTCGCATGTCCGGGGCGCGGGGCTGCTGCTGGGTATCGTGCTCACCGAGCCGCTCGCACCCAGGGTGCAGCAGGCGGCTCAGGACGCCGGTTTCCTGGTGAATGCGCCCGCCCCCGATGTCGTACGGCTGATGCCGCCGCTGAATCTCGGCGACGACGAGGTGGACGCGTTCCTCCGGGCGCTGCCCGGCGTTCTCGATGCGGTCCAAGGGGAGGACGGATGATCCGGGGAATGAGACGACGATGAGTCAGGCGCAGGACCACGAGCACGGAGGCGTCGGGCCCGCCGTGCCGCAGACCCGGACCGCCCGCCACCGCCGGATCGTCGACATCCTCAACCGGCAGCCGGTGCGGTCGCAGAGTCAGCTGGCGAAACTGCTGGCGGACGACGGGCTGACGGTGACGCAGGCGACGCTGTCCCGGGATCTCGACGAGCTGAACGCGGTGAAGATCCGCAACACCGACGGTGACTTGATCTACGCGGTGCCCAGTGAAGGGGGTTTCCGGACTCCCCGGGCGCCGTTGGGCGGGTCGGCGAAGGAAGAGCGGATGCGGCGCCTGTCCCAGGAGCTGCTGATCTCCGCGGAGGCCTCGGCGAACCTCGTGGTCCTGCGGACCCCTCCGGGGGCGGCGCAGTTCCTGGCGTCGGCGATCGACCAGGCGGAACTGCACGACATCCTGGGCACGATCGCGGGCGACGACACGCTGCTGCTGATCAGCCGTGAGCCGGCTGGGGGTCAGGCACTGGCGGAACATCTGCTGCGGCTGGCTCAGAACGGCCACTGAGGTTCGGGCGGTTTGTTGCCGTCTGCGGGCGCGCGGGGGCTGGTCGCGCAGTTCCCCGCGCCCCTGGGTGGGAACAGCCCCGCAGGTTTGATTCCACCCGCGCAGCCGCGCTGCCGAACCCGCGTAGCTGCGGGCAGTCGTGCCGCTGGGGCGGCACGGGTGGGCGCAGCGGCACCCCGCCTCAGCCCAGGCGTGCGGCCAGCCCACCAGTGCAGCGGACCTCGTCGCCCGCCGTGATCAGCAGGGCCTCCACACCCGGCAGCGCCTCCAGCCAGCGCAGGCCCTCCCGCGACCCCATGGCGAACGCTGCCGTTGCCCAGCAGTCAGCCCAGGTGATCGTGGGGGCCACCACCGTCACCGCGACCAGGTCCGTCACTGCCGAGTGGCCGGTGCGGGGGTCGACGATGTGTGCCCCCCGTTCCGCCGTCCCGGACGTGGCCACCGCCAACTCCGTCGTGCCCGCCGCCGAGATCACCGCCGCCAGCCCACCGGGACGCAGCGGATCCGCGATGCCCACCCGCCACGGTCGCTCGGTACCCGGCACACCCAGTAGCTGCACATCGCCGCCGCCGTTGACGCTCACGCCGGTCACGCCGGCCGTCGCCGCCAGCAGTCGGGCCGCCCGTTCGATCGCCCAGCCCTTCACGATGCCCGTGGGGTCCAGGCGCCCCTCGTAGGAGGTCGAGAACCACCCGTCGCTGACCCGGGAAGCCTCCTCGCCGAGGGCCAGCACCGCCGCCACATCGGGGTCGCACTCCTCGACGGTCAGCTCCCCGCGCGCCAGCCGCGAGATCTCGCTGTCCTCCCGGTAGGTGCTGAACACCTCGTCGACCCGATGCAGCCCGGTCACCGCCTCGGTCAGCGCCGCCCGTACCGCCTCCGGATCCCCGCCGCGGACGTCGAAGGAGAAGACGGTCCCCATGACCTCCTCCACTTGACGCACCGCGGCGGGAGCTTCTGCCGATTCGGCCACCGACTCAGCCACCAGCCTGGTCCAGGGCCGACTGAAGCGACTGCTTGTAGCCGGTGCTGGTGTACGTCGCCCCGGACACCGCGTCGATGTCCGCACTGCCCGCCGCCACCGCGGCCGCGTTGAGCTTCGGCACGGCGTTGCCGTTGATCTGCGTGGACTGACCACCGCTCGGCTGCTGCACGGCCTCCGCCGCAGTGATCTTCCCGCCGGTCACGGTGATCCGCACCTGCACCGGCCCGTACTGCGTCTTCACCGTCTCCCCGGTGACCGTACGAGCCTGAGCGGCACCCCCGGCCCGGCATCAGCCCCGGCATCAGCACCGGCCCCGGCTCCGCCCGCGGACTTCTCCATCTGGTCCAGCGCCGACTGCAACGACTTCTTGTACCCGGTGCTCGTATACGTGGCCCCCGACACCGTGTCGATCTCCGCGGTCTGCGTCGCGAGCGCCGCCTGGTTCAGCCGGGGCACCGCGGTGTTGGTGACCTCGGTACTGCGCCCACCACTGGGCGCCTGCACGGCCTCCACCTTGGTGACCTTGCCGCCGCTGACGGTCAGCCGAACCTGCACGGGCCCGTACTCCGTCTGCACCGCGTCCCCGGTGACCGTACCGGCCTGCCCGGAGTTGCCGCCCTGCGCCGATTCCTGCGCCGCCGCGGTCTGTTGCGGCGCGGCGCCGCCCGCCGCCTGTGCGGCCCCGGGATCCGACGCCGGCTTCAGCGACAGCAGCAGCACGATCCCGGACACGGTGGCGGCGCCCGCCAGCACGACACGCCGGATGGGGTGAGTCTTCCTCATCGCTCCAACAGCTCCTGAAGTCCCGTCGCTCACATCTCGAACGACTCGTGATGGATGCGGCGGGCGGGCACTCCCGCGCCGCGCAGTGCTTCGTACACGGACTGCGCGAAGCCGGGCGGCCCGCACATGAAGACGTCGTGCTTGTCGATGTCCGGCAGCTTCTGCTGAAGCCGCTCCGCCGAGATGTCGGGCCGTTCCCCGTCGGGGCTGTTGACCGCGTACATCAGCCGCGCGCCCCGCTCCTCGGCGATGGCGGACAGCTCGTCCCACAGCGCCAGATCCTGCGTGCTGTTGGCGCGGTAGAGGAGAGTGATGTCACCGGAGGCGCCGGGCAGTGTCTCGAACAGCGCGCGCATCGGCGTGATCCCGACGCCGCCCGCCACCAGCAGCACCTTGCCCCGGCTGCGCCGCTGCGCGGTGAGCGCGCCGTACGGGCCCTCCGCCCACACTTTGGTCCCGGGCTCCAGCTCGCGCAGCCGCTCGCTGTGGTCGCCGATCGCCTTGACGGTGATCCGCAGCATGTCCGGGCGGGGCGCCGCCGAGAGCGAGTACGGGTGGGAACTGAACCGCATGCCCGGCGCCAGGAACCGCCACCGGAAGAACTGCCCCGCCTCCGCGCCCATCCGGTGCAGCTTGCGCCCGCCGATCAGGACCGACACCACACCCGGCGTCTCCTCGATGACCGCCTCGACATACATCCGGTGCCGGAGGTTGAGGCGGATGGGGGTGAGGATCCGGTACCAGACGACCAACGCGGTGACGACGCCGTAGAGCCCGTACCAGAAGGTCTTGGCGGAGGGCTCGACGGCGAATTCGTTGCCGGTGGTGATCTGGTGCCAGAAGGTCAGGTACACGGCCGCGTACGTCAGCAGGTGGACGTGGTACCAGGTGTCGTACGGCACCCGGCGGCGGACCCCGCCGATGGAGAGGAAGGCGATCAGGAACAGCAGCCCGGTGCCGATGGCAGCCTTGCCCATGTCCGGGAGCGTGTTGATGGAGTCCATCGTCTGCTGGACGATGTCGCCGAGTGTCTTGCCCGCCTGGAGCGCGTACGCCCACATGGTGAGGAAGACGTGCGCGATGACCAGGCAGATCGTGTACCGGCCGCTCATCGCGTGCCAGCGGGCGACACGGTCCGATCCGACTCGCCGCTCCAGCGCCGGCACCCGGGCCATCTGGAGCACCACGAGCGCCATCAGGTACCCGGCGAGCAGACCGGTGATCCGGCCCGCGGCCAGGATCTTCGCGGTGTTGTCCGCGAGCGACGGTGTGTTGTCCCACCACAGCCACAGCACCGCCGCGGCCCCGGCCCACAGGGCGATCACCAACGGGACGGCCGGGGAGCGGCGCGGACGGATGCGGCGCATCGTCTGGCGGCGGGCGGCGCGCCCGCCTGCGAGCGTGGTGGTCACAGTTCCTCCGGGAACGGACAAGGGGGAGTGGCGTGGACCCTCGGCCCAGAGGTACGTGCGGGGCGGCCTTTGTGTTCAGTACCGCGTGACGGCTGTTGGACCGTCCGTGGTTCCGATGGCGATGTGCGGCTTTCGGGCGGGATCGGCCCACCGCAGGATCCGCCGCATGTCGGCGGCGGGCACCGACACACAACCGGCCGTCGCCCCGGATCCGTTGACGTGCAGGAAGATCCCGGCGCCCCGGCCGCGCACCGGCTCGGCATAGTTGAAGCCGATGACGAGCGCGTGCGTGTACTGGGCGGTGTAGGTGATCAGCCGCTCCGACTCGGCGGCCCGGCAGTCCGCCGCGCGCGGCTCGGTCCAACGGTTGTACGAGCGCGAGTCGTTGTCCTGGCACCACCACGAATCCTGATGCACCGGACGGTACTTGTACGCCGTCCCGCGCGGCGCCGCCTTGATGCCGAAGGCGTACGGCAGGTCGTAGAGCCCTGTGGGTGTGGTGCTGGTGCCCTGCTGTCGCGCGGCGCCCTCGACGAGGCCGTTCGCCCCGAACCGGGCCTTCGCGGTACCGGCCTTCGCCCAGCGGCCGTTGCGCAGGTTCCACCAGGTGACCGTGCCCTGGGTGGCGCCGGTCCGGGCGGCGACGGCGGTGATCAGCTGACTGCCGCCGCCGGTGTCCGCCATCCGTGCCGGAAGCGGTGACTCGCCGGGCGGCGCGGCACCGAGCAGGAGCAGGGAGGCGGAGGCAAGAGCGACGACACCGGGGCGCATGGCTCAGACCGTAGACGGGGGCAGCGGTGACGGCAGCCCGGGTAGGCCATCCAGGCTCGTCGCGATGTGCTCCTTGTTGGGGAATTCCGGATTTCGCGGGCTCCGCACACGCCGTGGCCGCCCCGGCCGGCGCACAGCCGGGGCGACCATGACTGCCTGCTACGTCACTTGTTGAGCGTGCAGGCGGCCAGGGCACCGAGTCCCTGGGGCTTTTCGGCGGTGCGGCCGATGGAGATGGCGATGCGGTCGATGGTGGCGGTGCGCTTGCTGGCGAGTGGGCCGAGGATGGCGTTCTGGACGAAGTTGGGTCCGCCTTGGCCGACGGTGTCGACGAGTCGCTTGTTGGCTTCGTCGATCTGGGTCTGGAGGAGTGTGAGGTTCCGGTCGACCTCGGCCTGTGCGGTGGCCGGGATCGCGGGGAGCTGGGAGGCGACGTCCGGGCAGCTGATGGTGCCGACGCCGGTGTTGCCCTCCCCTTCCGGCTCTGCCGGAGCGGCGGTGCTCGGCGTGGCCTCGACCTCCTCACCGGCGCCCGCACCGGCATCGGCCTCCCCGCCCGTGTCGGCCGCGCCCTCCGCGTTGAGCGTGCAGGCGGCCAGGGCACCGAGTCCCTGGGGCTTTTCGGCGGTGCGGCCGATGGAGATGGCGATGCGGTCGATGGTGGCGGTGCGCTTGCTGGCGAGTGGGCCGAGGATGGCGTTCTGGACGAAGTTGGGTCCGCCTTGGCCGACGGTGTCGACGAGTCGCTTGTTGGCTTCGTCGATCTGGGTCTGGAGGAGTGCGAGGTTCCGGTCGACCTCGGCCTGTGCGGTGGCCGGGATGGCGGGGAGCTGCGAGGCGACGTCCGGGCAGCTGATGGTGCCGGGACCGGCCAGCGTTCTGGCGTCGTTCTCGGGTGTCTCCCCGGCGAGCGCGGAGTTGACGATGACCGCCCCGGACAGCGCCAGCGCGGCGGCGCCGCCGATCAGCGCGACACGACGCTTGTTGTACTTCGGAAGAGCCCTGGACATGCGGAAGCCTCACTCGGGTCGGGGGTGTGCTCGGCGAGGAGTACGAGAAAGCGATTTCTAGTGTTCAGATCCCGGCCAGATTGACCAATCATGCAGTGTTCTGCATAATCATGCATAGCGGTGAAACGCAGGGCAGGACACCGGCGCCGCCCCCGCACGGCCGCCTCCCCGTTCACGCCACGGGGAGGCGGTGCCCCATCCAGATCCTCCAAGGAGCGCAGCAAGTGAGCAGCAACAGCGGTGACGTCCGGCTCTGGGGCGCACGTTTCGCGGACGGCCCCGCCGAGGCACTGGCCAGGCTGTCCGCGTCGGTCCACTTCGACTGGCGGCTCGCGCCGTACGACATCGCCGGTTCGCGTGCCCACGCGCGCGTGCTGCACAAGGCGGGCCTGCTCACGGACGACGAGCTGAACCGGATGATCGCGGGCCTGGAGCAGCTGGCCGTGGACGTCGCCGACGGCACCTTCGTCGGCACGATCGCCGACGAGGACGTGCACACCGCCCTGGAGCGCGGCCTGCTGGAGCGCCTCGGCCCCGACCTCGGCGGCAAGCTGCGCGCCGGACGCTCCCGCAACGACCAGGTGGCGACCCTCTTCCGGATGTACCTGCGGGACCAGGCCCGCAACATCGCCGGTCTGATCGCCGACCTCCAGGACGCCCTGGTCGGCCTGGCCGAGGCCCACCCGGACGTGGCGATGCCCGGCCGCACCCACCTCCAGCACGCCCAGCCCGTGCTCTTCGCCCACCATGTCCTCGCCCATGCGCAGGCCCTGTCCCGGGACGCGGAGCGGCTGCGCCAGTGGGACGAGCGGACGGCGGTCTCCCCGTACGGCTCCGGCGCCCTGGCCGGCTCCTCCCTCGGTCTGGACCCGGAGGCGGTGGCCGAGGATCTCGGCTTCGAGCACGGCTCGGTCGCCAACTCCATCGACGGCACGGCCTCGCGTGACTTCGTCGCCGAGTTCGCCTTCATCACCGCGATGATCGGGATCAACGTCTCCCGGATCGCCGAGGAGATCATCATCTGGAACACGAAGGAGTTCTCCTTCGTGACCCTCCATGACGCGTTCTCCACGGGTTCGTCGATCATGCCGCAGAAGAAGAACCCGGACATCGCGGAGCTGGCGCGCGGCAAGAGCGGCCGCCTGATCGGCAACCTGACGGGCCTCATGGCCACGCTCAAGGCGCTCCCGCTGGCGTACAACCGTGACCTCCAGGAGGACAAGGAGCCGGTCTTCGACTCCTGCGACCAGCTGGACGTCCTGCTCCCCGCCTTCACCGGCATGATCGCCACCCTCACCGTCCACCGCGACCGCATGGAGGAACTGGCCCCGGCCGGCTTCTCCCTGGCCACCGACATCGCCGAGTGGCTGGTCAAGCAGGGCGTCCCGTTCCGCGTGGCCCACGAGGTCGCCGGGGCCTGCGTGAAGGTCGCGGAGTCCGAGAACAAGGAACTGGACGACCTGACGGACGCCCAGTTCGCGGCGATCTCCGAGCACCTGACCCCGGAGGTCCGCACGGTCCTGAACGTTCCGGGCGCCCTGGCCTCCAGGAACGGACGGGGCGGCACGGCCCCGAGCGCGGTGGCGATCCAGCTCGCAGAGGTCAAGGCGGACGTGGCCGCTCAGCACGAATGGGCGACCGCCAAGAAGCAGTAGGGGCAACTCGAACAGGCCCAGGGGCGCGGGGAACTGCGCGACAAGCCACGGCGAGCCCGCACTCGCCCAGGAGACGCACCATTCGAGCTCCTGGGCGCCCCGGCTCAGCGAGCGCAGCGTCATCGCGAGTTACGTTGGTCGCAAGTCCGCCGACCGAACGGAGCCCGCGATGCCCTTCGCCCGACTGGCCAACGCGACCACCCCCACCTGCCACATCGGCCTGGGCCTCGCCGCCGTCGGCCGCCCCGGTTACATCAACCTGGGCCGGGACGAGGACCTCGGGGAGTCCCGGAGCGTCGACGCCCTGCGTGACCGTACGCACGAACTCCTGGACGCGGCCTACGCCCAGGGCGTCCGCTACTTCGACGTGGCCCGCTCCTACGGCCGCTCCGAGGAGTTCCTCGCCGACTGGCTGAACGCCCGCCCGGACATCGACGACGTGGTCATCGGCAGCAAGTGGGGCTACACCTACACCGCCGGCTGGACGGCGGACGCCGAGACGCACGAGGTCAAGGACCACGGCCTGGCCACGTACGAGCGGCAGCGCGCCGAGACCGACGCCCTGCTCGGCGACCGGCTCGACCTCTACCAGATCCACTCGGTGACCCCGGACAGCCCCGCCCTCACCGACAAGGACCTGCACGCCAGGCTGGCCGAGGCCGCCGCCCAGGGCCTCACCGTCGGCTTCTCCACCAGCGGCCCCGCCCAGGCCGACGCGATCCGCGCCGCCCTCGCGGTGACGGTCGACGGCGAGCCTCTCTTCCGTACCGTCCAGTCGACCTACAACGTCCTGGAGACCTCCGCCGCACCGGCCCTCGCCGAGGCTCATGACGCCGGGCTCACCGTGATCGTCAAGGAGGGCATGGCCAACGGCAGGCTCGCCGAGCCGTACGCCCCCGACGCGCTGAAGGCCGTGGCCGCGCAGGCGGAACTGGGCACCGACGCCGTGGCCCTCGCCCTCGTCCTGCGCCAGCCCTGGGCCGGAGTCGTCCTCTCCGGCGCCGCCACCGTCGTCCAGCTCGCGTCCAACCTGCACGCGCCCGTGGTGGACCTCGACGAGGACCAGCTGGCCAGGCTGGCGGCGCTGACGGAGGAGCCGGGCGCGTACTGGGAGCGGCGCGGCCAGTTGCCCTGGCACTGAAAGATCACCACGACCCGCTAGTCGTGAGACGTTCATGCCCACGGTGAGACATGAATGTCTCACATGGGCTATGGTTGTCTCATGGCTGTCGATCGTGACCACGTGCTGCGCAGCGCAGCCGCCCTGCTCACCCGGAAATCCACGTCCACGATGGACGAGGTCGCCAAGGCGGCCGGGATCAGCCGGGCCACGCTGCACCGCCACTTCGCCGGGCGGGACGCGCTCGTCCGGGCCCTTGAGGCGCTCGGCATCGCGGAGTGCGAGGCCGCGCTGGACGCGGCCCGGCTGGACGAGGGCAGCGCGAGCGACGCCGTACGCCGACTCGTCCGCGACATAGAGCCCGCGGCGGGCCTGCTGGCCTTCCTCTACACCGAGAACCAGCTGTTCGAGGGCGAGGGCCAGAACGAGGGCTGGGCCAGGATCGACGCCCGCATCGCCGCGCTGTTCCGGCGCGGCCAGCAGTCCGGCGAGTTCCGCATCGACCTCACCCCGGCCTGGCTCACCGAGGCGCTCTACGGCCTGATGGCGTCCGGCGCCTGGGCGGTCCAGGAGGGCCGGGTCGCGGCCAACGACTTCACGCACATGATCGTCGAGCTGTTGCTCGGCGGAGCACTACGGAGAGAGGAACCATGACCAGCACCTTGCAGCCGGCGAACCCGACCGAGGCGGTGAACCGGCCGGGCCGCTGGCTCGCGCTGTCCGTCCTGGTGCTCGCCGTGCTGCTGGTGGCCGTCGACGCGACCGTCCTCGGTCTCGCGACCCCCTACATCAGCGAGGACCTCAACCCCTCCGGCACCCAGCTGCTGTGGATCGGTGACGTCTACTCCTTCGTCATCGCCGGTCTGCTGGTCTCGATGGGCAGCCTCGGCGATCGAATAGGCCGCAAGCGGATCCTGCTCGGGGGCGCGACGGCGTTCGGCGCGATCTCCGTGCTGAACGCGTACGCGACCACCCCCGAGACGATGATCCTGGCCCGCGCGCTCCTCGGTGTCGCCGGTGCGACCCTGATGCCGGCCACGCTCGCCCTGATCCGCAACCTCTTCCACGACCCGCGCGAACGCAGCCTCGCCGTGGGCATCTGGGGCGCCACGGCCTCGGCCGGTACCGCGGTCGGCCCGATCGTCGGCGGCTTCCTGCTCGAGCACTTCTGGTGGGGCTCGGTCTTCCTGATCAACCTGCCCGTGATGGCGGTGCTGGTCGTGGTCGGCGTCAAGACGCTCCCGGAGTCCCGCAACCCGAACCCCGGCCCCTGGGACCTGCTGAGCGTCCTCCTGTCGCTGATCGGCATGGTGGGTGTGGTCTACGCCGTCAAGGAGTTCGCCGCGCACGGCCTGGCCTGGGAACCCGTCGCCGTGGGCCTGCTGGGCGCCGCGGCGCTGTACGGCTTCGTCCGCCGCCAGCTGACCCTCCCGGCCCCGCTGCTGGACATGCGACTGTTCCGCAACCGAGGCTTCAGCGGCGCGGTCCTCGCCGACCTGCTGACCATCCTCGGCATGTCCGGCCTGGTGTTCTTCCTCTCCCAGTACCTCCAGCTCGTCCAGGGCCGCGGCCCCTTCGAGGCGGGCCTCGCCGAACTCCCCGCAGCGGTGGGCGCGGTGGCGGCGGGCCTGGTCGCGGGCAAGGCCGCGCGCCGCTACTCGGTACGCGCCGTGGTCTCCGGCGGCCTGGCCGCGGTCGGTCTCTCCCTGGCCGCCCTGACAGTCCTGGACCAGTCGACCGGCTACCCCCTGCTCGGCACCGCCCTCCTGATCGTCGGCATCGGCGCCGGCTTCTCCTTCACGGTGACGGCCGACGTCATCCTGTCCTCCGTACCGAAGGAGCAGGCAGGCTCGGCATCGGCCGTATCGGAAACGGCGTACGAATTGGGCGCGGCCCTGGGAATCGCGGTACTGGGCTCGATCGTGACGGGCGTCTACCGGGATTTCACGGCTCCGAGGGGCACCCCGGAAGGTGCACACGAGTCATTGGGCGGCGCGGTGGAAGCGGCAACAACCATGCCCACAGAAACAGCCCAGACCATGCTGGACGCGGCAAGACAGTCCTTCGTGGACGGCCTGACACTGGCGACGGGAGCAGGAGCAGCAGTCCTGCTCATGGCAGCGGCAGCAGCGTGGTTCATGCTGAAAAACCAACGGTTGGAAAACGGACAGTAAGGGGCGCGGGGAACTGCGCGACAAGCCCCTACCGGCCCGCGGCCAAAAAACTACGCCGCTTCCTTGGCCTTAGTCGCATACATGTCCACATACTCCTGCCCGGACAGCCGCATAACCTCAGCCATCACAGAATCGGTAACGGCCCGCAACACATACCGATCCCGATCCATACCCTCGTACCGGGAAAACTCCATGGCCGGACCAAACCGAACAGTGACCCGGCTCGGCCGGGGCATCCCCGCCCCACCCGGCTGAATCTTGTCCGTGCCGATCATCGCGAACGGCACCACCGGCGCCCCGGTCATCAACGTCAGCCGCGCGATACCGGTCCGCCCGCGGTACAGCCGCCCGTCGGGCGACCGCGTGCCCTCGGGGTAGATCCCGAAGAGCTTGCCCTCCTCCAGGACCCGGCGGCCGGTCATCAGCGCGGCGACGCCGCCCCGGCCGCCGTCCCGGTCGACCGGGATCATGCCGACGCCGGTGAAGAACCAGGCCATCAGCCGGCCCTTGAACCCCTTGCCGGTGACGTACTCGTCCTTGCCGATGAAGAAGACCTGCCGGTCGCAGACGAGCGGAAGGATCATCGAGTCGATGAACGTGAGGTGGTTGCCCGCGAGGATCACCGGACCGTCGCCCGGGATGTGCTCCGCACCTTCCACCCGTGGGCGGAACATCAGGCGCATGATCGGTCCGAGCACTGCCTTGATGAGCGCGAAGCGGGACAACGGGCCCTCCGGTGTCAAGGTGTTCCTATAAGTCTGTGCAGGTGAGGACGATACTCGCGGTTCCCGGGGTCGCGCACATCGGGTGCAACGGGTTCACCGAGGTATTACGCACTGTTGACGCGGGTTTACCTGCGGTGCTGTCCCGTCGCCCGCCGGAAACCTCCCCGGAACGGTGTGACGGACGTCGCGCCGACCCGGGCGAGGGCATCCGAACCACGCCTACCCTTAGACATGCGTTCGATGCCGACGGACCGTCAGAACTCCATCCCCACAAGACATCCGGAGTCACCCGCGTGTTCGATCCGGGGTCTCCCGCCGGTCATCGACTGGCACCTACCATCGGCCCGCACCAAGGAGTCGAGGGCAGGAGGCCGCTCATGGGAACGCAGGAGTCGGACGAGCAGGCGCGGGGGACCGGGCGCCGGGCGCTGCTGGGCGCCGCCGTACTGGGCGCGAGCGGCGCGGTCCTCGGACTGTCCGGCACGGCTCGGGCCGCGGGCGGCGGGTACGGAGGCGGCGGGGTGAAGAGCCTGCCCAAGCCGACGATCATCGGTCACCGCGGCGCCAGCGGCTACCGCCCCGAGCACACCCTCGCCGCCTACCAGCTCGCCCTCGACATGGGCGCCGACATCGTCGAGGCCGGTGACCTGGTCCCCACCAGGGACGGCCATCTGGTCTGCCGCCACGAGCCGGAGATCGGCGGGACCACGGACGTCGCCGACCACCCCGAGTTCGCCGGCCGCAAGACCACCAAGGTGCTCGACGGGGTCTCCGTCACCGGCTGGTTCACCGAGGACTTCACGCTCGCCGAGCTGAAGACGCTGCGCGCCATCGAGCGGATCCCCGCCAACCGCCCGCACAACACCCTCTACAACGGCCGCTTCGAGATCCCCACCTTCGAAGAGGTGCTGCGCTGGCAGGAGGAGCAGACCCGCAAGCGCGGCAAGCAGGTCTGGATCTACCCCGAGCTCAAGCACCCCACCTACTTCCGCAAGCTGGGCCTCGGCCTGGAGGAGCGGATCGCGAAGGTGCTGCGCAAGTACGGCAAGAACAAGTGGAACTCGCCGGTCATCGTCCAGTCCTTCGAGCCGACCAGCATCCAGCGCCTGAACAAGCTGATCGACAACCCGCTGGTGGTGCTGCTGTCCGGCGCGAGCACGCGGCCGTACGACTTCGTCGAGACCGGTGACCCGCGCACCGTCGCCGATCTGGTCAAGCCCGCCGGGCTGCGGGAGATCGCCTCCTACGCCCAGGGCATCGGCCCGACCCTCGACCTGGTCATCCCGAAGGACGCGAGCGGCAACCTCACCCAGCCGACCACGCTGGTCGCCGACGCGCACAAGGTGGGCCTCGTCCTGCACCCCTGGACGATGCGCAACGAGAACCCCTTCCTGCCCGCGAACTTCCGCAAGGGCACCGACGCCGACGCCTACGGCGATGTCTTCGGCGCCTACAAGACGTACTTCGCCACCGGCATCGACGGCGTCTTCACCGACCAGCCCGACACCGGACTGCTGGCCCGCGAGGACTTCGTCAACGGCTGAGCCCCGCACCCCGGTTGGGGTGACAAACGGCCGCCCGGGCAACCCGTCGCCCGGGCGGCCGCGTCGTCCCGCATATGACACACGACCTTGTCCTGGAGCTGCGCCCGCTGCTCACCGCCGAGGCCTCCGCTGAGGCGCACGCCGCCGGGACCGAGCCCGGTGATCTGGAGCAGGCGGTCTGGCTGCGCCTGCTGGAGCTGCTGGATGCCCAGGGCCCGCCGCCCGACCCCGAGCGCTGGCTCCGCTCGGCCGTCCGCTCCGAGGTCCGCCGCAGCCGCCGTACCACCCGCCTCGAACGGCCGTACGACGATGAGCCCGTGGACGAGTCCGGTCGCGACCCCGAACATCTTGCCCTCAGGGCGGCCCGTTACCGCGCCCTGCGCGACGCCGCCCGTCGGCTGCCCGGCCGCTGCCCCCGCCTGGTCGAGGCCCTGCTCTCGCCGCGGGACCTGACATACCGGGAGATCGCGGGGGAGTTGGGTATCTCACAGGGCAGTCTTGGCCCGGAACGCTCCAGATGTCTGGGTTGTCTGCGGCGATTGCTTGCGCCGGAGGTTGCGGCTCACACCGCGCGGGGATAGGAGTGAGGGACAACAGGTGATCAGGTGAGCGGGAGGCGTGCGCACATGGGCATGAGCGTGACCATCTCTGCGGCGACCGAGCAGGACGCGGAGCAGATCTTCAAGCTTCAGTACCTCTGCTTCCAGAGCGAGGCGGCTCTGTACGGCAACTACCGCATCGACCCGCTCGTCCAGACGCTGGACTCGGTGCGCGCGGAAGTCGCGGCGGACTGCGTCTTCGTGGCCCGGCTCGGCGAGGAAGTGGTCGGTTCGGTCCGTGGCGCGGTCACCGAGGACGGCGCCGCCGCCATCGGCAAGCTCTGCGTCCACCCCCGGCTCCAGGGCCACGGCATCGGCGCCCGGCTCCTGCGGGCAGCCGAAGCCGCCCTCGCCGAGGAGCGCGGCGCCAAGCGCTTCCGCCTCCACACCGGCCACCGCAGCGAAAGCAGCCTCGGCCTCTACCGCAAGGTCGGCTACATCGCGGTCGGCACCTCGGAGGGCACGGACGGCGTGCCGATGATCGTCCTGGAGAAGGCGGCGGGTACGTACGCGGCTACGGCTTGACCGTTCCCGCCTTGCGCAGCCAGTAGATCGCTGACAACGGCAGCAGTACGGGGATGAACAGATACCCCATGCCGTAGTCGGACCAGACCGTCGCGTCGGGGAACGCCGAGGGGTCCAGCAGGGTCCAGGTGCCGACGACGAGGACTCCCGCCAGTTCGGCGGCGCAGCAGTACAGCGCCGCCTTGCGGGCCGTTTCGCCGCCCCTGACCAGTGTGTACGTGATGAAGCCGTAGACCAGCCCCGCCATCGCCGACAGTGAGTAGGCGAGCGGGGCCCGGTCGAACTCGGTGGCGATCTGGTACACCGAGCGCGACACGGCGCCCACGACCATCACGCCGTACAGCCAGACGAGCAGCATCCCGGGCCCACTGATGAGCCGGGTCCGCTTTCCCTCCACGGCCGCCATCTCAGCCTCCCCAGATGTCATAGAGCCGCACCTCCAGCACGGCCAGGACCACGGCACCGGCCGCGACCGTGATGGAACCCCACTTCGTGCGCTCCGCCAGCGACATGAACCCCGCCGCCGGGATGCACGCGGCCGCGCCCAGCAGATACGCGACGAAGATCGTCGTCCCCTGGTCGGGTTCCTCACCGCGGGCCAGCTGCACGATCCCGACCACCAGCTGGACCAGCGCCAGCAGGGTCACCACGGCCATCCCGATGAAGTGCCAGTCCTTCGTCGGCTCATCGCGATACGCCGCGAAGCCGCACCACGCGGCGAGCAGCAGGGCGGCGACGCCGGTCACCAGCGTCAGGGCATCAAGCATGGAGCGACCCTATTACGGCCCAAAAGGCCAGGTGCGGCCGACCCCGGCGGGCACCGTAGGGTCGAGGGCATGCACATCCACGCCGAAGCCCTGCTGTTCGACAACGACGGCACCCTCGTCTCCTCGCTCGCCTCCGTCGACCGCTGCTGGACCCGCTGGGCCGGGGAGTACGGCATCACCGCCGAGCAGTTCGGCCGGATCGAACTGCACGGGCGCCCGGCCGTGGAGATAGCCGCCGACCTGCTGCCCGCCGGCATCGTGCCGGAGGCCGTCGCGCGGATCGAGACGCTGGAGGTCGAGGACGTGCCGAACGGCGGCGTGGAACTGCTGCCCGGCACCCGGGCGTTCCTCGACGCGCTGCCCGCCGACCGCTGGGCCGTCGTCACCTCCGCCACCCGCCGCCTCGCCGAGGCCCGTCTCGACGCCGTCGGCATCCTGCCCAAGACGCTGGTCTGCGCCGACGACATCACCCGCGGCAAGCCCGACCCCGAGCCCTACCTCCTCGCCGCCCGCCAGTTGGGCGTCGACCCGGCCCGCTGCGTCGTCTTCGAGGACGCCCCCGCCGGGCTCCAGGCCGGTCGCGCAGCCGGCATGACCACCGTGGCCTTGGCCACAACCCACCAGGCCCATGAGCTCGACGCCGATTTGGTGGTGAAGGACCTCTCGGCCTTGTCCGCGCTGGTCACGGCCACGGGCGTCGAGATCTCCGTCCGCGGCTGAGCGCCGTCCGACCCCTGTCCACCGCTGTCCGCAATGCGGACAGCGGTTCTTGGTTGCGTTCCTCCGTCTGCTTTACTGATCGCATGACCACGACGAGCAGCCGCATCCTTGCGACCGAGGCGACCATGACGCCCGGTGCTCGCTGTATGTGTCGAATGTGCGCCTTCTAGAGGGCCCCCGCACCACTTCCCCCTGAGCCTCGCGCCCCGAAGCGAGCTGCCACGGCATGTCCGTACGCATTCCACCGCGCCGTACGTGACCCCCTGCCCCGCGCACACATTCCTCCCGTACCAGGGCACACCCACGCCCGCGTACTCGACAGTGACGGAAACCCCTGTGATCACCACATCGGGCCTGACCAAGGTCTACCGCACCCGTGGTCGAGAGGTCACCGCCCTCGACGGCGTCGACCTGCACGTCCGCGAAGGCGAGGTGTACGGCGTCATCGGCCAGTCCGGCGCCGGAAAGTCCTCGCTCATCCGCTGCGTCAATCTCCTGGAGCGCCCCACCGCCGGCACGGTCACCGTCGCCGGCCAGGACCTCACCGCCCTCGCCGGGCGCGGACCGCGCGCCGGCAAGGAGCTGCGGCGGGCGCGCAGCCGGATCGGCATGGTCTTCCAGCACTTCAACCTGCTGTCCTCCCGGACCGTGCAGGACAACGTCGAGCTGCCGCTGGAGATCCTCGGCAAGTCGGGCAAGGAGCGCTCCCGCAAGGCGCTCGAACTGCTCGACCTGGTAGGCCTCGGCGACAAGGCCAAGGCCTACCCGGCGCAGCTCTCCGGCGGCCAGAAGCAGCGCGTCGGCATCGCCCGCGCCCTGGCCGGCGACCCCAAGGTGCTGCTCTCCGACGAGGCCACCAGCGCCCTGGACCCCGAGACCACCCGCTCCATCCTCCAACTGCTGCGCGACCTGAACCGGCAGCTGGGCCTCACGGTCCTGCTCATCACGCACGAGATGGACGTCGTGAAGTCCATCTGCGACTCGGCCGCGCTCATGGAGCAGGGCCGCATCGTCGAGTCCGGCACCGTCAGCGAACTGCTCGCCACCCCGGGCTCCCAGCTCGCCACCGCGCTGTTCCCGGTGAGCGGCGAGGCCGGCGACGCCGACCGCACCGTCGTCGACGTGACCTTCCACGGGGAGGCCGCCACCCAGCCCGTCATCTCCCAGCTGTCGCGCACGTACAACGTCGACATCTCGATCCTCGGCGCCGCCATCGACACCGTCGGCGGACTCCAGGTCGGCCGGATGCGCATCGAACTGCCCGGCCGCTACGAGGACAACGTCGTGCCGATCGGCTTCCTGCGCGAACAGGGTCTCCAGATCGACGTCCTGGGCCAGGAGCCCGTTCTGCTGACGGAAGGTGTTTCCAAGTGACCTGGTCCGAGATGCAGCCGCTGCTGGAGCAGGCGTGTTGGGACACCCTCTACATGGTCGGCTGGTCCACGCTCATCGCCATCGTGGGCGGACTTCCGCTCGGCGTCCTCCTCGTCCTCACCGACAAGGGCGGACTGCTCCAGAACGTCGTCGCCAACAAGGTCATCGGGCAGGTCGTGAACGTCGCCCGCTCGATGCCGTTCATCATCCTGATGGTCGCGCTGATGGGCTTCACCCGCTCCATCACCGGCACGACCATCGGCCGCGAGGCCGCCATCGTGCCGCTCGCCATCGGCGCGATCCCGTTCTTCGCGCGTCTGGTCGAGACGGCTGTCCGCGAAGTGGACGGCGGGCTCGTAGAGGCCGTCCAGTCGATGGGCGGCAACACCTGGACGATCGTCCGCAAGGTCCTCGTACCGGAGTCCCTGCCCTCGCTGATCGCCTCCACCACGACCACGATCGTCGCGCTCATCGGCTACTCCGCGATGGCCGGCACGGTCGGCGCCGGCGGCCTCGGTGACATCGCCATCCGCTACGGCTACCAGCGCTTCGAGACCGAGCTGATGTGGATCACCGTGGCGATCCTCGCCGTGGTCATCTCCCTCATCCAGTTCGCCGGCGACTACGCGGCCCGCTCCCTGCACCGCCGCGGCGGCCGCTCGGGCGCAGCGCCCAAGCTCCGGCTGCTGAAGGCAGCGACGGCCACCAGCAAGACCGTCTGAGCCTCCCCCCCCAAGACTCCCCGTCACACCCTCGACGGGGCTGCACCACCCCTTCAGGAAAGGCACTTTTCGTGCGTAACACCGCCAAGATCACCACCGCCGTCCTCGCCGCCGGAACCCTCACCTTCGGGCTCACCGCCTGCGGCTCCTCCGACAGCGACGCCGCCTCCGACACCAGCGGACCGCTGGTCGTCGCCGCGAGCCCCGTCCCGCACGCCGAGATCCTCACCTACGTCAAGGACAACCTGGCGAAGGACGCGGGACTCGACCTGGAGGTCAAGGAGTTCACCGACTACGTCACGCCGAACACGGCGACGGAGGACGGATCGGTCGGCGCCAACTACTTCCAGAACCAGCCGTACCTCGACGACTTCAACAAGAAGAACGGCACCCACATCGTGCCCGTCGTCACGGTCCACCTGGAGCCGCTCGGCCTGTACTCCGACAAGGTCAAGAGCGCCGACGACCTCAAGAGCGGTGCCACCGTCGCCGTCCCGAACGACAGCGTCAACGAGGCCCGTGCCCTCAAGCTCCTCGACGCCAACGGGATCATCACGCTGAAGGACGGCGCGGGCAACGAGGCGACCCCCGCGGACATCGTCAAGAACCCGAAGAACCTCAAGTTCAAGGAGCTGGAGGCGGCCCAGACCCCGCGATCCCTGAACGACGTCGACGCCGCGGTCATCAACGGCAACTACGCCATCGAGGCCGACCTCAAGCCCGCCGACGACGCCCTCGTCCTGGAGTCCGCGACGGACAACCCGTACGGCAACTTCCTTGCCGTGAAGGAGGGTCAGGAGAACGACCCGCGCGTGAAGAAGCTCGCGAAGCTCCTGACCTCCCCCGAGGTCAAGAAGTTCATCGAGGACAAGTACGCCGGTTCGGTCATCGCGTCCTTCTGACGTCTGACGGATCGATTGGTCGACTGATCGACTTCTTCCGTCCCATCGCGCCGCACCACGGTTCCGCCCTCGTCGAACAGGCGTACCCCGTGGTGCGGTTCGGTGCTTTCATGCTGCATGCTGGGCAGTTGAGCAGGCCTGACATTCTCGAAGGTTACGGAGCCGAGCATGACGAGCACCTTCCCCAACATCTCCATCAGCACGGAGCGGTTGGTGCTGCGTCCCCTCGACGAGGACGACGTGCCCGCCCTGACCGAGATGATGAACGACGAGCAGGTCGCCGCCTGGACCCATGTGCCCCAGCCGTTCACCAAGGCCGGCGCGCACAGTTGGATCACCCAGTACGCCCCCGGTGAGCGGGCGGCGGGCCGCGGCCTCGACCTCGCCGTCACCGAGTTCCTCACCCAGCGCCTGGTCGGCATCGTCCAACTCTCCAAGACCAACTGGCACATCCGCTCCACCGAGCTGTCGTACATCGTCGCCCCCTGGGCCCGCGGCGAGGGCTACGCCTCCGAGGCCGCCCTCGCCACCGCCCAATGGCTATTCGGCGACCAGAAGTTCGAGCGCATCGAACTGCGCACGGCCGCCGACAACACCGCCTCCCAGCAGGTCGCCCAGAAGATCGGCTGCATCAGCGAGGGCGTCCTGCGCAACGCCTGCATAGCGCACGTCCGCACCGAGGACGGCACCTGGACCGACGTGCGCACGGACTTCATCGTCTGGAGTCTGCTGCCGGAGGATCTGGAGGGTGCGGGGGAGCAGCTGGCCGACAGTGGCGGTTTCCCCACCTATTCCGACTGGAACTGACCCCGGTCGGACGGGATACGCTCGGGTTGCCCCGTCCACCTGCGTAAACCCCTGGAGACTGACGACGATGGCCGACCGGGTCACGGTGATCGGCTGGGACGGCTCGCCGCTGACCGCGGCGGCACGCGCCGCCCTCGGCGCCGCCACGCTGGTGGCCGGTGCCGCCCACCATCTGGCGCTGCCCGAGGTGCCGCCCGGCGCCGAGCGCATCCGGCTCGGCAGCGTCGCGCTGGCCGCCCGCCGGATCGCAGGTCACCGCGGTACAGCGGTCGTGCTCGCCGACGGCGACCCCGGTTTCTTCGGCGTCGTACGGACCCTGCGCGCCCCCGAGTTCGGCCTGGAGGTCGAGGTCGTCCCGGCCGTCTCCTCGGTCGCCGCCGCCTTCGCCCGCGCCGGCATGCCCTGGGACGACGCACAAGTGGTCGTCGCACACCGTCGCACCCTGCGACGCGCGGTGAATGTGTGCCGCGCCCACACCAAGGTCGCCGTCCTCACCTCACCAGGCGCGGGCCCCGCCGAGCTCGGACTGCTCCTGGAGGGCGTCCACCGCACCTTCGTCATCTGTGAGGAACTGGGCACCGAGCGCGAACAGGTCACCGTCGTCACCTCCGACAAGGCCCCCGACCACACCTGGCGCGACCCCAACGTCGTCATCGTCATCGGCGGCCCGGCGGGGGGCGCGGAGGGCGGCGGCTGGCTCGCGGGGCGCGACCCCTCCACCGGCCCGCGCGGCTGGACCCTGCCCGCCGAGGCGTACGGCGGACTCATGGGCGAAGGTGAGCTGGAACCGCTGCGCGCGGCCCAACTCGCCCGGCTGGGACCGCGCGTCGGCGACCTGGTGTGGGACATCGGCTGCGGCAGCGGCGCCTTCGCCACCGAGGCAGCCCGTGCCGGGGCCGCCGTGATCGCCGTCGACCGCGACCCGATCGCCTGCGATCGCACCGACGCCAACGCCCGCGCCCTGGGCGTCCAGCTCCAGACCGTGCACGGCACCGCCCCGCACGTCCTGGAGAACCTCCCCGAACCCGATGTCGTCCGCGTCTGCGGCGGGGGAGCGGCCGTCGTCTCCGCGGTCGCCGACCGCCGTCCGCAGCGCATCGTCACGCATGCGGCCACCCGCGACGAGGCCGAACTCATCGGCCGCGACCTGACCGAGCACGGATACCACGTCGAGTGCGCCCTGCTCCAGTCCGTCGAACTCGACACGCGCGCCTGGACGGAGCGGGAACGGAGTGTCGCGTTCCTGCTCAGCGGCCTGCTGCCGGACAGAACGACCTGATGCGGATCCCGTCCCCGTGATCCTGTTGTCGTACCGCGCGCGGTAGGCTGGCCGACCGTTGCACCGCACTTCGGACGCCCGACCCATCGTCGGTCAATGTCCGGAAAACACGCCCGTTTTGGGGTGGGTGTGGTACGGCAGAACCGGAGGACGCGCAACGTGGCGCAGTCCACAGCGGTCTCGTCGCGGATGAAGCTGTCGTGACGGGGGAACGGCCGCGACAATGCCAGTTAATGGCTTTGTCGTCTTTGTGGACGGGTCGTTCGTGCCGCTGGGCGCGCACGCTCGTTCTTCACTACGGGGCGGTCGGTGCGCCGCTCCGGGTGAGCTGGTCGTAGAAGCACTAACCGATGGGCGAGGGGTACGCATGACCGACACCGGCCAGGTCCCGGGCGAGGGGCTGCCGGAGAACGCAGGCATGGTGGAACAGCCGGGCGTCCCCGCGCCGGGTGCGTACACCTACCTCTCCGAGACCACCGCCGAGGACGAAGACCTGTTGCTGCTCCCCGGTGCCCAGAGTGCCTGGGGCAACGAGGTCGCCCCGCCCGCGCCGGAACCGGTCGTGGAGGCCCTGCACGAACCCGGTGCGCACGAGATGTCCGGCCGCGACAGCGGCGCCGTCGACCTCACCGCGGTCCGCACACCGGGAGCGGCGCCGATCCCGCCGACGGCCCCGCGCCGCCCCTGCACCTCGGCCCGCCGACCCCCGACGCCTCCGCCAGCCCGGTCCGCTCCCTCGCCGACCGCGGCGCCGTGGGCGCACCGGTACGGCAGCCGGGGCCGCCCACCACCGGCCCCGAGTACCTGGACGTGCCCCAGCCGCAGCCCGCGGCGCCGTGGGGCGCGCAGGTGGCCGCGCCCGCGCAGGCGCCCGTGCCCGTGCCCGCGCCTGTTCCGGCGCCGGTGAGCGCCGAGGTGTCGGCTGCCGAAACGGTTATTCCGCAGGCGGCGCCCGCTCCGGAGCCGACGGACCCGGCCCAGGCCGCCATGGCCCGCCTCACCACGGAGGCGGTCGCGCAGCAGGTTCCGGTCGCGGAGGAGCCCGCGCCCGTCGCCCAGGAGCCGCAGGGTGCCGAGCCGGTGCCGGTCGCTGTGCCGGAGGAGACGGCTGGGCAGGTGCCGGTGGCCGGTGGTGACTCCAGTGCTGGTGCCGGGGCGGTCGCTGCGGGGGAGCAGGTTGTTGAACCGGCTCAGGCTGTCGATCCGGCACAGGTCGTCTCTGCGCCGCAGGCTGTCGATCCGGCTCAGGTCGTCGAAGTAGCGCAGGCTGTTGAACCGGCGCAGGTCGTCGAGCCCGTTCCGGCGCCGGAGATGGCCCAGGGTGCCGAGGCGGACCAGGGCGGCCAGGTGCCCCAGGGCGCCGAGATGCCGCAGGGCGGTGAGGTGCCCCAGGCCGCCGAGGTCGCCGCGCCGACGGAGGTCCAGGCCGAGGGCGTAGAGGCCGTTCCGGCTGCCGCCGAGGCCGTCACGCCCGAGCCGGAGCCGCCCGCGGCCGAGGAGACGGCGCCGCAGGCTCCGGTAGTTGTCGAGGGCGCGGTGCCCGAGGCGCTTCCGGCCGAGGAGGCCGCCGTACCCGAGCCCGCCGAGCCCATCGCCGCGGAACCCGGCCCCGAGCAGCCGGTCGTGGCCGAGACCGTCCCCGCAGAGCCGATTGCCGCGGAGCCGACCCCCGCCCAGCCCATCGCTCTCGGGCCGATCGCTCCCGAGCCGAACCCGGTCGTAGCCGAGGAGCAGCCCGCCCCCGAGGCCCCGCAGCCCGAGCCGGTGCCCGCTGCCGAGGCTCCCGCAGTCGAACTCGCCCAAGCCGCCGCCCCGGCCGAAGCCGCCGCCGACCTCGTGGCGGAGGCCCCCGCGGTCACGCCCGAGCCGGTCGTCCCCGAGCCGGTCGCCCCCGAGCCCGAGGCGGCCGTAGAGGAGTCGGTCCCCGTGCCGCAGCCGTACGTCGCCGAGCCCGCCGGGCCGCAGATCCAGCAGCCGGACGCCGGTACCTCCGCCGCGGGCGTGCCGCTGGAGCCCCGCCCGGATCTGCCGCTCGGCCAGTTCGTGCCGGTGGAGGGGCAGGTGCCGACGACTCCGCATCTCGCGCCGACGCCGCCGCAGCCGATCGTGCTGCCCGCCGAGGACGCGCCCGCGGTGCCGGCGCCGCGCGCGGGGGAGCCCGAGCCCGTACAGCACGCGGAGGACCTGGACACCAGGGTCGCCGACCAGGAAGAGAGCACGGCCCCCGTGGCAGAAGCACGCCAGTCCACCGGTCCGGCCGCGCCCGCCTACGAGGACGCCGAGCGCGAGGCCGTGCTGAAGGTCATGCGCGAGCGCCGCGACATCCGCAACGGGTTCCGCAGCGACCCCATCCCGCACGAGGTGCTGCTCCGCGTCCTGGAGGCCGCCCACACGGCCCCCTCCGTCGGCCACTCGCAGCCCTGGGACTTCGTCGTCATCCGCTCCGCTGAGACCCGGCGCACCATGCACGAGCTGGCGATGCGGCAGCGGGACGCCTACGCCAAGTCGCTGCCCAAGGGCCGGGCGAAGCAGTTCAAGGAACTGAAGATCGAGGCCATCCTCGACACCCCGGTGAACATCGTGGTCACCGCCGACCCGACCCGCGGCGGCCGCCACACCCTCGGCCGGCACACCCAGCCGCAGATGGCGCCGTACTCCTCCGCGCTCGCCGTCGAGAACCTCTGGCTCGCGGCCCGCGCCGAGGGCCTCGGCGTCGGCTGGGTCAGCTTCTTCGACGAGCGCGAGATGGTGCGTACCCTCGGCCTGCCCGAGCACCTGGAGGTCGTCGCCTACCTGTGTGTCGGCTACGTCGACGAGTTCCCGGACGAGCCCGAGCTGATGCAGGCTGGCTGGTCCAAGCGCCGCCCGCTGTCGTGGGTCGTGCACGAGGAGACGTACGGCCGTCGCGCCCTGCCCGGCGAGGACCCGCACGACCTGCTCGGCGAGACCGTCGCCCAGATCCGCCCGCTGGACGCCAAGGCGCTCGGCGAGGCGTGGGAGCGGCAGAAGCGCATGACGAAGCCGGCCGGTGCGCTCGGCATGCTGGAGATCATCTCCGCGCAGCTGTCCGGCCTGTCCCGCCAGTGCCCGCCGCCGATCCCGGAGCCCGCGGCCGTCGCGATCTTCGCGGGCGACCACGGCGTGCACGCCCAGGGCGTCACCCCCTGGCCGCAGGAGGTGACGGCCCAGATGGTGGCCAACTTCCTCGGCGGGGGAGCGGTCTGCAACGCCTTCGCCGGACAGGTGGGCGCCGAGGTCTGCGTCGTGGACGTCGGCGTGGCCGCCGACCTCCCCGCAACGCCCGGCCTGCTTCCCCGCAAGGTCCGCGCGGGCACGTCCGACATGACCACCGGCGCCGCGATGACCCGCGAGGAGTGCAAGCAGGCCATCGAGGTCGGCATCGAGACGGCCCGCGATCTGGTGGCGGCGGGCAACAAGGCCCTGCTGACCGGTGAGATGGGCATCGCGAACACCACCGCGTCCGCCGCCCTGATCTCGGTCTTCACCGGCGCCGACCCGGCCGAGGTGACGGGCCGCGGCACCGGCATCAACGACGAGACCCTCGCCCGCAAGACAGAGGTCGTCCGCCGGGCCCTCGAAGTCCACCAGCCGGACCCGGCCGACCCCATCGGCGTCCTGGCCGCGATCGGCGGCTTCGAGCACGCCGCGATGGTCGGCCTGCTGCTGGGCGGCGCCTCCCTGCGCACCCCGGTGATCCTGGACGGCGTCAGCGCGGGCGCGGCGGCCCTGGTCGCCCGAGCCATCGCACCCGAGGTCCTCGCGGCCTGCATCGCGGGCCACCGCAGCGCGGAACCGGGCCACGTGGCCGCCCTGAACAAACTCGGCCTGCGCCCCTTGGTCGACCTGGACCTCCGCCTCGGCGAGGGCACGGGCGCACTGCTGGCCCTGCCGCTGGTGCAGAGCACGGCGAGGGCGATGCACGAGGTGGCGACGTTCGACTCGGCCGGGGTCACAGAGAAGTAGGCCGCGCGTTCGGGGGGCCGGGGGCGGAGCCCCCGGTTTCGGGAAGGGGTGGGCTGGGGGAGGAACAACCCCACCCACCCGAGCCACCCACTCAGCGCGCGCCGTAAAATCCGCACGTCAGGGCCGCTTCAACGCCGCAGCACGCCCGCCGCACCGCCGCCTGTACGAGGAGCGCACCCTCATGGCCGAAAACCCCGCCTACCCCGTAGGCCTCCGCCTCACCGGCCGCCGCGTCGTCGTCATCGGCGGCGGCCAGGTGGCCCAGCGCCGCCTCCCCGCCCTCATCGCGTCCGGCGCCGACATCCACCTCGTCTCTCCCGAGGCGACCCCCTCCGTCGAGGCCATCGCCGACGCCGGGGAGATCACCTGGCACAAGCGCCCCTACGCGGACGGCGACCTCGCGGACGCCTGGTACGCCCTCATCGCCACCAGCGACACGGAGGCGAACACGCAGGCATCCGCCGAAGCCGAGCGCCACCGCGTCTGGTGCGTCCGCTCCGACGACGCCGACCAGGCCACCGCCTGGACCCCCGCCACCGGCCACAGCGAGGGCGTCACCGTCGCGATCCTCACCACCGACACCAAGTCCCGCGACCCCCGCCACACCGCCGCCATCCGCGACGCGGTCGTCGAGGGCCTGCGCGACGGCACCCTCGTCGCCCCCCACCACCGCACCCGCACCCCCGGCGTCGCCCTGGTCGGCGGCGGCCCCGGCGACCCGGACCTGATCACCGTCCGCGGCCGCCGCCTCCTCGCCGAGGCCGACGTCGTCATCACCGACCACCTCGGCCCCCGCGACCTTCTCGCCGAACTGCCCACCAGCGTCGAGGTCATCGACGCGGCCAAGCTTCCGTACGGCCGGTTCATGGCCCAGGAGGCCATCAACAACGCCCTGATCGAACACGCCAAGCAGGGCAAGTCGGTGGTCCGCCTCAAGGGCGGCGACCCCTTCGTCTACGGCCGTGGCATGGAGGAGGTCCAGGCGCTCGCCGAGGCCGGCATCCCGTGCACCGTCGTACCCGGCATCTCCAGCTCGATCTCGGTCCCGGGCGCCGCGGGCATCCCCGTCACCCACCGCGGCGTGGCCCACGAGTTCACGGTCGTCAGCGGCCACATCGCCCCCGACGACGAGCGCTCCCTGGTCGACTGGCCGTCGCTGGCCAAGCTGACCGGCACGCTGGTGATCCTCATGGGCGTCGGCACGATCGGGAAGGTCGCCGAGACGCTCATCGCGCACGGCAAGTCCCCGGACACCCCTGTCGCCCTCATCCAGGAGGGCACGACCGCCGCCCAGCGCCGCGTCGACGCGACCCTCGCCACGGCCGCCGAGGCGGTCGTCGCGCAGGAGGTCAAGCCGCCGGCGGTGATCGTCATCGGCGAGGTCGTCAAGGTCGGCCCGGCCACCATGGCGTAACCCGAGGTAACTCACCCGCTCCCGGGCCGTTGGCACCGCACGCACGACAAGGCAGTATCACTCTGTGGCCGATCTCATCACCGTCGAGGATCCCGACGACCCGCGCCTGCGCGACTACACGGGTCTGACCGACGTAGAACTGCGCCGCAAGCGCGAACCCGCCGAGGGCCTGTTCATCGCCGAGGGCGAGAAGGTCATCCGCAGAGCGAAGGACGCGGGCTACGAGATGCGCTCGATGCTCCTGTCCGCCAAGTGGGTCGACGTCATGCGCGACGTCATCGACGAACTCCCGGCTCCCGTCTACGCGGTGAGCCCGGAGCTCGCCGAGCGGGTCACCGGGTACCACGTGCACCGCGGCGCGCTCGCCTCGATGCAGCGCAAGCCCCTGCCCACGGCCGCCGACCTGCTCCAGACCGCCCGCCGGGTCGTCGTCATGGAGTCGGTCAACGACCACACCAACATCGGCGCCATCTTCCGCTCCGCCGCGGCGCTCGGCATGGACGCGGTCCTGCTCTCACCGGACTGCGCGGACCCGCTGTACCGCCGCAGCGTGAAGGTCTCGATGGGCGCGGTCTTCTCCGTGCCTTACGCCCGTCTCGAAACCTGGCCCAAGGGCCTGGAGTCGGTACGCGAGGCGGGCTTCTCCCTCCTCGCCCTGACCCCGGACGAGAAGGCCAAGTCCCTCGACGAGGCCGCCCCGCACAAGATGGACCGCGTGGCCCTGATGCTCGGCGCCGAGGGCGACGGCCTCTCCCGTCAGGCCCTGATCGCCGCCGACGAATGGGTCCGCATCCCCATGGCCCACGGCGTCGACTCCCTCAACGTGGGCGCGGCGGCAGCGGTCGCCTTCTACGCGGTGGCGACGGGGCGCCCGGAGGCGTAGGGGGCTGTTCCGGCGCCCGGCTCCGCACCGGGCGTCGATGCCGCCGAATGCTCCTGCCGTACGACGCCCCGCTCGTCGCCGCTGCCCCGGCTCGGGCCCTGGCAGCCCTGGGCGGCCGCGATGCCGAGTGCGACAAGCAGGGTCACCACGACGAACACGAACAGCCGCTGACGCAGCAACTGCGGATTGGCGGGCCGACGGCCCGTGCCGGTGTTCCGCGGCGCCGGACGCCCGGTGCCGCTGCGGGGCGCGGGGGGCCTGCCGCCGTTGCCGGTACGCCCGGTGTTGCGTGACACGGGAGTAGGCCGCGCCCCGGAGCGTCCGGACGACGAGGAAGGGCCCCCGCGCGAGGCGCTGCCGCCCCGGGACGGAGCCGGGCCGCGCGAGGACGGGCCGGTGGCGCGGGGAGCCGGTGTCCCCTGAGTGCCCTGCGGGCGCCGCTGACCGCGCTCCGGGTAGGTCTCGGCGAGCCGCCCGGTCGGCCGGTCCGCCTCTCCGCTGCGCTGAGTGGGCGGCCGCAGCTCCGCGAGCCCTTGCGCCTCACGGGCCGCGATCTCCTTCAGTCGCAGCGACAGCTGAAGGGTGGTCGGCCGCTCCTCGGGGTCCT
This sequence comes from Streptomyces davaonensis JCM 4913, assembly GCF_000349325.1. Taxonomy (GTDB): domain Bacteria; phylum Actinomycetota; class Actinomycetes; order Streptomycetales; family Streptomycetaceae; genus Streptomyces; species Streptomyces davaonensis. Next base: position 7,880,781 of record NC_020504.1, read on the forward strand.
TGGCGAGGCAGGCCCGCACCAGGGGCGCCAGCGCGTCGGGCACGCCGTGCAGTTGCGGCTCCTCGTGCACCACGCGGTACAGCATCACCTCGGAACTGCCGTGCCCGAAGGGCGAGTCGCCCATCGAGGCGTACGCCAGGGTCGCCCCGAGCGAGAACACGTCCGTGGCCGGGGTGACCGCGGCGCCGCGCACCTGCTCCGGCGCGAGGAAGCCCGGCGAGCCCACCGCCGTACCGACATGGGTGAGCGTGGATGCCCCGGTCGCCCAGGCGATGCCGAAGTCGATGATCCGCGGGCCCTTGGGGGAGAGCAGGATGTTGGACGGCTTCAGATCCCGGTGCACGACCCCGGCCTCGTGGACCGCGACCAGCCCCTCCGACAGGGCGGCCCCGATCGCGGCGACCTCGGCGGCGACCAGCGAACCCTCGTCGACGACCTTGTCGTGCAGGGAGGGGCCGGGCACGTACTGCGTGGCGAACCAGGGCCGGTCGGCGTCGAGATCCGCGGCGACGAGCCGCGCGGTGCAGCCACCCCGGATCCGCCGGGCGGCGGACACCTCACGCGCGAACCGCGAGCGGAACTCCTGGTCCTCGGCCAGATCCGGCCGGATGACCTTCAGCGCGACCCGCTGCCCCTTCTTGTCGGAGCCCAGGTAGACCACGCCCATACCGCCCGCGCCGAGCCGCCTGTGAAGCCTGAACGAGCCGACGACGCGCGGGTCCTCGCGCCTCAGGCGCATCATCGCCATGTTCATCCCCGCTGCCCGGTCCCTGTGACTCGCCACAGCTTACGTTTCCCCGGCCGCCCGCGCGCAGAGGCCGCGCCCTCTCGGCCCGACGGATTGTCAGTGCCCGATGCGAGAATTGAGGAGTGGTCAGAGGGCGGACAGACAGCCGCACTTAATACCTCCGCCCTCGCCAACCACCCACCGACGAAGGGGGATTGAACCCGTGAAGGGTGATCGCGTGGAGATAGTGGTGGACGCCGGGGACACGACCCGTACCTACGAGGTGGTGGCGAGCAGAGCGGGCCGCAGGGTGGAGACAGCGGTACGCCGAGGTGTAGTGGAAGTGAGCGAAGTCACCCGCAACGGATCTGTCGTGCGCACGGCCCGTTTCATGGCGAACCGGGTCCTGGCGCTGGTGGAGCAGCCGGTGCCGCGCGAGGACGCCTCAGAGAAACCGGGGCACACCGGGCGCCCCCTCCGGGAAGACCCCGAGTCCTAGGACCTCGTCTCCACCCAGGGGAGTACTCCCCGGCTGATGGCTCATCCTCCGGGAGGCCCGGCAATCGGTACGAGGGCATGACGTGCGGCGAGGGCCGCGCCCGTAGATTTGAGGTCAAGCGGCGGGTGCAGCACTCGTCCCCCGAGGTCAGACACCCGCCGCTGCCACGACAACCGAACGGTCAGGAGAGGGACCATGGCCTACACGGCACCGCGGACTCGCACGGCGCTCCGCCCCCGCCGCGACGGCCGTCGCCACCCGCTGGTGGCGACGCTGATGGCCCTTCCCCTGGCGGCCCTGCTCCTCCTGGTCTTCGACGGCTGGGAGACAGTGGCCACACAGGCGTCGTCCGTGGGCGTGATGCTGGGGCGCTGAGCGGCGACCCCAGGCCCGGAAGAGCGGTCCGGGCGGGGACATCCACCCATGAAACCCCGTGGGGACGGGGGTGCGGCGGACGGCAACAATGCCGGCGCAGCTGGGGAGCTGCGCCGGCATTACCTTTTCCCCGGAGCAATCGGGCGGCCTGGCCGGCAGCCGAGACGCCGCCCCGCCGGACCGGCCCAACCGCCCTAGCTGCGGGCAGTCGTGCCGCTGGGGCGGCACGGGTGCTCTGGGGGTCCCCCTCTGGGGGGAGGCACCCCGCAAGCGCGGGCGAGCGAAAACCCAGTCCACCCGCACCCCCACCGGCCCGCACCCACCAGACCGGCGCGCACCCCTGCGTACCCTCACCCTCAGACCCACCCCCGCAGGGAGCCAAGTGACAGCCAACAGCCTCGTGCCGGAACTGACCCGCACCGCCACAGCCACCGCCCACGCCCGCCGCCGCACCGCCTGCCCCTGCGGAGCAACCGGCACGCTCGCCGACCGCCCCGACGCCACAGTCGTCCGCCACGCCGACACCGTCGCGAAGGCGCACCCACCCCACACCGACCCCACCGAGCTCACCCTCCGCCTGGCCACAGCCACCGCCCTCCCCGACGTCCTCCTGCCCCCGCTCACCCCCACCCCGGCCCCCCTCCACGACCGCCTCGTCACCTGCTGGCCGTACGGCACCCCCGTAGACCCCAACACCCCCGACGCCGCCCCTTGGGAAGCCGCCGCCACCCTCCTCGCCCGCCTCCACCTCCACCCACCCCTCCCGCGCACACCCCCCATGCGCGGCCCCGCCAAGGCCGCCCGAGCCGTCGAACGTCTCCAGGCCACGGCGCCCACGACCGCCGCCGAGCCCATCCTCCGCGCCTGGCACGCCCTCCCCGCCTGGGCCCGGGCCGAGGCCCAGCTCCCGGACCTCACCCCCACCCTCTGCCACGGCGACTTCCACCTCGGCCAGCTCGTCCGCCACCCGGCCGACCACGGAACCTGGCGACTCATCGACGTCGACGACCTCGGCACCGGCACCCCGGCCTGGGACCTCGCCCGCCCCGCCGCCTGGTACGCCTGCGGCCTCCTCGCCCCGGAAGAGTGGACCCGCTTCCTCACCGCCTACCGCGCCGCGGGCGGCCCGGCCGTCCCCCCGCACGGCGACCCCTGGCCCGCCCTCGACATCCCGGCCCGCGCCCTGACCGTCCAGACCGCCGCCACCGCGCTCACCAAGGCGACCCAGGCCGCCCGCCCGCTCGACGAAGTCGAGCAGTCCTTGATCGACGCCTGCGACCGAATGGCATCCACCCCGCCCGAGTTGACGTGCGAATCCGCCAAGTAGGGTGCAACCGACCGCAGCCGGACAGAGTCTGTCCTGGCGATACCCGAAGCAGGACCGACCGGCGAGGAGTTGAGCCGAACCATGCAGTGTCCGAAATGCCGTGCACCGATGCACACCTACAACCGCAACGGCGTCCAGATCGAGCAGTGCAGCGGCTGCCGGGGGATATTCCTCGACTACGGCGAGCTGGAGGCCCTGACCCGCCTGGAGTCCCAGTGGTCCCAGCCGGCTGCGCCGCCGGCACCCCCCGCCCCGCAGGCCTACCCGGCCGCCCCCGCCCCCGCGGCCCCCGCCTGGGGCGCCCCGCAGCACGGCGGCCACTACGGCCACAAGCGCCACAAGAGCTTCGGCCACATGCTGTTCTCCAGCTGACCGAGAGCCGGCCGAGAACCAAGAAGCCCCCGGCCGCAGGGCCGGGGGCTTCGGTACGTGCGCGATACTGGGATTGAACCAGTGACCTCTTCCGTGTCAGGGAAGCGCTCTCCCGCTGAGCTAATCGCGCGGGGGTCACAGCCCGAGAGCTGTGGATCTTGCGTGCGCGATACTGGGATTGAACCAGTGACCTCTTCCGTGTCAGGGAAGCGCTCTCCCGCTGAGCTAATCGCGCGGGTCAGACCTTCGATGATCTCTCGAAGATCCAGTGGACGATACTGGGATTGAACCAGTGACCTCTTCCGTGTCAGGGAAGCGCTCTCCCGCTGAGCTAATCGTCCTTGGAGGTGGAGACGGGATTTGAACCCGTGTAGACGGCTTTGCAGGCCGTTGCCTCGCCTCTCGGCCACTCCACCAGGAGTGTAGGGGTTCGGGATGATCCCCTTGCTCTTTCGAGCGAACGACGAGGTTCGAACTCGCGACCTCAACCTTGGCAAGGTTGCGCTCTACCAACTGAGCTACGTTCGCCTGTCTTTCCGTTCCGCTTGCGCGTCCCGGCGACGTGTTGAACTCTAGCGGATTCCTGGGCCAGTACAAAAACGCGTTTGTGCAGCGTGCTGCGTCTCACCTGCCCGACGACCTGGTCAGGGCTCCGCCGAGGACATGCCCAGGTCACCCGAAGGACACCGGCCATAGACTCGACAACGTGCTCGACCTCCCTCCCCTGGCCCGCTTCGGCGACCGTCTCGCCACCGGCCTCCTCGACATCACCAGTGACCCCGAGGCCCTCGACTCCACCGGCTTCTGGGCCGTCGCCGCGGACTTCGAGGGCCGTCTGACCTGCGCCCGCTTCCGGGACGTACGCAAGTCGCCCGTGCCCGCGCCGACGCCGGGCGCATGGCAGGGACCGGCGGCGGCCGACTGGACCTCCTCCCTCGACCGCGCCGCGTACATCGACGGCGTGCGCCGGATCCGTGAGTACATCGCGGCCGGGGAGGTCTACCAGGCGAACCTCTGCCGGGTGCTCTCCGCTCCCGTTGCGCCCGACGCCGACGTGGACGCCCTCACCGCGCTGCTGGCCCGCGGCAACCCGGCGCCGTACGCAGGAACGATCCGGCTGCCCGGACACGGCGTGGAGATCGCCACCGCGTCGCCGGAGCTGTTCCTGCGCCGGGACGGGCGGACCGTGGAGTCCGGGCCGATCAAGGGCACCGGGCGCACCGAGGCGGACCTGCTGGAGAAGGACTACGCCGAGAACGTGATGATCGTGGACCTGGTCCGCAACGACATCGGCCGCGTCTGCGCGACCGGCTCCGTCACCGTCCCCGACCTGTGCGCCGTCGAGAAGCACCCGGGACTCGTGCACCTCGTCTCCACCGTGCGCGGTGAACTGCGCCCGGACGCCGGCTGGGCAGAACTCCTCGCCGCCGCCTTCCCGCCCGGCTCGGTCACCGGCGCCCCCAAGTCGAGCGCGCTGCGGATCATCGACGCCCTGGAGACGGCGCCCCGGGGCCCGTACTGCGGCGGCATCGGCTGGGTCGACGCGGACCGTGGCACCGGCGAGCTCGCGGTCGGCATCCGCACCTTCTGGATCGACCGCGCGGAAGGCGTACTGCGCTTCGGCACCGGCGCCGGGATCACTTGGGGCTCGGACCCCGAGGGGGAGTGGCGGGAGACCGAGCTGAAGGCATCCCGGCTGCTCGCGGTAGCGTCGGGAACGTACGAGGTGAGTGGAGAGGGGCTCTAGAAAGTGAAGATCTGGCTCGACGGCGGCTTGCAGGACATCGAGTCCGCCCGCGTCTCCGTCTTCGACCACGGGCTGACCGTGGGCGACGGCATCTTCGAGACGGTGAAGGCGGCCGACGGCAAGCTGTTCGCCCTCACCCGGCACCTGAACCGCCTGACCCGCTCCGCGCGCGGCCTCGGGCTGCCCGACCCCGACCACGACGAGGTCCGCCGCGCCTGTACGGCCGTACTCGACGCCAATCCGATGCCGCTCGGCCGGCTGCGGATCACCTACACCGGCGGCCACGGCCCCCTCGGCTCCGACCGCGGCGAGCACGGCCCGACCCTGGTCGTCGCCGTCGGCGAGACCACCCGCCGCCCGGACTCCACGGCCGTGATCACGGTCCCCTGGACCCGCAACGAACGCGGCGCGCTCACCGGACTGAAGACGACCTCGTACGCGGAGAACGTCGTCGCCCTCTCCCGCGCCCACCAACACGGCAGTTCCGAGGCGCTGTTCGCCAACACGGTCGGCCAACTCTGCGAGGGCACGGGCTCGAACGTCTTCGTCGTCCTGGACGGCGAGATCCACACCCCGCCGGTCGCCTCGGGCTGTCTGGCGGGCATCACCCGTGAGCTGGTCGTGGAGTGGACGGGGGCCAAGGAGACCGATCTGCCGCTGGACGTCCTCGAGCGGGCCGACGAGGTGTTCCTGACGTCCACGCTGCGGGACGTCCAGGCCGTGCACCGCGTCGACGAGCGCGAACTGCCCGGCGCGCCGGGGCCGGTCACCGCCAAGGCCATGCGGACCTTCGACGAGCGGTCCGGCGACGACCAAGATCCGTGAGGTCACGGAAAAGAAGCTGACGTGGCCCTCCATCATGGGTAGAACACCCGTGATGACCACGACTCTGCGGCCGACCGAGCCGCTCCAGCGAGACGCCGACGGGATGCTGTCGCGCCACTTCCAGGTGTGCGTGAACAGCCGTCCCGTCGGCGCGATACACCTGGCGACGCATCCCCTCTTCGGGCCGACCGTCGCGCGCATCAGCGACCTGAGCATCGAGGAGCCGGACCGCGGGCGCGGCCGGGGCGCGGTGGCCGCGCTCGCCGCCGAGGAGGTGGCCCGCGGCTGGGGCTGCACCCGCATCGAGACCATGGTGCCCGGCGGCTCGGGGCCCGCGCTGCGCCTCGCCACCGCCCTGGGCTACGTCCAACGCAACCGCGGCATGGAGAAGCAGCTCCCCGCCACCGCGCCCGAACTGCCCGCGGGCAGCCACGGCCGGCCCATGACGGAGGCCGAGTACGGGCCCTGGATGGAGGCGAGCAACGTGCACTACGCGCAGAGCTGGATCGACCGCGGGGTACCCGAGGACCAGGCCCGGGCCAAGGCCGTCAACGACATGGCCAAGCTGCTCCCGCAGGGCCTCGCCACCGAGCACACGCTGATCAGCGTCCTGGAACACGAGGGCACCCGCGTCGGCACCCTGTGGCTTTCGCTGGCGGGGGAGCAGGCGTACGTCTACGACGTCGAGGCCGACGCGCGCTTCCGCGGCCGGGGCCACGGCCGCACCCTGATGCTGCTGGCCGAGGCCCAGTCGGTGGCCGCCGGGAAGCGGACCATCGGCCTCAACGTCTTCGCGGACAACACCCCGGCCGAGCGGCTGTACGAGTCCCTGGGCTATCTGCCGGTGAGCTACTCGATGTACAAGAACCTGCTCTGAGGCCGACGCGGGAACCCGCTGCGGCTTCAGCCCTGCCCGGCCTCGGCCAGCAGTCGGTCCGCGATCTCCTCGATCCGCTCGCGCAGCCCTTCCTGGCTCTTGCCGCCGTCCAGGCGCTCCCCGCCGATCACATACGTCGGGGTGCCGGTGACGCCGATCGCCTTGCCCTCGGCCTGGTCGGCGTCCACGATCAGGATGTGCCGGCCGTCGATCAGCGCCGTGTCGAACTCCTCGGAGTCCAGACCGAGTTCCCGGGCCACCTCGACCAGGAAGGGTTCGCCCTTACGGTCCAGTTCCTCGACCCGGCCCAGCACGGCTTCCACGTACGGCCACCCCTGGCCCTGCTCCAGCGCCTCCTCGGCGGCCTGCGCCGCGGCGAAGGCGTGCTTGTGCTTCTCCAGCGGGAAGTGCCGCAGCCGCAGTTCCAGCCGGTCGCCGTAGCGGGCGCGCAGGGCTCGCAGATCGTCGAGGGCGGTACGGCAGTCCGGGCACTGGAGTTCGCACCAGACGTCGAGGACGGGTGCGGCGGTACGGACGGGGGAGGAGTCGCTCATGCGGCCAGTCTCCCAGCCGACGGCCCGCCCGGCCCAATCAGGGAGCCGCGAGGGATCACGACCTGACCGGCACCTCCGGATGAGCTGACCCGGAGATGTCCCTGATGTCCGCCGGGACCATGGCCCGGCGGGGCCTCGCAGGTGCAGGATGGAAGGGACGCAGACCCCGTGCCTGACCGAATCCTGTCTGGAGGACCGGATGATTGCCGAGACCGTCTGTTCCGCCGTCGCCGCGGCCGGCCTGGGCATCGCGGCTGTCACGGCGTACCGCAAGCGTTTTCTCTCCGCCGCCCGGATCGCCGCGTATGCGCTGGTCCCGCTCGGACTGGTGATGACCGGAGTCGTCGAGTGGCTGGCGGACACCGCGTTCAGCCCGACCGCGTGGGCGGGCTTCGGTGTGCTCGGCGCCGCGTGGCTGCTGTTCGCGAGCACCCGGGCCGTGGAGCGCCGGCGTGGTGGCGGCACCCGCAAGGAGCGCAAGGAGGCGGCCCGGTCCGCCGGGCACGGGGCGGTGGCCCCGGCGGCCTCGGCGCCCTCCCTGGGCCCCGCCTCCCGCCCGGCGGCCAAGCCCGCCGCGGCGTCCCAGGAGGACTTCAGCGACATCGAGGCGATCCTCAAGAAGCACGGCATATGACGGCCGCATGAGGGCTGAAACGACACAGTGGGTCGCCGCCCGTCCGTAAGTGATCAAGACCCGCACCGGACATTGCGGAATATGGCGAACTCCCTCTCGTTCCGGGCGTGTTGATCGCGCGGGGAGCGTTCCCTGCGTCATCATCGCCCGCGAGATGCTGGACACGACACAAGGCGAGACCGCGCCGCCGCAGGACGAGCCGCGCGGATGCCTCTTCGCCCTTTCCCAGCCACCGCTGATGATCTTCCTTGCGGTGATCGGGTGTCTGCTGCTCATGGCTGCGCTGCACGACCTGCTGCTGCTCTGAGCCGTACCCGCGGCCCCCGGCGCCACCCGCCGGGGCCCGCGTCGACGCCGATGTCGTCCAGTGCGGGTCGGCAGGCCCTAGCCCGCCGCCTCCTTGCGGCGCGCCCGGTAGGCGGCCACATGCAGTCGGTTGCCGCAGGTGCGGCTGTCGCAGTACCGGCGCGAGCGATTGCGGGACAGGTCCACGAAGGCGCGCCGGCAGTCGGGGGCCTCGCAGCGGCGCAGCCGCTCCTGCTCCCCGGCGACCACGAAGAACGCCAGAGCCATGCCGCAGTCGGCCGCCAGGTGATCGGCGACCGAGGCGCCGGGTGCGAAGTAGTGCACATGCCAGTCGTAGCCGTCGTGATCGGTCAGCCGCGGGGTGGTGCCCGCGGCGGCGACCAGTTCGTTGATCAGACCCGAGGCGACCCGGGCGTCCGATTCCGCGAAGACGCGGGCGAACTTCCCCCGGACCTTGCGCACCGCGGACAGGTCGAGCTCCGAGAGCACGCCGACATCGCTGATGTCATTCCTGCGCACGAAATCGGCGAGCGCCGCAACGTCCGCCAGCGTGTCCTGCGCCGTGTCGTCCTCCGGCGCGGTGTTCACCAGATCCACGACGGCGTCGAGGGCGCACCGGGTGTCGTGGGTGATCAGCACGTTTCGCTCCCTGGCCTGAGGGTCGGGCGCACCGCGCCCGCCGATGCTGGCCGATGGTAGTAGCTTCGCCGACGGCGGGACGGAAGCACCAGGGGCCTGGTAGCCGCGGGCAACCGGATACCGGGCCGAGTGGCGGGATCCGGCCGCGCCGGAGCGGGGTGCACGCACGACGACGCCGTCCCGTGAGTAACTCACGGTGACGGCGTCGGCGCATACCGTATGCGATTGTTTGTCCTGGCCCGAGCCGTCACCCCGAGTCGACGGCGCCGGGCGGCTTCGTGGCGCCCCGCTTCAGCTCTCCGCCAGGATGTGTGAGAGCTCCTGATCGAGATCGAAGTGCCGGTGTTCCGTGCCGGGGGGCACGGCGGCGTCTGTTCGCTTCAGGAAGGACTCCAGGGCGCGTGCGGGGGCTTCGAGAAGGGCTTCGCCCTCCGGGGAGCTCAGGGCGATGCACACGACTCCCTGGCCGTGACTGCGCGACGGCCAGACTCGGACGTCGCCGGTGCCGGTGGGCCGGTGCAGGCCCTCAGCCAGGAGGTCGCGGGCGAACACCCACTCGACGGTCTCCTCGGCTCCGGTGTGGAAGGTGGCGTGCACGGCGTAGGGGTCGGCCGTGTCGTACCGCAGGCCTGCGGGGACAGGCAGGGAGGACTCGCTCGACACAACGAGGCGCAGGTGCAGCTCGCAGCTGACCGTGGTGTTCATAAGCGCCAGGGCCTTTCGCTCAGTGTGCGCTCGGGGATTCGCACGTCGGCGAAATCGACATGCCACCTACGGTGCCGTTGTAAACCCCTCTGAGTGTTTTGCGTGTCTTTACGTAACTCTTCCGGCCGACGACCCGTTCGCGAGGTACGACCATTCCGGTGACTGGTTTCTCTCCGGTAGGGTTTGGCCGTATGAACACGGGGAGTAGCGAGCCTGGCGAGGTGGCCATGGCCTCGAACGAGACCGATCTGGACGGTGCGAAGACCGAGCGGGGGCTCGGTTCGAGAGCGCCGGAATTCATCAAGGCACGCCGCATGCTGCACCTCAGTTGGCAGGTGGGTGTCTTCATCATCGGCCTGGCGGTCGTGGCGCTCGGCATCGTCATGCTGCCGCTGCCCGGACCCGGCTGGGTCGTGATCTTCGGCGGCATGGCGATCTGGGCGACCGAGTTCGTCTGGGCCCAGCTGGTGCTGCGCTGGACCAAGCGCAAGGTCACCGAGGCCGCCCAGCGCGCCCTTGATCCGAAGGTGCGCCGCCGCAACATCATCCTGACGTCGATCGGGCTGGTGATCGTGGCCGTGCTGGTCGGCATCTACCTCTGGAAGTTCGGCATCGTCATGCCCTGGAAGATCAAGGACCAGTGATCCGTCGAGGGGGTGCGAGTGCCGGCCGGGCGGCGTCCTCGCTGGTCACAAGTACCCCCTGACATGGGGTAATGTTCTTCCTGCGCCCGGGCGATTAGCTCAGTGGGAGAGCGCTTCGTTCACACCGAAGAGGTCACTGGTTCGAACCCAGTATCGCCCACCCGGGATCACGGCCCGTCTGCTGAAGAGCAGGCGGGCCGTAGTCGTTCCCGCCCCGGACGACTTTCGGCCGACGGTACTTCGCGTCCGGCGCCCCCCATCCCGTTCGGCCGGCCGACTCCGCCCGCCTCACCTGCGGCAACCCTCCGCCTTGCACGGTGATCCGCCCTCGCTCGCGGCCACCCCGCTGACCCGCCCCGCAAGAAATTCCTGTCCGAATCATTGACGCACCCCGAGGCCCTCCGTAACTTGTGCCAGCAAGCGCTTACTTGAAACGATTCATGCAACCGGCGACGACGCCGCGGGGAGGGCCCGACTGTGGGAACCAGCAGGAATGTTGAGAGGCGTACGATCCTGAAGGCGGCCGGTGCTTCGGCTGCCACGCTCGGGCTGGCCGCGACCACCGGCTGTGGGGGCGACAGCGGCTCCGGCGACGGGACGGTGACGCTCCGTTACGCCTGGTGGGGCGGCGAGCCGCGGACCATCGCCATCAAGAAGTCGATCGCGCTCTTCGAGAAGAAGTACCCGAAGATCAAGATCAAGCCGGAATTCACGGACTACGCCGCCTTCTGGGAGAAGTTCCAGACGCAGGCCTCCGGTGGAAATCCGCCGGACGTTTTCCAGAATGCCGTCGGCTTCCTGCGCAAGTACGACAAGCGCGGTGTTCTGATGGATCTCAAGACGCAGGCGGACGCCGGGAATCTGAGCCTGGAGAACTTCCGCAACGGCGTTCTGGCGAACGGTCAGGTCGACGACAAGCAACTCGGCATCCCGGTCGGCGCCAACACGATGGCGCTCGTCATCGACCTCAAGGCCTTCGAGAAGGCGGGCGTGGAGGCGAAGTTCGGCTGGACCTGGGACGAGTACTTCGACGCGCTCCAGACGATCCAGGACAAGCTGAAGATCTCCGGTGACACCGGCTACTTCGGCATCATGTACCTCTACGATCTGTACCTCCGTCAGAACGGCAAGGCCTTCTTCACCGACTCCGATCTCGGTTTCACCGAGGACGATCTGACGCAGTGGTGGGAGGACGGCTACAAGCGCGTCCGGTCCGGGCTGGTCGCCGACCCCAAGAAGATCGAGCAGGTCGCGCCCAAGTCCGGTCTGTCGGCGGGCCTCGCCGCCTCCGAGTTCACCTGGGACAACTTCTCCATCCGTTACGAGGGCGAGGGCGAGTCGGACTACGGGCTCGCGCCGATCCCCACCACCGACGGAAAGCAGACCGGCCAGTACCTCGGTTCGCTCATGCTCAGCGCCTTCTCCGGGACCAAGCACCCGAAGGAGGTCGCCCAGTTCATCGACTTCATGGTCCATGACCCCGAGGTCGGCAAGATCATGGGCTACGACCGCGGCATCCTGGCCACCACCGAGCAGTACGACGCGTTCACGCCCGCCGACGACAACAACAAGGGCGTCAAGGCGTACGAGGAGGAGGTCGCCGACGCCGGTGTGCTCGGGAAGATCACCCCGCACCCGTCCGGCGCCGATGTCATCGAGGCCGCGTTCCTGCGTATCGGCGGCGAGGTCGCCCAGGGCAAGACCAAGCCCGCCGACGCGGCCAAGGCGCTGTTCAGCGAGGCCAAGGCCGCGTTCGCGGGCTGAGGGGACGTACCACCATGACGCTCGTCAAGGAAGCGCCCGCGCGCCCGGCCGGGAAGCGGTCCGCCGCTCCCGCCGCCGGGCGGCGCGGGCGGCGCCGCGAGAACCTCGCCGGCTATCTGTTCATGTCGCCGTGGATCGCGGGGTTCCTGCTGCTCACGGCGGGGCCGATGATCGCGTCGCTGTACTACGCGTTCACCAGCTACAACCTGTTCACCCCGCCCAAGTGGGTGGGCCTGGACAACTTCACGACGATGTTCCAGGACCCGCGCTGGCAGAAGTCGGTCGAGGTCACGCTGAAGTACGTCGTCGTGGCCACCCCGCTGAAACTGCTGCTCGCGCTCGGCGTCGCGCTGCTGCTCGCGCAGAGCCGGCGCGGCCAGGGCCTGTACCGGGCCGCGTTCTACATGCCCTCGCTGATCGGCGCCAGCGTCTCGGTGGGCTTCGTGTGGCGGGCGCTGTTCTCGGACGACGCGGTCGTGGACCGTACGCAGAAGGTCTTCGGTCTTGATGTGGGCGGCTGGATCGGCAACCCGGACTACGTCATCTACGCGCTGGTCGCGCTGAGCATCTGGCAGTTCGGCGCGCCGATGGTCATCTTCCTGGCCGGGCTCAAGCAGGTCCCGCGGGAGCTGTACGAGGCCGCCGAGGTGGACGGGGCCGGACCGCTGAGGCGGTTCTGGAACATCACGCTGCCGATGATCTCCCCGGTCCTGTTCTTCAACGTCCTGCTGGAGTCCATCCACGCGTTCCAGGTGTTCGGCTCCGCCTACGTCGTCTCCGACACCCGGTGCGGGCCCGCCGACGCGACTCTCGTCTACACCTGTTACCTCTACCAGAAGGGCTTCAAGGAGGCCCAGATGGGCTTCGCCTCCGCGATGGCCTGGACACTGGTGGTCGCGGTGGCGCTGGTCACGGCGGTCCTGTTCTGGTCGCAGAAGAAGTGGGTGCACTACGAGGAGGCCGCCAAGTGACCAGTGCCACCACCCCTGTCGTGCGCTCCGCCAAGCAGCGGCGGCGCACCGGATCGATCGCCTGGCACGTGGGCGCGCTGCTCGTCCTCGCGGTCGTGCTGTATCCCGTGATCTGGGTCGTCGGTGCCTCGTTCAAGCCGAGCAAGGACATCATCGCCAGCCTCGACCTGCTGCCCACCGAGCCGGTCTGGGCGAACTTCTCGGGGCTCGCCGACGGGATATCCGGCATCTCCATCAGCAGCTTCTTCTGGAACTCGCTGATGTACGCGGGTCTCGCCGTGATCGGCGTCGTGGTGTCCAGCTCGCTGACCGCGTACGCCTTCGCCAAGATCGGGTTCGCCGGGCGGAACCTGCTGTTCACGCTGATGATCGGCACCCTGCTGCTGCCGTACCACGTTCTGCTCATCCCGCAGTACGTGCTTTTCCGCAACCTGGAACTCGTGGACACGCTGGTGCCGTTGGTCGCGGGGAAGTTCCTGGCCACGGAGGCGTTCTTCGTCTTCCTGATGGTGCAGTTCATGCGCGGGCTGCCGCGCGAGTTGGACGAGGCCGCCAAGCTGGACGGCTGCGGGCATTTCAGGACCTACTGGTCCATCGTGCTGCCGCTGAGCCGCCCCGCCATCATCACCAGCGCCATCTTCACCTTCATCAACGCCTGGAACGACTTCATGGGCCCGTTGATCTACCTCAACACCCCCGAGAAGTACACCGTTTCGCTCGGCCTGATGATGTTCCGCGACCAGGAGGGCATCTCCAACTACGGCAGCATGATCGCGATGTCGTTGGTGGCGCTGGTGCCGGTCATCGCCTTCTTCATGGCCTTCCAGCGGTATCTGATCGACGGCATGGCGACCTCCGGACTGAAGGGGTGACCATGGCCGTGGCCCGTACGAAGGCGCGCAAGGAGTCCATGTTCGGCGAGCGCTTCGGGGTTTTCGCCGAGTGTCTGCTCACCGGTGTGTGGATCGCCGTGGCCTCGCTCGGGGTCGTCACCTACCCGGCCGCCTTCGCCGCCGGTGCCCGGCATCTGTGCCGCCGTACCGCCCATGAGGCCGGTGGGTGGCGGGAGTTCGTCGCCGACCTCCGGGCGGCCGTGCGCGGCGGGTGGGTGGTCGGGCTCGTCGGCTGGGTGGCGGCCGCGGCGGTCTGGGTGGATGTCCAGGCCGCGAGGTCCGGGCTGCCCGGCGGGACCTTCGCCGGGGCTGTCGGACTGTTCGCGCTGATCGGGCTCGCCGTGGCGCTGCTGCGGGCCACGGCCCTCTGGACGCCCGGATCCTCCTGGCGGGAGCTGCTCGCCGACGCCGTACGCCGGACCGTGCTCGACCCGGCCGGATCCTTCCTGATCGTCGCCGGTCTCGCCGTCGTGGCCCTGTCCGCCGGGTTCGTCGCACCGCTGGCGGTTCCCGTCCTGGGAGCCGTCGCGGCGGCGGCCGTCGCCGTGGAGGAGCGGTACCGACACCGCTGACCTCGCTTCAGGTCGGTGCCCTTGGGCGCCGCCCCTCTCTCTGTCATGCCCCTGTCCAATTCACCCGCATGGAAGGTAAGGTCATGTCCCCCATCCCTCGCAGGTCCCTGCTCAAAGCGGCCGCCGTCGCCGGAGCCGCCGCGCAGTTCAGCTGGGCACTAGGGGCGAAGGACGCGCAGGCCGCGCCCAGAGCCGCCGCCGGTGACGGCGATCCCGTGACGCTGGACTGGCTGGAGGACGGCGGTCTCGGCGCCGCGCCCGGCTCGACCGTCGGGGTGCCCTGGCCGAAGGGCGCCTTCCAGGAGGACCAGACGTTCGCGCTGACGGACGCGGACGGCAAGGCGGTGCCCGTACAGACCTGGCCGCTCGCCTACTGGCCCGACGGATCCCTCAAGTGGACCGCGCACGCGGTGAGTTCGGGCGGCTCCGGCAAGCTCACCCTCGCCGCGGGCGAGGCCGCCGCCCCGGAGAAGAAGGTCACCGTCGACAAGAGCGGCGGCACCATCGACGTCTCGACCGGCGTCATCACCGCGAGGATCGGCAAGTCCGGCGCCACGATCGTCAAGTCGGTGACCCGGGGATCGACGGAGATCGCCCGCAACGGCCGCCTCGTCCTGATCCGCCAGCCCGAGATCGAGGACGAGGATCAGGGCGCGGTCAAGACCGAGCGCTTCGACGGAGCCATCTCCGAGGTCACCGTCGAACAGGACGGCCCGGTCCGCGTGGTCGTCCGCATCGACGGCAAGCACCGCAAGGGCACCCGCAGTTGGCTCCCCTTCTCCCTCCGCCTCTACTTCTACGCGGGCGCCGACTCCTTCCGCATGGTGCACACCGTCACCTTCGACGGCACCCAGGAACCCGGCAAGGCGAGCGGCGACTTCATCCGCGGCCTCGGTGTCCGCTTCACCGTCCCGATGCGCGATCAGTCCTACGACCGCCACATCCGCATCGGCGGCGAGGGCACCGGTCTGCTCCGCGAGGCCGTCAAGGGCATCACCGGACTGCGGCGGGACCCGGGCGCGGCCGTCCAGGCGGCCCAGTTCGAGGGCAAGAAGCTGCCCGACCCGGCGACTTGGGACCAGCGGGTCACCACCCGCCTCCAGTACATCCCCGAGTGGGGCGACTACACCCTCGCCCAGCTCTCCGCCGACGGTTTCACCCTGCGCAAGCGCACCAAGAAGGGCCACGGCTGGGTCGGCGCCGGCGGGGGCGGCCGCGCGAACGGCTTCGGGTACGTCGGGGGCGTCAGCGGCGGATTCTCCTTCGGCCTGCGGGACTTCTGGGAGAAGTTCCCCGCCCAGCTGGACATCCGCGACGCCCAGACCGACGAGGCCGAGGTCACCCTCTGGCTCTGGTCGCCCGAGGCCCAGCCCATGGACCTGCGCTTCTACCACGACGGCATGGGCCAGGACACCTTCCCCGAGCAGCTCGAAGGCCTCAACATCACCTACGAGGACTACGAGCCCGGCTTCGGCACCCCGTACGGCATCGCCCGCACCTCCGAACTCCTCTTCTGGGCCAATGAGTCGACCCCGTCGGCGGACCAACTGGCCCAGCAGATCGAGGCCGTACGCGTACTGCCGCAGCTCGCGGCCCCGCCCAGGCAGCTCATCAAGGCCGGAGTCTTCGGCCCCGGCCTGTACTCCGAGCCCGACCGCTCCACCCCCGCCAAGGCCAGGATCGAGGACCACCTCGACTTCCTCTTCACCTATTACAAGGACCAGGTGGAGATGCGCCGTTGGTACGGCTTCTGGGACTACGGCGACATCATGCACACCTACGACACCGTCCGGCACCAGTGGCGCTACGACATCGGCGGCTACGCCTGGGACAACTCCGAACTGTCGCCGGACCTCTGGCTCTGGTTCGCCTATCTGCGCTCCGGCCGCTCGGACATCTTCCGCTTCGCCGAGGCGATGACCCGGCACACCGGCGAGGTCGACGTCTACCACCTCGGCGAATGGGCGGGCCTCGGCACCCGGCACGGTGTGCAGCACTACGCCGACAGCGCCAAGCAACAGCGCATCGCCAACACGACGTACCGCCGCTACTACTACTTCCTCACGGCGGACGAACGGGTCGGCGACCTCATGCACGCCAACGTCGACTCCGACGAGACCTTCCTCGTCCTCGACCCCATCCGCAAGATCCGCACCGAGCCGTACACGCCCGACCGGCACGCGCTGTCGATCGGCTTCGGCACGGACTGGAGCGGCCTGGTCTCCGCCTGGCTGACCGAGTGGGAGCGCAAGGGGCCCAAGTGGGAGAAGGCCAAGGCGCGCGTTCTGTCCACGATGGAGACCATCGCCGCGCAGCCGAACGGCTTCGTCCAGGGCACCGGCCTCTACGACCTGGACACCGGGAAGTTCGCCGTCGCCGACAAGCCGGTGGTCGGGGTCTCGCACCTGTCCGCCGTGTTCGGCCTCAACGAGCTGTGCGCCGAGCTCATCGACCTCGTCGACATGCCGAAGTTCAACGAGGCGTACTTCGACTACTGCCGCTACTTCAATGCCACCAAGGCCGAGCAGGCGGCGCGGTACGGCTCCAACTTCGGGACGCTGCTGCTGTTCCAGGGCCACTCCCGGCTGGACGCGTACGCGGCCGTCAAGACCGGGGACGAGAAGCTCGCCAAGCGGGCGTGGGAGAAGTTCTACAACTCCGACGGCTACAAGGAGTCCGCGCCCTGGAAGACGGAGAAGCTGAGCGGTCCGGTCACCCTGGTTCCCGGCAGCGAGGCCACCTGGGTGTCCACGAACGACACCGCGCTGTACGGCCTCGCCGCCATCGAGAACCTGGCGTTGCTGGGGGACAAGATGCCGTAGCGACCGGCTAGTTCATCCTCCCCAGAGCATCCCGCATCCGTCGGACATCCCTGATCCGCTGCTCGTACGTCGCGCCCAGCATGAGCAGCAGGAGTCCGGCGAGTGCGGGAAGTGCCCAGCGGGGGAGGGCGTCGGTCACCTGGACGATGTACGGGGACAGTTCGTGCAGGGCGTCCAGGGCGAGCACCGCGCCGCCGAGCAGCAGCGGCGCCTGGAGCTGGTGACCGCCGCCCAGCAGGGTGAGCGACAGGGCCGCCAGGCCCAGCAGGAGGGGGCGCGTCCAGTGCGGGTCGGCCCAGGCCGCGATCAGGCTCGGCAGCAGGGTCGCGGCCAGGCCCGGCCCGTACGCCGTCCACGACGAGGTCTGCGGATCGCGGCGCCTGCGCAGGGCGCCGACGAGCAGGGCCGGAATCGTCATCGGGAGCGTGTACGCCTCGGGTGTGCCGACCTCCCAGGCGGCCAGGCGGACCCAGGTGGCCAGGACGAAGAGGGCGGCGGACGCGTAGCCGACGGCGCGGCGGTCCGGTCGTAGCGTCGTGGCCGCGGTGATCACTCCGCACAGGGCGAGGACGAGGGCGAGCATAGGGGGGTCGGTGATCGTGAGTCCGATGGCCAGGAGTGCCGCTGCGGCGCCCGTCACCTCGATCGGGAGCGTCGCCCGGTGCGCGCTGCCGAGGCGGTGGGCGAGCAGGGCGGCGGTCACCGGGACCGTCAGGACCAGCAACGCCGTGTGCTGCGGCTGCCAGTCGGCGGCGGCGCCGATTGCGCAGGTCAGGGCGGTGGCGTAGGCCAGGGCCGCCGGTGCGGCGAACTGCGGGACGCGCAGGGTCGCCGCCGCGAAGAGGACCGTCAGCGTCGTGAGCACGGCCAGGGTCGCGGACTGCGCGGCCAGGGCGAGGAGGGCGGCGTGGGCGGAGGTGAGGGTGGCGAGGGCGGCGAGGATCCAGGAGGTCGGAATGGTTGGGGCGCTTGGAGCGGTGGTCGCTTCGGGCGTGCCGGTCGTGGAGTCAGCTTCGGTTGCGGAGGTTGCGGAGGTTGCGGAGGTCGCGGATGCCGTGAAGGTCGTCGCCGCACCCAGCAACGCCAGCGCCGTTACCGCGAGCGCAACCAACAGGCCTGCCTCGTACGGCAGTTCCAGTACCGGCGGGAACACCAGCGCCGCCGCCCAGGCCAGGCCCAGCGCCGTCGGCCTCGCCCAGGAGTGGGCGGTGAAGGCCAGTACCGTCGCGACGGTTGCCAGGACCAGCGGGGCCGTCTCCGTGTACGGAGGCCAGGGCAGCTCCGCCGTCACCGTGGCGCGGATGTCCGAGGGCGCGCCCGACCAGGGGCGCTCGATCCAGGCGAGCGGGCCCAGCAGTGTGACGGCGACGAGCTGCGCCGCCCACAGCGCGGCCAGCGCCTGGACACCGGCGGAGGCCATGGCGAGGCCCTGCCGCACCGGCTCAGGGACGCTCGGCACGCGCAGCGCCGCCAACAGGGCGATGGCACAGGCCAGATACGCCGGAACCGTCCACGCCTCCGGCAACACCACGCGCGGGACGCCGCCCAGCGCCGCGACCAGCAGCACGCCGCCGACCGGCGCGGCCGGCTTCGCCGTACGCCAGGCGGCCGTCAGCGCGATCGCCGCACCCAGGAGGAGGAGCGCCGCCGCACGGGCGGCGGCGCTCGGACCAGTGGCCGCCAGGGACAGCCCCCCGGCGGTCAGCACACCTCCGGCGCCCATGCCGCACGCGCCGACGACGGCCGCGACACGTACGGAGCGGGTCGGCACCCGGAGCGCCACAGCCGTGTTGAAACCTGCCGTCACCAGCAGCGCGGCGGCGAACTCGACCAGCCCGGCATCAGCCGCCAACGCCCACAGCGGCAGCGGGAGTTGGGCCGCCGCCAGCGCGGAGGGCAGCGGCAGCCGCAGCTCGGCCGTCCGCGGCAGCAGGCCGTACGCCGTCCAGATCACCGCAAGCGCCGCCGCCGACACCGCCGTGTAGCCGACGCCGTCCACCTCGCCCAGCGCGACCTCGTGCAGGGCGTACGCGTCCAGCACCGTCAGCGCCAGACCGAGCCCGGCCACCGACTCCGCCGTCGAGCGCAGGCCACGGGCCAGCAGCGGGAGCGGAGCGGCCAGCGCCGCCACCGTGATCGCGCCCAGCACCGCGGCCCGGCCGGCGATGCCCAGGTGGCCCCAGCCGACCAGGGTGAACGCCAGCGCGGCGATCGTGAGCAGGGTGCCGCCGAGGATCAGCAGCACGTTCTGCACGCGCGGAGGCGCGGCCTCGGGGCGCTGCGCTGCCGGGGGCGGTGTCACCGCGCGCGGCCGGGCGGCGTCCAGCGTGGCGACCAGCCAGCCGCGGCGGGCGAGCAACTGGGACCGCCGGGCGTCCAGTTGTCGCAGCTCCGCGTCGAGGAGCCGCAACTCCTCGGCGGGGGAGGGAATGTGCGTCATACCTCGGAGTGTGGTCCGGGTCACGCCGTACGACATGAGTGCGGGTACTCAGTACGTACTCAGATCCGGTGCCACACTCGGCCCATGGACTGGTCCCATTACCGATTCCGCAGCCGATGGACCCTGCCCGCGCCGCCCGCCGTCGTCTACGCCGCCCTGGAGCGCGCCGAGGACTATCCGCGCTGGTGGCCCCAGGTGCGCGAGGTGGACCGGCTCGACGACACCAGCGGTGTGATCCGCATTCGCTCGGTCCTGCCGTACGACTTGGTCTTCACCGCGCGCGAGGTGCGGCGCGATCCGGCCGCCGGGGTGCTGGAGATCGCCATGGTCGGTGACCTGGAAGGCTGGGCACGCTGGACCATCACCCCGGACGGCACCGGCAGCCTGGCCAGCTACGACCAGGTCGTCGAGGTGCGCAAGCCGCTGATGCGCCGACTCGCCGTCCCCGGACGGCCCCTCTTCCGTGCCAACCACTGGCTGATGATGCGGGCCGGACGACGCGGTCTGGCCACCCACTTGGAAGCGGTTTGAAGGAAGCCCGCGAAGACCTGTATTGTTCAGTCCGTTCCCGGGCGATTAGCTCAGTGGGAGAGCGCTTCGTTCACACCGAAGAGGTCACTGGTTCGAACCCAGTATCGCCCACCGGGAAAGGCCGGTCCGCAGCACTGCGGACCGGCCTTCTTCATGCCGCCGCGTTCACGCCGCCGCCGGAAGATCCGGACGCAGCGGCCACGCCGGGTCCACCGCCTCGTCCGAGCCGCTGCGCGCGAACCACGCCTGAAGTCCCCGCGCCTGCGCCGCATGCCACACCGCCTGGAGCGGATGCAGTTCGGCGGGCGAGAGCCGTTCGAGACGCGCCGCGAAGCGACGCCCCACCGCCCGTACGACCTCCAGCGCGGCGAGCGCGTCCGCGCCCGCGTCATGCGCGCCGTCCAGCGATACGCCGTAGTGCGCGCACAGGTCGGTCAGCGTGCGCCTGCCCTTGCGATAGCGGTCCAGATGCTTGTCCAGGACCCTCGGATCGAGCACCAGCAATGGGGACGTCTCGAACCAGTGGTCCAGGGACGACGCCCGATGGCGGCGCAGCTCACGATCGAGCAGGGTCAGGTCGAACGGCGCGTTCATCACCACCAGCGGGCGGCCCGCGACGGCCTGTTCGGCCAGTTCCTCGGCTATCTCCTGCATCACCGGCGCAGGCCAGCGGCCGTTGCGCTGAAGATGCTCCTCCGTCAGTCCGTGCACCGCCGTCGCCGCCTCCGGCACCGGCACGCCCGGGTTCACCAGCCACCGGGTCACCCGCGGCCGGGTGCCCGGGGCGTCCTGGACGACGACGGCCGCCGAGACGATCCGGTCGGTCTCGACGTCCACGCCTGTCGTCTCCGTGTCGAATGCCGCCAGCGGGCCCTCATACCAGCTCGCCATATCTGCACAACCCCTCGTTCACCCACGGCAGCTGACGCATCGTCTTCTGCCCGTTTGGTGATACCCGGGCTGTTTGCGCCGTACGCCGGAAGGACACAACAGGAGTGCGGGTCTTTGCAGTTCAGCGGCCCGCCACGCGGACTGGCTCGGTTGGAAAGGCTGTTGGTCATGGCGATAGCGCAGCCCGAGCGGGGCGGGCTGCTGCCCGAACGCACGGGTCCCCATCGCGGCACGCTCGCCACCACCGCCTGCATGGAGACCTTGCAGGTGGGCTATCTGCACGCCGTCGCGGCCGCGGCCGGCTGCTCGTTGTCGCAGCCCTTCCCGGACAACGGCATCGACTGGCACGTCAGCCACAGCGCTCCCGGACACACGGTCGACGACGAGGTCACCATCAAGGTGCAGCTCAAGGCCACCTACCAGATCGCGCCGAACCCCCCGGGACGGTTCTTCTCCTTCACGCTCGACAACGACCATCTGCGCAAGCTCGCCCGCACCCCGGTCTCGGTGCACAAGATCCTCGTGGTGATGCTCGTACCGAGGTCCCAGGACGACTGGCTGCGCGCCAGCCACGACCGGCTCGACCTCAGACACTGCTGCTACTGGGTCAACCTCGCCGGCCACCCGATCACGGGCCGCAACCGGACCACCGTGCGGATCCCCACCTCACGCATCTTCGACGACCGGGCGCTGTGCGAGATCATGACGCGCGTCGGGACCGGAGGCAGGCCATGACCCACCGCCCGATCACGGAAGTGCTGCGTTCGGTGCGCCCGCACCCCGGCGACGACATGTGGGACCGTTCCCCGCAGCCCGCCGAGGTCGACCCCGCCGTCCTCGGCGCCCTGCTGCACCGGCACGGCTGGCAGCGGCGCGGCGGCGCCCCGGGGCGGTACGGCCGCTGGACCCCGCCGGGACCGGGCGCCGGCGGCACGAGCCTGCTGGTGCCCGAGAGCCGCGCCTTCCCCGACAGCGACGACCTGCTCGGCGAGGCGCTCGACGCCCTCGCCCGCAGCGGCACCCCCTCCGCGCGGGAGGTCCTCGTCGGCCTCGCCGTGCCCAGCGACGAGATCCGCTGGTGGCGGGACGTGCCCAGCGGCCCGGCCGGGGCCGCCCCCTGGGCCGTGGAGGAACAATTGCGCGCCGCCGCCCGGCAGACGCTGCTCGCGGGCGCCCTCGCCACCCGCGCGCGTGCCGGGTACTACGGCGCCCGGCACCGCAGGTCCGCCGCCGCCCTGCTGGACAGCGTGCTCGTCGGCAGCGCGACCGGCGGCGGGCTCACCTCCTTCGTGCCCGTCGGTCCCGGACGCGCCCTCGCCGTGCGCCTGCACCAGGCCGTCCACGCCACCCGCGAGGCCATCGACTACCAGCGGGCCACCGGCGGCATGGACGCCTTCGACGGGGCCGTCGAGGCGGGCGTCAGCCGGGAGCTCACCGAGGCTCTGGTCGCGCTGGTGCGCGGTACCGAGGGCGCGCGCATCGCCGTCGACTGGGCGCCGGCGGCCGGAGTGCCCGAGGGATGCGCGGCGTCCGGGGAACCTGTCGAGTTCTCGCCGGGCGACCTGCCCGTGCTGCGCGAGGCCGGGGCCCGCTTCCTGCGCGACGAGCCGTCCGTGCCGGTGCGGATCACCGGCGCGGTGGTGCGGATGCGCCGCTCGGGGCCGCGCGGCGAGGGCAGCGTACGGCTGCGGGTCATCGCCGGCGCCGAAGTCCCGCACGTCCGGCTCACCCTCGACGAGGAGGTCTACCGCATCGCCGGACACGCCCACCTCGTCGGACTGCCGGTGCGGGTGACCGGACGGCTGGAGAGCCGGGGCGGGTTCCGGCGGCTCACCGGGGCCTCCGATCTCGTACCGGTCCAGGTGGACGAGGCGGAGCGGGACCGGCTGATGAAGTCGCTGCAGGAGAACCTCGACTTCTTCGAGGAAGCCTGCGGCGGGGAGTACGACGGGGACTGATTTCGCCCTCGGAGGGTGCGGGTCGGTACGATCCCGTAATGCGCGCGCTCTCGGTATGGCGCCGCACCCCACCTTCAGTCAGGAGAGACCGGTGTCAGACGTCCGTGTGATCATCCAACGCGATTCCGAGCGGGAAGAGCGCGTGGTGACGACGGGCACAACGGCGGCCGACCTCTTCGCCGGCGAGCGCTCGATCATCGCCGCGCGCGTGGGGGGCGAGCTCAAGGACCTGTCGTACGTCGTGGCCGACGGCGAGGAGGTCGAGGGCGTCGAGATCTCCTCCGAGGACGGTCTGAACATCCTGCGCCACTCCACCGCGCACGTCATGGCGCAGGCCGTGCAGGAGCTGTTCCCCGAGGCCAAGCTGGGCATCGGCCCGCCGGTGAAGGACGGCTTCTACTACGACTTCGACGTCGAGAAGCCGTTCACGCCCGAGGATCTCAAGGCCATCGAGAAGAAGATGCAGGAGATCCAGAAGCGCGGCCAGAAGTTCGCCCGCCGCGTCGTCACCGACGAGGCCGCCCGCGAGGAGCTCGCGAACGAGCCGTACAAGCTGGAGCTGATCGGCCTCAAGGGCTCCGCCTCCTCCGACGACGGCGCGGACGTCGAGGTCGGCGCCGGCGAGCTGACGATCTACGACAACCTGGACGCGAAGACCGGCGACCTGTGCTGGAAGGACCTCTGCCGCGGTCCGCACCTGCCCTCGACCCGGCTGATCCCCGCGTTCAAGCTGATGCGCAACGCCGCCGCGTACTGGCGCGGCAGCGAGAAGAACCCGATGCTCCAGCGCATCTACGGCACCGCCTGGCCGTCGAAGGACGAGCTGAAGGCGTACCTGGACTTCCTCGCCGAGGCCGAGAAGCGCGACCACCGCAAGCTGGGCAACGAGCTGGACCTGTTCTCCATCCCGGAGCAGATCGGCTCCGGCCTCGCCGTCTTCCACCCCAAGGGCGGCATCGTCCGCCGGGTCATGGAGGACTACTCGCGCCGCCGCCACGAGGAAGAGGGCTACGAGTTCGTCTACACCCCGCACGCCACGAAGGGGAAGCTCTTCGAGACGTCCGGGCACCTCGACTGGTACGCCGAGGGCATGTACCCGCCCATGCAGCTCGACGAGGGCGTGGACTACTACCTCAAGCCCATGAACTGCCCGATGCACAACCTGATCTTCGACGCGCGCGGCCGGTCGTACCGTGAACTGCCGCTGCGGCTGTTCGAGTTCGGCACGGTGTACCGCTACGAGAAGTCGGGCGTCGTGCACGGCCTGACCCGCGCGCGGGGCTTCACGCAGGACGACGCGCACATCTACTGCACCCGCGAGCAGATGTCGGAGGAGCTCGACAAGACGCTCACCTTCGTCCTGGGCCTGCTGCGCGACTACGGTCTGACCGACTTCTACCTGGAGCTGTCCACCAAGGACCCGGAGAAGTTCGTCGGCTCCGACGAGGTCTGGGAGGAGGCGACCGAGACGCTGCGCCAGGTCGCCGAGAAGCAGGGCCTGCCTCTGGTCCCGGACCCGGGCGGCGCCGCCTTCTACGGCCCGAAGATCTCCGTCCAGACCAAGGACGCCATCGGCCGCACCTGGCAGATGTCGACGATCCAGCTCGACTTCAACCTGCCGGAGCGCTTCGATCTGGAGTACACCTCCGCGGACGGCTCCAAGCAGCGTCCGGTCATGATCCACCGCGCGCTGTTCGGCTCCATCGAGCGGTTCTTCGCGGTGCTGCTGGAGCACTACGCGGGCGCGTTCCCGGCGTGGCTGGCCCCGGTCCAGGCGATCGGCATCCCGATCGGCGACGGGCACGTGGACTACCTGGCGAAGTTCGCCGCGGCCGCCAAGAAGAAGGGCCTGCGGGTCGAGGTGGACTCCTCCTCCGACCGGATGCAGAAGAAGATCCGCAACGCCCAGAAGCAGAAGGTGCCCTTCATGGTCATCGCGGGCGACGAGGACATGGCCAACAACGCCGTCTCCTTCCGCTACCGCGACGGCTCGCAGGAGAACGGCATCCCCTTCGACGAGGCCATCGCGAAGATCGCGCAGGTCGTCGAGGAGCGGACGCAGGTCTGATCCGGTCGACCACGTCACCGGGCCCCCGGGGAGCGCTCAGCTCTCCGGGGGCTTCTTGTCGCTCTCGCGGGAGAAGATCTGGAGCAGCCAGGAGGAGAACGACCCCGTCACCGCGCCGAGCAGGGCCAGCCCACCGGCCATCATCCCGATCGCGACCGTCCGGCCGCCCCTGGTGACCGGTGTGATGTCGCCGTAGCCGACCGTGCTGATCGTTGCGGCGGCCCACCACACCGCGTCCCCGAATGAGTGCATGGTGGTATCGGGCGCGCCGCGCTCCTGCTGATAGACCGCGAGGGCGCCGGCGAAGCCGAGCAGCAGGGTCGACAGGCTGGCGTAGGAGATCACGCGCGCGTGCAGGGAGAGCCGGGGCTCGCCCTGCCGATGCTGGATGGCGTCGTAGAGCGGAACGATCCGCAGCGGCCGCAGCAGCGGCAGGACGACCACCACCGTGTGCAGGAAGTGCGTCCTGGCGAAGTGCGGGAAGCGCTGCCCGCTCAGCCGCCAGCGGACCACGTAGTCCGCGGCGAACAGCATCCAGAGCGCGAGCATCGTGAACCAGCACACGTCCTTCCAGAAGGACGGCATGCTCTCCGCGAGGACCCGGGCGGCGTACGCGGCCAGGAACACCAGTGACGCCAGGAACAACGGGATCTCGGTGCGCTGCTCCCAGCGCGCATAAGGGCTGTCGTCGTCCACTGGCCCAGCTTGGCCGGTGGCGGCCCTCCCGTCGCCCCGGCGACACGCCGCGAACGGACGAAGCCATATGCTGCACGCATGACGAGTGAGCCGGAGCAGCAGTGGGGAGTGGGGATCCAGGACGCGTTCCAGCGCCTGTGGACGCCCCATCGGATGGCGTACATCCAGGGTGAGAACAAGCCGACCGGCCCCGGAGCCGACGACGGTTGCCCCTTCTGCTCGATCCCGGCCAAGTCCGACGAGGACGGCCTGGTCGTCAGGCGCGGCGAGCAGGTGTACGCGGTCCTCAATCTGTACCCGTACAACGGCGGCCACCTGATGGTCGTGCCCTACCGTCATGTCGCCGACTACACCGACCTCACCGAGCCCGAGACGATCGAGCTGGCGGCCCTGACCAAGCAGGCGATGACGGCCCTGCGCACGGCCTCCGGGGCGCACGGCTTCAACATCGGCATGAACCAGGGCACGGTCGCCGGCGCGGGCATCGCGGCCCATCTGCACCAGCACATCGTGCCGCGCTGGGGCGGCGACACGAACTTCATGCCGGTGGTCGGCCACACGCGGGTGCTGCCGCAGTTGCTGGCGGACACCCGCAAGATGCTGGCGGAGGCCTGGCCGGCCTGACGGCTCAGGCGTCGTACAGGTCGGCCTTCCTCGGCGACGGATCCTGCACCGCCGTGCTGAGGAACGCCGACCGGTTGCCGAACTTCTCGGTGTCGACGCCGTTGTCCTCAAGGACCCGGATCGCCGCCGAGTGCACCACGCGCAGTACCGGCGTCGCCGCCCGCATCGCGTCGTCGGCCATGAAGCGGTGGCGCCACGGCTTGTCCGCCCAGACGTGCCGCAGGCCGAACGGCTCGGGCAGGCTTATGGTCCCGCCCAGCCAGTTCAGCAGCGGCGGGTACCAGGAGAGCGGGGCGCGGACGGCGAGGCGTACGACCTCGTTGGTGGGGACCAGCGGGAGTTTCACCGTACGGGTCTCCCACGGCTTGAACGACTTCTGGACCTGCTTGGTCGGGTCCTCGGGCTTGCCCATGAAGAGCGGATTGACCGGGCCCAGCGCGTGTCCTGTCACCTCGATGCGCAGCGTCTCGTGGAGCACGGTGACGGTGATCATCATCGTGATGATCAACTGGCCGTCCCACAGGGTCCACTGCACGCCGAGGTAGTGCCGGTCACCACTGCCGAACTGCTGCTTGTTGCAGATCTCCTGTATGGAGTGCGCCTTGTGCTGGAACGCCTCCACGTCCGCCGACTGCTCCGTGCGGGCCACGCCCTTGGCGTTCTCGCCGACCGGGGTGACGATCCAGTGCTTGACCGTGGCCTTGGGGAAGCCGCCGGTGTTGATCGTGTTCCGCTCCAGCATGCGCAGCCGGTCGTGGATGGCGCGGATGATGTCCCAGCTGCGGAAGGGGTTGATCTCGCGGCTCGGGTCGGCCGGCGTGAGGTCCTCGGCGAGCTGCCAACTGCCCCACCGGGTGCCCATCCCCAGAATTCCCTTGGGCCCGGCGTAGAAGACGGAGTTGGACTGCTGCTCGCGGTTCAGCTTGGCCAGCGACTGGCGCAACTGCTCGGCCCGCGCCTCACTGGGGCTGCTCGGCACCGCCTCGGGGACCTGGGCTCCGACGCTGCTTCCGGCGAGCAGGCCGTTCCAACGCGCGCGGAGGTCCTTCGTCGAGCGGTCGCAGATCCGCTTGGCCCAGTACCAGCCCAGGACGGGGGCGACCACGCACGCACGCGCGTACCAGCCCCAGAAGCCCCCGAGCGGCATCCGGACGAGGAAGATGACGGCGACCAGGCCGACGGCGACGAGCAGTGCCGTGGCGAGGGCGGAGGCCTTCTTGTTGGTGCTCTTGTCGATGCCGGTGCGCAGCCGGAAGACCAGGAGCCAGACGAGCAGTCCGGGCAGGAACAGCAGACCGCACACCACCATGACGGCGGACAGCCTCTTGTCGCGGTCCCGGCGCAGCCGGTAGGCGGCCAGGCAGTGGTCGACGACGACCTGGGGCTCGGTGCCGAAGGACTGGATCAGCGGCGCACGACCCGGACTCAGCATGCGCTCGATCACCGCGCGGGAGTACGCCTCGCCCAGGTTCGGCCGGAAAAGCTTGCCGGCCCACTTCTGGCCGTCCTTGACGGTGGTCTCGTGCCACTCGCTGTTGGCCTTGGTGATCTCCTCGACCGGGTTGTCCCGGTACGCCGCCGAGGCCAGGGCGAACGTAGCCGACTTGCCCTCGCCGCCCGTGAGGGGAACTTGCGGTCCGAAGACGTCCTCAATCCCTACGGTCATTCCCGCCCCCCGATCGCCGCCCACTGTCGTTCTGCGGCCTTCCCGACTTCCGTGCCCGGCACACCTGTTGATCAGGTCATCAGCGTATCCGCAGCCACCGACAGTTCGTCGGCGGACGGCCGAAGCCGTCCGCCGACGCGGAGGGGAGCGTTCCACAAAGGCCTTTCGGGTGAGGCGCGTTCGGCCCCACCCAGGTTGTGCCCGGTACCAACTACGCGGAATCCCGCGTCTGTTCGCGGACCTTCTCGGCGACCTGCTGCGGCATCGGCTCGTGCCGCGCGTAGGAGCGGTTGAACCGGGCGGTGCCGTGCGACAGGGAGCGCAGATCGACCGCGTACCGGCCGATCTCGATCTCCGGCACCTCGGCGCGCACCAGCGTGCGTCCGCCGGGCGTCTGCTCGGTGCCGAGCACCCGGCCGCGGCGCCCGGACAGATCGCTCATCACGGCGCCCACGTACTCGTCGCCGACCAGCACGCTCACCTCGGCCACCGGCTCCAGCAGATGGATCTTCGCGTCGGCCGCGGCCTCCCGCAGCGCCAGCGCCCCGGCCGTCTGGAAGGCGGCGTCGGAGGAGTCCACCGAGTGCGCCTTGCCGTCCAGGAGTGTGATCCGTACGTCGATCAGCGGATGACCGGCGGCGACGCCCTTGGCGGCCTGGGCCCGTACGCCCTTCTCGACGGACGGGATGAACTGCCGCGGCACCGCCCCGCCGACCACCTTGTCCACGAACTCGATGCCCGAGCCGCCGGGCAGCGGCTCGACCTCGATCTCGCAGATGGCGTACTGCCCGTGCCCGCCGGACTGCTTCACATGCCGCCCGCGCCCGGCCGACTTGTCCGCGAAGGTCTCCCGCAGGGAGACACGGTGCGGTACGACGTCGACCTGGACGCCGTAGCGGCTGCGCAGCCGTTCCAGGGCGACGTCCGCGTGGGCCTCGCCGAGGCACCACAGGACGACCTGGTGGGTGTCCTGGTTCTGCTCCAGGCGCATCGTGGGGTCCTCGGCGACCAGGCGGGACAGGCCTTGGGAGAGCTTGTCCTCGTCTGCCTTGCTGTGCGCCTGGATGGCGAGCGGCAGCAGCGGGTCGGGCATCTCCCAGGGTTCCATCAGCAGCGGGTCGTCCTTGGCGGAGAGCGTGTCGCCGGTCTCCGCTCGGCCCAGCTTGGCCACGCACGCCAGGTCGCCCGCGATGCAGTGGGTGAGGGCCCGTTGCTGCTTGCCGAAGGGCCGGGACAGCGCGCCGATCCGCTCGTCGACGTCGTGGTCCTCGTGTCCGCGGTCGGCGAGCCCGTGGCCCGAGACATGGACCGTCTCGTCGGGGCGCAGGGTGCCGGAGAAGACGCGCACCAGCGAGACCCGGCCGACATACGGGTCGGACGCCGTCTTCACGACCTCCGCGACCAGCGGCCCGTCGGGGTCGCAGAGCTTCAGCTCGCGCGGCTTGCCGTCGACGGTGGTGACCCGGGGTGCCTCGCGCTCCAGCGGGGTCGGGAAGCCGCCGGTGACCAGCTCCAGCAGTTCGATGGTGCCGAGCCCCTGCCGGGCGCCCTCGGCCGCGGGGGCGGCGGCCAGGACGGGGAAGAAGACCCCGCGTGCGACGGCGCGCTCCAGGTCCTCGATGAGTGTGCCGACGTCGATCTGCTCACCGCCGAGGTAGCGGTCCATGAGGGTCTCGTCCTCGCTCTCGGCGATGATCCCCTCGATGAGCCGGTTGCGGGCCTCCTCGATCTGCGGCAGCTGGTCCTCGCCCGGCTCGGCCTCCTTGCGCTCCCCGGAGGCGTAGTCGAACAGCTTCTGCGACAGGAGCCCGATCAGCCCGGTCACGGGCGCGTGCCCGTCCGGTGCCTGCGGGCCGTGCAGCGGCAGATAGAGCGGGATCACGGCATCGGGGTCGTCGGCGCCGAACGCCTCCGCGCAGATCCCGGTCATGTCCTCGTAGTTCGCGCGCGCGGACTCCAGATGCGTGATGACGATGGCGCGCGGCATGCCGACCGCCGCGCACTCCTCCCACACCATGCGGGTCGAGCCGTCCACGCCGTCCGAGGCCGAGACGACGAAAAGGGCCGCGTCCGCCGCTCGCAGACCGGCCCTGAGTTCCCCGACGAAGTCGGCGTATCCGGGGGTGTCCAGAAGATTGACCTTGATGCCGTCCCATTCGACGGGCACCAGGGAGAGCTGTACCGAGCGTTGCTGCCGGTGCTCGATGTCGTCGTAGTCGGAGACGGTGCCGCCGTCCTCCACGCGGCCCGCCCGGTTCACTGCTCCCGCGGTGAGCGCGAGAGCTTCCACCAACGTGGTCTTGCCCGATCCGGAGTGGCCGACCAGCACCACATTCCGTACGGACGCGGGGTGGTCGGCCGCTGTAGCCCTGCCGGCGGCTCCGGGGTGTGCGTTCGCCTTGTCGCCCATGATCCTGCCTCCCGTGCACGGTGAGGTCGCTGTGGGCGCGGACATGCGGACCCGCGTGCGGTGGCGGCTCCGATGACGCCCGCGGTCCTTCGAGCTTTCCACTCCCGTCACGGTGCGTCCATACGGCGGACGTGATCGCGACCGCCGCTCCCGCGCGGAGCGTGATCCGGCGCCCGGCCGCCGCCCGCGCGCGGGCGTGGCTACGATGGGCCAGCCGGTGGCCAGCAGGGGCCGCGCGGCCACACCGAACCTCGGGAAGGCCATGCTGAACAAGTACGCGCGTGCATTCTTCACGCGTGTCCTCACACCGTTCGCCGCGTTTCTGATCCGGCGGGGCGTCAGCCCCGACACGGTCACGCTGATCGGCACCGCCGGCGTGATGGCGGGCGCGCTGGTGTTCTACCCGCAGGGCGAGTTCTTCTGGGGCACGGTCGTGATCACGCTCTTCGTGTTCTCCGACCTCGTCGACGGCAACATGGCCCGCCAGCTGGGCCGCTCCAGCCGCTGGGGCGCCTTCCTGGACTCCACGCTCGACCGCGTCGCCGACGGCGCGATCTTCGGCGGCTTCGCCCTCTGGTACGCCGGTGGCGGCGACGACCTCGTCCTGTGCGCGGTCTCGATCTTCTGTCTGGCGAGCGGCCAGGTGGTGTCGTACACCAAGGCGCGGGGCGAGTCGATCGGTCTTCCGGTTGCCGTGAACGGTCTGGTGGAGCGGGCCGAGCGGCTGGTGATCTCCCTGGTGGCGGCCGGTTTCGCGGGTCTGCACAAGTTCGGGGTGCCCGGCATCCAGTACCTGCTGCCCGTCGCGCTGTGGATCGTCGCCGTGGGCAGCCTGGTCACGCTGATCCAGCGGGTCGTCACGGTGCGCCGGGAGTCCGCGGAGGCGGACGCGGCGGCCGCGGTGGAGAATGCCCCGCAGGGGAGCGAGGCGGCGAAATGAGGGCCCAGGAGCGGCTGACGGACGCGCTGTACGGCCTGGGCTGGGGCACCGTCAAGAAGCTCCCCGAGCCGGTCGCGGTACGGCTCGGCCGCACCATCGCGGATGCCGCCTGGAAGCGGCGCGGCAAGGGTGTGCTGCGGCTGGAGAGCAACTACGCGCGCGTGGTGCCCGACGCGAGCCCGGAGCGCCTCAAAGAGCTGTCCCGCGCGGGCATGCGCTCGTACCTGCGCTACTGGATGGAGTCCTTCCGGCTCCCCGCGTGGAGCGCGGACCGCGTCAAGGGCGGCTTCGACCCCAAGGACGTGCACTACCTGACCGACGGCCTCGCCTCCGACAAGGGCGTCATACTCGCCCTGCCGCACCTGGGCAACTGGGACCTCGCGGGCGCCTGGGTCACCACCAAGCTGGAGACGCCGTTCACCACGGTCGCCGAGCGGCTGAAGCCGGAGTCCCTCTACGACCGGTTCGTCGCCTACCGCGAGGGCCTCGGCATGGAGGTGCTGCCGCACAGCGGTGGCTCGGCCTTCGGCACGCTGGCCCGCCGACTGCGCGACGGCGGCCTGGTCTGCCTGGTCGCCGACCGCGATCTCTCCGCCTCCGGCGTCGAGGTCAAGTTCTTCGGCGAGACGGCCCGGATGCCCGCCGGACCGGCCCTGCTCGCCCAGCAGACCGGCGCGCTGCTGCTGCCGGTGACGCTCTGGTACGACGACTCGCCCGTGATGCGCGGGCGGGTGCACCCCCCGGTCGAGGTGCCCGAGACAGGCAACCGGGCCGAGAAGACGTCTGTCATGACACAGGCGCTGGCCGACGCCTTCGCCACCGGGATCGCCGAGCATCCGGAGGACTGGCACATGCTTCAGCGCTTGTGGGTGGCCGATCTGGACCCCGGGAAGGGACCGTCGTGAGGATCGGCATTGTCTGCCCGTACTCCTGGGACGTGCCGGGCGGCGTCCAGTTCCACATCCGCGATCTCGCCGAGTACTTCATCCGCCTCGGCCACGAGGTCTCCGTGCTGGCCCCGGCCGACGACGACACCCCGCTGCCGCCGTACGTCGTCTCGGCCGGCCGAGCGGTCCCGGTGCCGTACAACGGCTCGGTGGCCCGGCTGAACTTCGGGTTCCTGTCGGCCGCGCGGGTACGGCGCTGGCTGCACGACGGCGCCTTCGACGTCGTGCACATCCACGAGCCGTCCTCGCCGTCCCTCGGGCTGCTGACCTGCTGGGCCGCGCAGGGGCCGCTGGTCGCCACCTTCCACACCTCCAACCCGCGCTCCAAGGCGATGATCGCCGCGTACTCGATCCTCCAGGCCGCCCTGGAGAAGATCAGCGCGCGGATCGCGGTGAGCGAGTACGCCCGGCGCACGCTGGTGGAGCACCTGGGCGGGGACGCGGTCGTGATCCCCAACGGCGTCGACGTCGACTTCTTCGCCAAGGCCGAGCCCAAGGCGGAGTGGCAGGGTGACACGATCGGCTTCATCGGCCGCATCGACGAGCCCCGCAAGGGACTGCCGGTGCTGATGAAGGCGCTGCCGAAGATCCTCGCGGCCCGGCCGCAGACCCGGCTGCTGGTCGCCGGGCGCGGCGACGAGAAGGAGGCGGTGGAGTCACTGCCCGCCGAGCTGCGTTCCCGCGTGGAGTTCCTCGGCATGGTCAGCGACGAGGACAAGGCCCGCTTCCTGCGCAGCGTCGACCTGTACATCGCCCCCAACACCGGCGGCGAGAGCTTCGGCATCATCCTGGTCGAGGCGATGTCCGCCGGAGCGCCGGTGCTCGCCTCCGACCTCGACGCCTTCGCCCAGGTCCTCGACCAGGGCGCGGCGGGAGAGCTCTTTGCCAACGAGGACGCCGCCGCGCTCGCCGAGGCGGCCGTACGCCTGCTGGAGGACCCGGCACGCCGCCAGGAGCTGCGCGAGCGGGGCAGCGCCCACGTCCGCCGCTTCGACTGGTCGACGGTCGGCGCGGACATCCTGTCGGTGTACGAGACGGTGACGGCGGGCGCGGCCGCGGTGGCGGCGACGGACGACGACCGGGGGCCCGGTCTGCGGGCGCGACTGGGGCTGGCGCGGGACTGACGTGCGTGGGCGGGCGTAGCGGGGTTCCCGTACGTCGGTAACCTTGCCGCCCGTGACCGCAACCCTCATCTGGATCCTCGTCGCGCTCCTCGCGATCGGCGTCTATCTGAGCTGGACGGCGGGCCGTCTCGACCGGCTCCACGCCCGGATCGACGCGACCCGTGCCGCCCTCGACGCCCAGCTGCTCCGCCGGGCCTCCGTGACCCAGGAACTGGCCACCTCCGGAGTGCTCGATCCGGCGGCGTCGATCGTCCTGTACGAGTCCGCGCACGCCGCCCGGCAGGCGGAGGAGGAGCAGCGGGAGGTCGCCGAGAGCGAGCTGAGCCAGGCGCTGCGTGCCGTGTTCGCGGAACAGGCCCAGGTCGAGGTGGTCCGGGAGGCGCCCGGGGGAGAGTCGGCCGCCCACGAACTCACGGAGGCGGTGCGCCGCGTCCCCATGGCCCGCCGGTTCCACAACGACGCCGTGGGTGCCGCCCGCCGACTGCGTGAACACCGCAAGGTGCGCTGGTTCCGGCTGGCCGGCCACGCCCGCTTCCCGATGGCCTTCGAGATGGACGACGAGCCGCCGGCCGCCCTCGTCGACCGCACCGCCCAGCAGGGGCCCGGCACCGCTTGAATCCGATGACATCTGCTTGAATCCGAAAACGATCCACCGCCTCACCATTGGCCCTTGCTGTGGACTGGTCCCTTCACGTTTCCTCGGTGCAGTAGAAACCCGCTTTTCACGTCAGTGAGGTCAACCCGTGTCCATCACCGAGAACCAGGCTCCTGCCACCGGCACCGCTCGCGTCAAGCGCGGTATGGCCGAGCAGCTCAAGGGCGGCGTCATCATGGACGTCGTCACGCCGGAGCAGGCGAAGATCGCCGAGGACGCGGGCGCGGTCGCCGTCATGGCCCTGGAGCGGGTCCCCGCCGACATCCGCAAGGACGGCGGCGTGGCCCGGATGTCCGACCCGGACATGATCGAGGGCATCATCGACGCGGTCTCCATCCCCGTGATGGCCAAGTCCCGCATCGGCCACTTCGTCGAGGCCCAGGTGCTTCAGTCCCTCGGTGTGGACTACATCGACGAGTCCGAGGTCCTCACCCCGGCCGACGAGGTCAACCACTCCGACAAGTGGGCCTTCACCACCCCCTTCGTCTG
This sequence comes from Streptomyces davaonensis JCM 4913, assembly GCF_000349325.1. Taxonomy (GTDB): domain Bacteria; phylum Actinomycetota; class Actinomycetes; order Streptomycetales; family Streptomycetaceae; genus Streptomyces; species Streptomyces davaonensis. The sequence continues at coordinate 7,915,473 of NC_020504.1, forward strand.
CGGTGCCACCAACCTGGGCGAGGCCCTGCGCCGCATCGCCGAGGGCGCGGCCATGATCCGCTCCAAGGGCGAGGCCGGCACCGGCAACGTCGTCGAGGCCGTCCGCCACCTGCGCCAGATCAAGAACGAGATCGCCAAGCTGCGCGGCTTCGACAACAACGAGCTGTACGCCGCCGCCAAGGAGCTGCGCGCCCCGTACGAGCTGGTCAAGGAAGTCTCCGAGCTGGGCAAGCTCCCGGTCGTGCTGTTCTCCGCCGGTGGCGTGGCCACCCCGGCCGACGCCGCGCTGATGCGCCAGCTCGGCGCCGAGGGCGTCTTCGTCGGCTCCGGCATCTTCAAGTCCGGCGACCCCGCCAAGCGCGCCGCCGCCATCGTGAAGGCCACCACCTTCTACGACGACCCGAAGATCATCGCGGACGCGTCCCGCAACCTCGGCGAGGCCATGGTCGGCATCAACTGCGACACGCTCCCCGAGGCCGAGCGTTACGCGAACCGAGGCTGGTAATGACCACTCCCGTCATAGGCGTCCTGGCCCTTCAGGGCGACGTACGGGAGCACCTCGTCGCCCTGGCCGCGGCCGATGCCGTGGCCAGGCCGGTGCGGCGCCCCGAAGAGCTCGCCGAGGTGGACGGCCTGGTCATCCCGGGCGGCGAGTCCACCACCATCTCCAAGCTGGCCATCCTGTTCGGCGTGATGGAACCGCTCCGCACGCGCGTGCACAGCGGCATGCCGGTCTACGGCACCTGCGCCGGCATGATCATGCTCGCCGACAAGATCCTCGACCCGCGTTCCGGCCAGGAGACGGTCGGGGGCATCGACATGATCGTGCGCCGCAACGCCTTCGGACGTCAGAACGAGTCCTTCGAGGCCGCGCTCGACGTGCAGGGCATTGCGGGCGACCCGGTGGAGGGCGTCTTCATCCGTGCCCCGTGGGTGGAGTCCGTCGGCGCCGAGACCGAGGTGCTCGCCGAGCACGACGGGCACATCGTCGCGGTCCGCCAGGGCAACGCGCTCGCCACGTCGTTCCACCCGGAACTGACCGGCGACCACCGCGTGCACGGGCTCTTCGTCGACATGGTGCGCGCGAACGGGACAGCAGAGTCCTTGTAGGATCTCTGGCGTTCGTTCTTAGTGGGTTACGCGAAGGAGACAGGCAGATGTCCGGCCACTCTAAATGGGCTACGACGAAGCACAAGAAGGCCGTGATCGACGCCAAGCGCGGCAAGCTCTTCGCGAAGCTGATCAAGAACATCGAGGTCGCGGCCCGTATGGGCGGCGTCGACATCGAGGGCAACCCGACCCTCTACGACGCCATCCAGAAGGCCAAGAAGCAGTCGGTCCCGAACAAGAACATCGACTCCGCGGTCAAGCGCGGCGGCGGCCTCGAGGCCGGCGGCGCCGACTACGAGACGATCATGTACGAGGGCTACGGCCCGAACGGCGTCGCGGTGCTCATCGAGTGCCTCACCGACAACCGCAACCGTGCCGCCTCCGACGTCCGCGTCGCCATGACCCGCAACGGCGGCAACATGGCCGACCCGGGCTCGGTGTCGTACATGTTCAGCCGCAAGGGCGTGATCATCGTCCCCAAGGGCGAGCTGAGCGAGGACGACGTCCTCACCGCCGTCCTGGACGCGGGCGCCGAGGAGGTCAACGACCTCGGTGAGTCCTTCGAGGTCATCAGCGAGGCCACCGACCTGGTCGCGGTCCGCACAGCGCTCCAGGAGGCCGGCATCGACTACGACTCCGCCGAGTCCAGCTTCGTGCCGTCCGTCCAGGTCGAGCTGGACGAAGAGGGCGCCAAGAAGATCTTCAAGCTGATCGACGCGCTGGAGGACAGCGACGACGTGCAGAACGTCTTCGCCAACTTCGACGTCAGCGACGAGATCATGGAGAAGGTCGACGCGTAACGCTGCCGCGAGCACAGCGGATTCCGGCGGGCCGGTGGGACACACCCCACCGGCCCGCCGCCGTTGTCAGTGGCAGCAGATAGCCTGCACAAACAGGCGATCGAAACTGGGGAGGGGGCGCGGTGCGGGTACTCGGGGTCGACCCCGGACTGACGCGATGCGGGGTCGGGGTCGTCGAGGGTGTCGCGGGGCGGCCGCTCACGATGCTCGGCGTCGGTGTCGTACGCACGCCCGCGGACGCGGAGTTGGGGCAGCGTCTGGTCGCCGTGGAGCAGGGCATCGAGCAGTGGCTGGACGAGCATCAGCCCGAATTCGTCGCCGTGGAGCGGGTGTTCAGCCAGCACAACGTCCGTACGGTCATGGGCACCGCCCAGGCCAGCGCCGTCGCCATGCTCTGCGCCGCTCGCCGCGGCATCCCCGTCGCCCTGCACACCCCCAGCGAGGTCAAGGCGGCCGTCACCGGCAGCGGCCGCGCCGACAAGGCACAGGTCGGCGCCATGGTCACCCGGCTGCTGCGACTCAGCGCGCCGCCCAAGCCCGCGGACGCCGCCGACGCCCTCGCGCTCGCCATCTGCCACATCTGGCGCGCCCCCGCGCAGAACCGACTCCAGCAGGCCGTCGCCCTGCACACAGCTTCATCGAAAGGCCGTAGCGCATGATCGCCTTCGTCAGCGGCCCGGTCGCCGCCCTCGCCCCCGACTCCGCGGTGGTCGAGGTGGGCGGGATCGGCATCTCGGTCCAGTGCACGCCCGGCACGCTCTCCGGGCTGCGCATGGGACAGCAGACCAAGCTCGCCACCTCCCTCGTCGTCCGCGAGGACTCGCTGACGCTGTACGGCTTCGCCGACGACGACGAGCGTCAGGTGTTCGTGCTGCTCCAGACCGCGAGCGGGGTCGGCCCGCGGCTGGCCCAGGCGATGCTCGCCGTGCACTCACCCGACGCCCTGCGCAGAGCGGTCGCCACCGGGGACGAGAGGGCGCTCACCGCCGTCCCCGGCATCGGCAAGAAGGGCGCGCAGAAACTGCTCCTCGAACTGAAGGACCGCCTCGGCGAGCCCATCGGCGCCCCCGCGATCGGCGCCCCGGTCAGCCAGGGCTGGCGCGACCAGCTGCACGCCGCCCTGATCGGCCTCGGATACGCCACCCGCGAGGCCGACGAGGCCGTCACCGCGGTCGCCCCGCAGGCCGAGGCCGCGGGCGGAACGCCCCCGGTCGGCCAGCTGCTCAAGGCGGCCCTCCAGACCCTCAACCGCGCCCGCTGACCCCACCACCGCTGAGGCACACCACTGATGAACTGGGACGACACCACCGACACCGACGCCGCCGCTGAGCGTCTTGTGGGCTCCGTCGCCGACCGCGAGGACCAGGCCGTGGAGGCCGCGCTGCGCCCCAAGGACCTGGGCGAGTTCATCGGCCAGGAGAAGGTGCGCGAACAGCTCGACCTGGTCCTGCGCGCCGCCCGTGCCCGGGGCGCCACCGCCGACCACGTCCTGCTCTCCGGCGCCCCCGGCCTCGGCAAGACCACCCTGTCGATGATCATCGCCGCCGAGATGGGCGCCCCGATCCGCATCACCTCGGGCCCCGCCATCCAGCACGCCGGAGACCTCGCCGCGATCCTCTCCTCCCTCCAGGAGGGCGAGGTCCTCTTCCTCGACGAGATCCACCGCATGTCCCGGCCCGCCGAGGAGATGCTGTACATGGCGATGGAGGACTTCCGCGTCGACGTGATCGTCGGCAAGGGCCCCGGTGCCACCGCCATCCCGCTGGAGCTGCCGCCCTTCACCCTGGTCGGCGCCACCACACGCGCGGGCCTGCTGCCGCCCCCGCTGCGCGACCGCTTCGGCTTCACCGCGCACATGGAGTTCTACGAGCCCGCCGAACTGGAGCGCGTCGTCCACCGCTCCGCCAACCTCCTCGACGTCGAGATCGACACCGCGGGAGCCGCCGAGATCGCCGGCCGCTCCCGCGGCACACCCCGCATCGCCAACCGCCTCCTGCGCCGGGTCCGCGACTACGCCCAGGTCAAGGCGGACGGCCGGATCACCCAGGACATCGCGGCGGCGGCCCTCGCGGTCTACGAAGTTGACGCCCGCGGCCTCGACCGGCTGGACCGGGCCGTCCTGGAGGCCCTGCTCAAGCTGTTCGGCGGCGGCCCGGTCGGCCTGTCCACCCTCGCCGTCGCGGTGGGGGAGGAGCGCGAGACCGTCGAGGAGGTCGCCGAGCCCTTCCTGGTCAGGGAGGGCCTGCTGGCCCGTACCCCCCGGGGCCGGGTGGCCACGCCCGCCGCATGGGCGCATCTCGGCCTCACCCCGCCCGGCTCCCGGACCGGCGGAAACGGACAACAGGACCTGTTCGGGACGTGAGGACGCCGTGACCGCGCCATGACGGCGCGGTATTGGCCGGGTCAGGAACCTGGGTGCCATGCTGAGCGTTGTTCCATGCATGCGGACTCGCTTAGACTCCGCCGATGCCGCCGTTGTCGACGGCGCACATACCCCCAACCATCAGGCCGCTCCCCATCGCGGTCGTGTGAAGGAAGTTCCGACCCGTGAGTCTCGTGACCCTCCTCCCGTTCATCGTGCTCATCGGGGCCATGTTCCTGATGACCCGGTCGGCCAAGAAGAAGCAGCAGCAGGCCGCCGACATGCGGAACCAGATGCAGCCCGGTTCCGGCGTCCGCACCATCGGGGGCATGTATGCCACGGTCAAGGAGGTCAACGAGGACACCGTCCTCGTCGACGCCGGCCCGGGTGTGGAGCTGCTCTTCGCCAAGAACGCCATCGGTGCCGTCCTCTCGGACGACGAGTACAACCGCATCGTCCACGGCATCGAGCACGACCTGAAGACCGACGCCGACGTCGTCCCGGACGACGCCTCCTCCCTCACCGAGTCCGACGACGCTGCCGCCGCCTCCGACGAGAAGTCCGTCGACCTCGGGAAGAAGGACGCGGACGCCGACGAGGAGCCCGCGGACGACATCGCGGCCGCCGAGACGAAGGCCGACAGCGAGCCTAAGAAGTCCGACGGCGACTCCGAGGCGAAGTAGCCGCTGACCGGGGCGCGCGGGCCCCCGCCCGCGCGCTCCGGGAAACACGCGGCTCTCGCAGGGGATCCCGACTACATGTCATGGCCGCCGGCGCCCACCCGGCGAGAGGCGGCCCGAGAGGGAGTACGAGAAGGTGGCAGCACCTAAGAAGGGCCGGAGCGCGAGCGCCCACAGCAGGCCGGGGCGCTCGCTGGTCCTCATTCTGATCGCCATGGTGGCGCTCACCGGGGGAATGTTCCTCGCCGGACACACCACCCCGCGTCTCGGCATCGACCTGGCCGGCGGTACGAGCATCACGCTCCGCGCGGAGGCCGAGCCGGGCCAGGAATCCGCGATCAACAAGACCAACATGGACACCGCCGTCGACATCATGGAGCGGCGCGTCAACGGTCTTGGTGTCTCGGAGGCCGAGGTCCAGACCCAGGGCGACAAGAACATCATCGTCAACATCCCCAAGGGCACCAACTCCAAGGAAGCCCGGGACCAGGTCGGCACCACCGCCAAGCTGTACTTCCGCCCGGTCATCGCCACCGAGGTCTCCGGCGCCGCCGCGACGACCAGCCCGTCCCCGAGCGCCTCCGGCAGCGCCACGGACAAGGCCACCGACAAGGCGACGGACAAGGCGAGCTCCTCCTCGTCCCCCTCGGCGTCCAGCACTCCGTCGGCGACCTCCACCACCCAGGGCCGCGCGGTCACCGACGCCCTGAAGGCCGACCCCACGCCCTCGGACAGCGCGAGCTCCAGCGCCTCCCCGTCGGCCAGCGCCAGCCCCTCCGGCTCCGCCGACACCAGCAAGCTCGAAGCGCAGTACGCCGCGCTCGACTGCACCGACGAGACGGCCCGCGCCAAGGCCGGCGACGGCGCCAAGCCCGAGGACACCACCGTCGCCTGCGGCCAGAACGCCGACGGCCAGTGGCAGAAGTACATCCTCGGCCCGGCCGAGGTCGACGGCACCGAGGTCGACAGCGCCGAGGCGAGCTTCAACACCCAGACCGCCGCCGGCTGGACCGTCAACATGAAGTTCACCGGCGAGGGCCGCAAGAAGTTCGGTGACATCACCGGCAAGCTCGCCCAGAACCAGCCCCCGCAGAACCAGTTCGCCATCGTGCTGGACAACGAGGTCGTCTCCGACCCCCGGGTCAGCGAGGCGCTGACCGCCGGCACCGCCGAGATCTCCGGCAACTTCGACCAGGAGTCCGCACAGTCCCTGGCCAACATGCTGTCGTACGGCGCCCTGCCGCTGTCCTTCAGCGAGGACAGCGTCACCACGGTGACCGCCGCGCTCGGCGGTGAGCAGCTGCGGGCCGGTCTGATCGCCGGCGCCATCGGCCTCGCCCTGGTCGTCATCTACCTGGTGGTCTACTACCGGGGCCTTGCGCTCATCGCGGTCGCCTCGCTGCTGGTCTCCGCCGCCCTCACCTACGTGATCATGTCGCTGCTCGGCCCGGCCATCGGCTTCGCGCTGAACCTGCCGGCCGTCTGCGGTGCCATCGTCGCCATCGGCATCACAGCGGACTCGTTCATCGTGTACTTCGAACGCGTCCGGGACGAGATCCGTGAGGGCCGCACGCTGCGTCCCGCCGTCGAGCGGGCCTGGCCGCGCGCCCGGCGCACCATCCTGGTCTCCGACTTCGTGTCGTTCCTGGCCGCCGCGGTGCTCTTCGTCGTCACCGTCGGCAAGGTCCAGGGCTTCGCGTTCACCCTCGGCCTGACCACCGTGCTCGACGTGGTCGTGGTGTTCCTGTTCACCAAGCCGCTGCTGACGATCCTGGCGCGCAGGAAGTTCTTCGCCAGTGGTCACCCCTGGTCCGGCCTCGACCCCAAGCGCCTCGGGGCCCAGCCGCCGCTGCGCCGTACCCGCCGTCCCTCCGCCCCCATCGAGACGAAGGAGGCGTGAGATGTCGAAGCTCGGCAACCTCGGCGCCCGACTGCACCGTGGCGAAATCGGCTACGACTTCGTCGGCAACCGCAAGATCTGGTACAGCCTGTCCATCCTGATCACCATCACGGCGATCGTGGGTCTCGCGGTGCGCGGCCTGAACATGGGCATCGAGTTCCAGGGCGGAGCGGTCTTCACCACCCCGAAGACCTCCGTCTCCGTCGCCCAGGCCCAGGAGTACGCGGAAGAGGCCTCCGGCCACGACGCGATCGTCCAGAAGCTCGGCGACGGCAAGCTCCGCATCCAGGTCGCGGGCATCGAGACCAAGGAGGCCGACCGGGTCTCCACGGAGCTCGCCAAGGACCTGAAGGTCGACGAGAACGACGTCACCGGCGAGCTGGTCGGCCCCAGCTGGGGTGAGCAGATCGCCAACAAGGCATGGCAGGGCCTCGGGATCTTCCTGGTCCTGGTCGTGATCTATCTGGCGATCGCCTTCGAGTGGCGCATGGCCGTCGCCGCCTTCGTCGCCCTGATCCACGACATCACCATCACGGTCGGCATCTACGCCCTGGTGGGCTTCGAGGTCACCCCGGGTACGGTGATCGGTCTGCTGACGATCCTCGGTTACTCGCTGTACGACACGGTCGTCGTCTTCGACAGCCTCAAGGAACAGACGAAGGACATCACCAAGCAGACCCGCTGGACCTACAGCGATGTCGCCAACCGGTCGATCAACAGCACCCTGGTCCGTTCCATCAACACCACGGTGGTCGCGCTGCTGCCGGTGGCGGGCCTGCTGTTCATCGGTGGCGGCTTCCTCGGCGCGGGCATGCTGAACGACATCTCGCTGTCGCTGTTCGTCGGCCTCGCGGCCGGTGCGTACTCCTCGATCTTCATCGCCACCCCGCTCGTCGCCGACCTCAAGGAGCGCGAGCCGCAGATGAAGGCCCTCAAGAAGCGCGTACTCGCCAAGCGGGCCCAGGCCGCGGCCAAGGGTGAGCCGCTGACCGCCGGTGCCGCCGTCGAGCCCGAGGGCGACGAGCCGGACGACTCCGCCGCCGCGGTCGTCGGACCCCGCAACCAGCCCGCGTCCCGCAGCCGGGGCCGTGGCCGACCCTCGGGGAAGCGCCGATGACCGACATCGAGGAGCTGCTGCTCAGCCGCATCCGCGATGTGGCCGACTACCCGGAGCCGGGCGTGATGTTCAAGGACATCACCCCGCTCCTTGCGGACCCGGCGGCGTTCACCGCGCTCACCGACACCCTCGCGGGGATCGCCGAGCGCACCGGCGCCACCAAGGTCGTCGGCCTGGAGGCCCGTGGCTTCATCCTCGGCGCCCCCGTCGCCGTCCGCGCCGGACTCGGCTTCATCCCGGTGCGCAAGGCGGGCAAGCTCCCCGGAGCCACCCTCAGCCAGGCCTATGACCTGGAGTACGGCTCTGCAGAGATCGAAGTGCACGCCGAGGACCTGAGCGCCGAGGACCGGGTGCTGGTCGTCGACGACGTCCTGGCCACCGGCGGTACCGCCGAGGCGTCGATCCAGCTCATCCGCAGGGCGGGCGCCGCGGTCGCGGGCCTCGCGGTACTGATGGAGCTCGGCTTCCTCGGCGGCCGAGACCGTCTGGCACCGGCTCTCGACGGTGCCCCTCTGGAGGCCATGCTCCGGATCTGAGCAAACCCGGTGCACGGGGCGCACACTTCCCGGAAGGGGGCGTGCGCCCCGCGCGCATGTCCGGGCGCGCATCGGTGCGGCACCCGGAATCGAGGCTCCGGAAAGCCTGCGGCCACCCGGAGGACACCGGCCAGGAATCCCCGGGCGGTCTCTCATGTTGCTCCGGTGTACAGGTCTCACATCGGCCTGAAGGCGATCCTCGGGCGCAGGATCGCTACCATGGGGTCTCCGGAGCCTGACCGGGGGACCCGGATCGCGCACGAGGAGCCCTCTTGCCAGACGAGGCCCAGCACCTGACCGCCGCCAAGCCCGACTCAGCCTCGGGCCCCGCGGCCAAGCCCGCGCCGGACACGTCGACCGCGAAGAACACGCGCAAGGACGTCCACGGGCCGGTCGAGCACGCCCAGTCCGCGCCCGTGGGCAAGTCGGCCGACCAGTCGCGCCCCAAGCCGGCCCCGCCCGAGCGCCCCGCCACGCCCGCGGTCCGCCCGAACACCGGCCAGCCGCCGCGCTCCGGCTCCTCCAACCGCGTCCGCGCCCGTCTCGCCCGCCTCGGCGTCCAGCGCTCCAACCCGTACAACCCGGTGCTGGAGCCGCTGCTGCGGATAGTGCGCAGCAACGACCCGAAGATCGAGACCGCCACCCTCCGCCAGATCGAGAAGGCCTACCAGGTCGCCGAGCGCTGGCACCGCGGGCAGAAGCGCAAGAGCGGCGACCCGTACATCACCCACCCGCTCGCCGTCACCACCATCCTCGCCGAGCTGGGCATGGATCCGGCCACGCTCATGGCGGGCCTGCTGCACGACACCGTCGAGGACACCGAGTACGGCCTCGACCAGCTCCGCCGCGACTTCGGCGACTCCGTCGCCCTGCTCGTGGACGGCGTCACCAAGCTGGACAAGGTCAAGTTCGGCGAGGCCGCGCAGGCGGAGACCGTGCGCAAGATGGTCGTCGCCATGGCCAAGGACCCGCGCGTCCTGGTCATCAAGCTCGCCGACCGTCTGCACAACATGCGCACCATGCGCTACCTCAAGCGCGAGAAGCAGGAGAAGAAGGCGCGCGAGACCCTGGAGATCTACGCGCCGCTCGCCCACCGCCTGGGCATGAACACCATCAAGTGGGAACTGGAGGACCTCGCCTTCGCGATCCTCTACCCCAAGATGTACGACGAGATCGTCCGGCTGGTGGCCGAAAGGGCGCCGAAGCGTGACGAGTATCTGGCCATAGTGACCGACGAGGTCCAGCAGGACCTGCGCGCGGCCCGCATCAAGGCCACCGTCACCGGCCGCCCGAAGCACTACTACAGCGTCTACCAGAAGATGATCGTCCGCGGCCGTGACTTCGCGGAGATCTACGACCTGGTGGGCATCCGCGTCCTGGTGGACACCGTCCGCGACTGCTACGCGGCGCTGGGCACCGTCCACGCCCGCTGGAACCCGGTTCCGGGGCGGTTCAAGGACTACATCGCGATGCCCAAGTTCAACATGTACCAGTCGCTGCACACGACGGTCATCGGCCCCAACGGCAAGCCGGTCGAACTCCAGATCCGCACGTTCGACATGCACCGCCGCGCCGAGTACGGCATCGCCGCGCACTGGAAGTACAAGCAGGAGGCCGTCGCCGGCGCCTCCAAGGTGCGCACCGACGTGCCCAAGGCCGGCAAGGGCAAGGACGACCACCTCAACGACATGGCGTGGCTGCGCCAGCTCCTGGACTGGCAGAAGGAGACCGAGGACCCCGGCGAATTCCTGGAGTCCCTGCGCTTCGACCTGTCCCGCAACGAGGTCTTCGTCTTCACCCCCAAGGGCGATGTCATAGCGCTCCCGGCCGGTGCCACCCCGGTGGACTTCGCCTACGCCGTGCACACCGAGGTCGGCCACCGCACGATAGGGGCCCGGGTCAACGGCCGGCTCGTCCCGCTCGAATCCACCCTGGACAACGGCGATTTGGTGGAGGTCTTCACCTCCAAGGCGGCCGGCGCGGGCCCGTCCCGGGACTGGCTCGGCTTCGTGAAGTCGCCGCGCGCCCGCAACAAGATCCGCGCCTGGTTCTCCAAGGAGCGCCGGGACGAGGCCATCGAGCAGGGCAAGGACGCCATCGCCCGCGCGATGCGCAAGCAGAACCTGCCGATCCAGCGCATCCTCACCGGCGACTCCCTCGTCACCCTCGCGCACGAGATGCGCTACCCCGACATCTCCTCGCTGTACGCGGCGATCGGCGAAGGCCATGTGGCCGCGCAGAACGTCGTCCAGAAGCTGGTGCAGGCCCTCGGCGGCGAGGAGGCGGCCACCGAGGAGATCGACGAAGCGGTCCCGCCCGCCCGTGGCCGCAGCCGCAAGCGGCGCAGCAGCCAGGACCCCGGTGTGGTGGTCAAGGGCGTCGACGACGTCTGGGTCAAGCTCGCCCGCTGCTGTACGCCCGTCCCCGGCGACCCGATCATCGGCTTCGTCACCCGCGGTAGTGGCGTATCGGTTCACCGCAGCGACTGCGTCAACGTGGAGTCACTGTCCCGCGAGCCCGAGCGGATCCTCGACGTCGAGTGGGCGCCCACCCAGTCCTCGGTGTTCCTGGTCGCCATCCAGGTCGAGGCGCTGGACCGCTCCCGGCTCCTGTCCGACGTCACCCGGGTCCTGTCCGACCAGCACGTCAACATCCTCTCCGCGGCCGTACAGACCTCCCGCGACCGCGTCGCCACCTCCCGCTTCACCTTCGAGATGGGCGACCCCAAGCACCTGGGGCACGTCCTGAAGGCGGTCCGGGGCGTCGAGGGCGTGTACGACGTGTACCGCGTGACGTCGGCGCGCAGCCGGTCGTAGAGGCATGTGAAAGGGCCCCGCACCTCAAGTGCGGGGCCCTTTCACATGCGGTCTCAGCCGCCGAACTCCTGGAGACCCTTGAGCGCCTGGTCCAGCAGGGCCTGGCGGCCCTCCAGCTCACGCTCCAGCTTGTCGGCCTTGGCGTTGTTGCCCTGGGCGCGCGCCTGCTCGATCTGGCCGCGGAGCTTGTCCACGGCGGCCTGGAGCTGACCGGTCAGACCCGCGGCACGCGCGCGTGCCTCCGGGTTGGTCCGGCGCCACTCGGCCTCCTCGGCCTCCTGGATCGCCCGCTCCACGGCGTGCATCCGGCCCTCGACCTTGGGCCGGGCGTCCCGCGGCACATGGCCGATGGCCTCCCAGCGCTCGTTGATCGACCGGAACGCCGCCCGCGCCGTCTTCAGATCCGTCACCGGGAGGATCTTCTCGGCCTCGTGGGCCAGCTCCTCCTTCAGCTTGAGGTTCTCCGACTGCTCGGCGTCCCGCTCGGCGAAGACCGAGCTGCGCGCCGCGAAGAACACGTCCTGGGCGCCGCGGAAGCGGTTCCACAGATCGTCCTCGTGCTCGCGCTGGGCCCGGCCCGCCGCCTTCCACTCCGCCATCAGCTCGCGGTAGCGCGCGGCCGTCGGACCCCAGTCCTGCGACGCGGACAGCGACTCGGCCTCGGAGACCAGCCGCTCCTTGGTCTTGCGGGCCTCCTCGCGCTGCGCGTCCAGCGCCGCGAAGTGCGCCTTGCGGCGCTTGGAGAACGCCGAGCGTGCGTGGGAGAAGCGATGCCACAGCTCGTCGTCCGACTTGCGGTCGAGCCGAGGCAGCCCCTTCCAGGTGTCCACGAGCGCCCGCAGCCGCTCACCGGCCGCCCGCCACTGGTCGGACTGAGCCAGCTCCTCCGCCTCGACGACCAGCGCCTCCTTGGCGTGCCGAGCCTCGTCGGACTGCTTCGCGCGCTGCTGCTTGCGCTCCTCGCGACGCTTGTCGACGGTCTCCACGAGCTTGTCCAGACGCTGCCGCAGCGCGTCCAGGTCACCGACCGCGTGATGCGCGTCGACCTGCTCGCGGATGTGGTCGATCGCCACCTGGGCGTCCTTCGCCGACAGGTCGGTGGTCTTCACCCGCTTTTCGAGGAGGCCGATCTCGACAACCAGGCCCTCGTACTTGCGCTCGAAGTAGGCCAGCGCCTCCTCGGGGGAGCCTGCCTGCCAGGAACCGACGACCTGCTCGCCGTCGGCCGTACGCACGTACACGGTCCCCGTCTCATCGACGCGGCCCCACGGGTCGCTGCTCACAGCGCCTCCTCCACATGATGCCTGCGAGGGGCTTCAGCGCCCCCGAGCATCGTCCACAGTTTCGTCACGGCCAACATAGGCGACCGGCGGGTTGCCTGTCCGCATCCCGCGCGACCGAAATTTCGCAGTTGGGGGGTCAGGATTTGCTGACAGTTGCCTTGTTGATCACCACGGTCGCGTTGGGCGCCGTGTTGCCCGTCGTGGGGTCCGCGGCCTGTGCTCCCGCGGCGGAGAGCTTCTTGAGGACCTTCATGCCCTCCTCGGTCACGGTGCCGAACGGCGTGTAGTTGGCCGGCAGCGGACTGTCCTGGTAGACGAGGAAGAACTGGCTGCCGCCGGAGTCCTTGCCCTCACCGGTCTGGGCGTTGAACTGGTTCGCCATCGCGACCGTGCCCGCCGGGTAGACGTCGCCCTTGACGTCCTTGTCCTTGAGGTTCTCGTCCGGGATCGTGTAGCCCGGCCCGCCGGTGCCGGTGCCCGTCGGGTCGCCGCACTGGAGGACCCAGATGCCGCTGTCCGTCAGCCGGTGGCACTTGGTGTGGTCCAGGTAGCCCTTGTTCAGCAGGAAGTTGAACGAGTTCACCGTGTGCGGGGCGGCCGAGGCCTTGAGCGCTATGTCGATCTCGCCGCAGGTCGTCGACAGCTTCATCGTGTAGTCCGCGGACTTGTCGATGGTCATGGCCGGTTCCTTCTTCCAGCTCATGGTCTCGACCTCGCCCTTGGCCGCCTTCTCGCACGGGTCCGGGACCTTGCTGGTCGGCGTTGCGCTCGGAGTGACCTCCGCGCCCGCGTTCGACTTGCCGTCGTCCCCGTCGAAGGCGCCCGCCGTGTAGAGCCCGAGGCTGCCGATGAGGACGACGCCGATCGCCGACGCGATCACCGCGTTGCGCGTGCGTGACTTGCGCCGCGCGTCCGTGCGCCGCTGCTGCTGCCGCAAGAACTTCTCCCGGGCGAGCTGACGCCGCCGCTGTTCCTGGCTGACCACGGGGTTGTCTCCTCAAGCGTCTGTATGCGTCTGCGTGTGCCCCGTACCGTATATGGGTTCGCTGAGGAATCGGCAGCGCCGGTAGGCTCTGACCTCAGGCGCAGCCCACCGACTTGTCACCCGAACCGACACAACGAAGGACGATCGTGCTCATTGCCGGGTTCCCCGCCGGGGCCTGGGGGACGAACTGTTATCTCGTCGCCCCCGCCGCCGGTGAGGAGTGCGTGATCATCGACCCCGGCCATCAGGCCGCCGAAGGTGTCGAGGAAGCGGTCAGAAAGCATCGCCTCAAGCCCGTCGCCGTCGTTCTCACCCACGGTCACCTCGACCATGTGGCCTCGGTCGTCCCCGTGTGCGGCGCGCACGACGTACCGGCCTGGATCCACCCCGAGGACCGGTTCATGATGAGCGACCCCGAGCGGGCGCTCGGCCGCTCCATCGGGATGCCGCTGATGGGCGAGCTGACCATCGGGGAGCCGGACGACGTCAAGGAGCTGACCGACGGCGCCAAGCTGGAGCTGGCGGGCCTCGAGCTGACCGTCGCTCACGCACCGGGCCATACCAAGGGGTCGGTGACCTTCGGCCTGCCCGAGGCGGCGGACATCCCGCCGATCCTGTTCTCGGGCGACCTGCTGTTCGCCGGCTCCATCGGACGCACCGACCTGCCAGGCGGTGACCCGGCCGAGATCCTCGACTCGCTGGCCCGTGTGTGCCTGCCGCTCGACGACTCGACCGTGGTGCTGTCCGGCCACGGCCCCCAGACGACCATCGGCCAGGAGCGCGCCACCAACCCGTATCTGCGGCAGGTGGCCGCCGGCCAGGGAGCAGCCCAGCAGGCTCCCCGACGAGGAATGTGACGAGAGACCTTCCGTGAGCACCTTCAAGGCCCCCAAGGGCACCTACGACCTGATCCCGCCGGACAGCGCCAAGTTCCTGGCCGTCCGCGAGGCGATCGCCGCGCCGCTGCGCAACTCCGGCTACGGCTACATCGAGACGCCCGGCTTCGAGAGCGTCGAACTGTTCGCGCGCGGCGTCGGTGAGTCCACCGACATCGTGACCAAGGAGATGTACGCCTTCGAGACCAAGGGCGGCGACAAGCTCGCCCTGCGCCCCGAAGGCACCGCCTCCGTGCTGCGCGCCGCGCTGGAGGCCAACCTGCACAAGGCGGGCAACCTCCCGGTCAAGCTCTGGTACTCCGGCTCGTACTACCGCTACGAGCGCCCCCAGAAGGGCCGTTACCGCCACTTCTCCCAGGTCGGTGCCGAGGCGATCGGCGCCGAGGACCCGGCGCTGGACGCCGAGCTGATCATCCTGGCGGACCAGGCGTATCGCTCGCTGGGCCTGAGCAACTTCCGCATCCTGCTCAACAGCCTGGGCGACAAGGAGTGCCGGCCGGTCTACCGCGCGGCGCTCCAGGACTTCCTGGGCGGCCTGGACATCGACGAGGACACCCGCCGCCGCGCGGAGATCAACCCGCTGCGCGTCCTCGACGACAAGCGCGAGTCGGTCCAGAAGCAGCTCGGGGACGCGCCCCTGCTGCGCGACTACCTGTGCGACGCCTGCAAGGCGTACCACGAGGAGGTCCGCGAGCTGATCACGGCCGCGGGCGTCGCCTTCGAGGACGACGCCAAGCTGGTGCGCGGCCTGGACTACTACACGCGGACGACCTTCGAGTTCGTCCACGACGGTCTCGGCTCCCAGTCCGCGGTGGGCGGCGGCGGCCGCTACGACGGCCTGTCCGAGATGATCGGCGGCCCCGCGCTGCCGTCCGTCGGCTGGGCCCTCGGCGTCGACCGCACCGTCCTCGCGCTGGAGGCGGAGGGCGTCGAGCTCGAACTCCCCTCCACCACCAGCGTGTTCGCGGTCCCGCTCGGCGAGGAGGCCCGCCGGGTGCTCTTCGCCAAGGTCACGGAGCTGCGCAAGGTCGGCATCGCGGCGGACTTCTCCTACGGCGCCAAGGGCCTGAAGGGCGCCATGAAGAACGCCAACCGCAGCGGCGCCCGCTACACCGTCGTGGCCGGTGAACGCGACCTCGCCGAAGGCGTCGTCCAGCTCAAGGACATGGAGTCCGGCGAGCAGACGGCGATCGGCGTCAACGAGATCGTGGCCGAGCTGGAGTCCAAGCTCGGCTGACGCGCCTGGAAGAGGGCGCCGGGCACTCGCCGCCCGGCGCCCTCTTCATGTCTCGCGGACCGTCAACTCCGCGGGCGCGGATTCGTCCTGCCGGACGATTCCGACACGTGAACGCCACGCACGCGTGCCCTGCGACGACGCGGTCCGGGTTGCCCTGGAGGATCTCCACCGTGCTGCTCTTGCCCGCGCCATTGGGTCCGAGCAGGCCGAACACCTCTCCCGCGCGGAGATCGCCGTACCGCTTGCGCAGTGCTCGTACGTCCACAGCGAGTTCGCTCGTCTGTGCTGTCACGCGTCGAGCCTCGGCCGGAACCGAACGTTCAGGGACGATCGTCCGTACCTCCTTATGTCCAGCGAACGGTGGATTGGGGCCCAGGTGCGGCACAATGGCCCCTGCTCGAAGAAGGTCCAACTCTCAAGCAGACGGAATCGGCGTGATGAGCAAGACGACAGTGAAAGACGTCTCCACCGAGCCCGAACCGGAGCGCACCGTCGAGGCGCCACGCAAGGAAGGCAGCAGTGTCGCCTTCGCGCTGATGCTGATGATCACCGGTGCCGCCGGACTGCTCGCGGCGTGGGTCATCACGATCGACAAGTTCAAGCTGCTGGAGGCCAAGGTCGAGGGCAAGACCTTCGTCCCCGGGTGCAGCCTCAACCCCGTCGTCTCCTGCGGCAGCGTCATGGAGAGCGACCAGGCGTCGGTCTTCGGCTTCCCCAACCCGATGCTCGGCCTCGTCGCCTACGGCATCGTCATCTGCGTCGGCGTCAGCCTGCTCACCCGCGCCCGCTTCCCGCGCTGGTACTGGCTCACCTTCAACGCCGGCACCCTCTTCGGCGTGAGCTTCTGCGCCTGGCTGATGTTCCAGTCGCTGTACCGCATCGGCGCCCTGTGCCTGTGGTGCTCCCTGGCCTGGGTCGCGACGATCATCATGTTCTGGTACGTGACCTCGTTCAACGTGCGCAACGGCTTCCTGCCCGCCCCGCGCTGGCTGAAGAGCTTCTTCGGCGAGTTCACCTGGGTGCTCCCGGTGCTGCACATCGGGGTCATCGGCATCCTGATCATGACCCGCTGGTGGGACTTCTGGACGAGCTGACCGGCCCGAGGGCATTGTCAGTGCCGTGATTTAGGGTTTCAGCGTGGAGCCCGACCTGTTCACCGCCGCCGCGGAAGAACGCCAGGAGAAAGACCCGGCCGCCAGCCCCCTGGCCGTCCGGATGCGCCCGCGCACCCTCGACGAGGTGGTGGGCCAGCAGCACCTGCTCAAGCCCGGCTCGCCGCTGCGCAGACTGGTCGGCGAGTCCGGTGGCGGCCCCGCCGGACCCTCCTCGGTGATCCTCTGGGGCCCGCCCGGCACCGGCAAGACGACCCTGGCGTACGTCGTCTCCAAGGCGACCAACAAGCGCTTCGTGGAGCTGTCCGCGATCACCGCGGGCGTCAAGGAGGTCCGCGCGGTCATCGAGGGCGCGCGCCGCGCCACCGGCGGCTTCGGCAAGGAGACCGTCCTCTTCCTCGACGAGATCCACCGCTTCAGCAAGGCCCAGCAGGACTCCCTGCTCCCGGCGGTGGAGAACCGCTGGGTGACCCTGATCGCGGCGACCACCGAGAACCCCTACTTCTCGGTCATCTCCCCGCTGCTGTCCCGCTCCCTGCTGCTGACCCTCGAACCCCTCACGGACGACGACCTCCGGGGCCTTCTGCACCGGGCCCGCACCGACGAGCGCGGCCTCAAGGGCGCCGTCACCCTCCCCGGCGATACCGAGGACCACCTCCTGCGCATCGCGGGCGGCGACGCCCGGCGCGCCCTGACCGCCCTGGAGGCCGCCGCCGGTGCCGCCCTCGACAAGGGCGAGGAGGCGATCTCCCTCACCACCCTGGAGGAGACCGTCGACCGCGCCGCCGTGAAGTACGACCGCGACGGCGATCAGCACTACGACGTGGCCAGCGCCCTGATCAAGTCCATCCGCGGCTCCGACGTCGACGCCGCCCTGCACTACCTGGCCCGGATGATCGAGGCCGGCGAGGACCCCCGGTTCATCGCCCGCCGCCTGATGATCTCCGCCAGCGAGGACATCGGCCTCGCCGATCCGAACGCCCTGCCCATCGCGGTCGCCGCCGCCCAGGCCGTCGCCATGATCGGCTTTCCCGAGGCCGCCCTCACCCTCAGCCACGCCACCATCGCCCTCGCCCTGGCCCCGAAGTCCAACTCCGCGACGACCGCGATCGGCGCCGCCCTGGAGGACGTACGCAAGGGGCTGGCCGGGGCCGTGCCGCCGCATCTCAGGGACGGTCACTACAAGGGCGCCGCCAAGCTCGGGCACGCGCAGGGATATGTGTATCCGCACGACCTGCCCGAGGGCATCGCCGAGCAGCAGTACGCCCCGGACGCCCTGAAGGACCGCGAGTACTACGCCCCGACCCGGCACGGCACGGAGGCGCGGTACGCGGACGCGGTGGAGTGGACCAGGAAGCACCTCGGTCGCAGGCGGTCCTGAGCACCCTGTAAACTGCTCCGAAGTGCTGAGTCCCGCGCAGTCAGAGCGGGACATCCAGCCGGAGCCCCTCCGGGGGTTCCAGGAGCGTCGCGCACCGTCGATCGGTGTCGCGGGCAGCCCACCACCATTCCGTCGCAGGACGGGACCGGCCGGTGGGCCACTCGCGTGCTGCACGTATGTGCCCAGACCAGGGGAGCGGCTGCCCGGCAGGCCCATGGGCCCAAGGGTTTCCCCGGCTGCGGATGCGACCTCCCACCAACACTGACAAGCCGAACACCAAGAAATGAGAGATTGTGGCGAACCAGTCCCGCCCCAAGGTCAAGAAGTCGCGTGCCCTCGGCATCGCGCTGACCCCGAAGGCCGTCAAGTACTTCGAGGCCCGTCCCTACCCGCCGGGTGAGCACGGCCGCGGCCGCAAGCAGAACTCGGACTACAAGGTCCGTCTGCTGGAGAAGCAGCGTCTGCGTGCGCAGTACGACGTGTCCGAGCGTCAGCTCGTCCGCGCCTACGAGCGTGCCTCCAAGGTTCAGGGCAAGACCGGTGAGGCCCTGATCATCGAGCTCGAGCGTCGTCTCGACGCCCTGGTGCTGCGTTCGGGCATCGCCCGCACCATCTACCAGGCCCGTCAGATGGTCGTGCACGGCCACATCGAGGTCAACGGCCAGAAGGTCGACAAGCCGTCGTTCCGCGTCCGTCCCGACGATGTCGTGATGGTCCGCGAGCGCAGCCGCGAGAAGACCCTCTTCTCCATCGCCCGTGAGGGCGGCTTCGCCCCCGAGGGCGAGACCCCGCGCTACCTCCAGGTGAACCTCAAGGCCCTGGCGTTCCGCCTGGACCGTGAGCCGAACCGCAAGGAGATCCCGGTGATCTGCGACGAGCAGCTCGTCGTCGAGTACTACGCCCGTTGATCCTTCAGCGGCCGTAGGACACCTGCGCCTCAGCCCGCCGTCTCCCCGCCCTTCCGGGTGGGCGAGGCGGCGGGTTCTTGCGTGTCCGGGGTGACCTTGGTCTGCCGCACCGGCCCGCGCGGCATCGGCAGCGCCTCCAGCGCCTGCGCCGTCGGCCGACCGAGACCCAGCGCCCGGGTCACCGCCGCCTCCCGGTCCAGCAGGGCACCGGCCCGTACGCACTCCTCGTACCGTTCCTCGCCCAGCCGCTCCCGGGCCATGGCCTCGCACAGCTCGTGCGGGGCGTTGTAGTAGGCCGAGCCGAACAGCGGCAGCCCCACCGAGGGCCACATCCGACCGGCCGCCCCTTGCAGCACCGCGGCCTCCGCCGCGTCCCCCTCGGTCACGGTGACCAGGGCCAGCAGCTCCACCGTGAGCACCGAGCCCAGCAGATCGTGGAAGGAGTGCGCGCTGCCCAGACAGTCCGTCAGCAGCTCCCGCGCCCGGCCCTGATCGTCCTCGCGCCAGGCCGCGTACGCCAACACGTACAGCGCGTACGACCGGGCCCAGCGCTCACCGTGGTCCTCGCACACCCGGCGCACGTCCTCGCACAGCCGCACCGCCTCGGCCAGATCGCCCTGGAAGGCCCGGGTCATCCCCAGCTCCACCTGCCCCATCAGGACGTTGCTGTTGAGCTCGCCGATCTCCTCGTAGCGGTCCAGCGCCGAGCGCAGCAACGCTTCAGCACCGGCCATGTCGTCGCTGACCAGGGCCAGACAGCCGGTGCGGTGCTCGGCGTAGGCGGCCGCGATTTCGTTCACCGACAGCTCCGCCGCCTCGCCGCACTCGTGCAGGGCCGCGAGCGCGGCGACCGTGTCGCCCTGGAGGATCGCCACATAGCCGAGCACCCACAGGGCCTTCAGCCGGGACTCCTCATGGCCGGAGTCCAGCCGCACGGCCTGGTCCAGCCAGTGCCGCCCCTCCGACAGCCGCCCGCAGCCGACCCAGTAGAACCACAGGGAGCCCGCGAGGAGCTGGCCCAGATGCGCCTCGTCGGGCTCGGACAGACAGTGCTCCAGCGCACTGCGCAGATTCGGCAGCTCCGCCTCTATGCGCGCGGCGACCTCGGACTGGCGCGGCGAGAACCAGTCCAGCTCGCACCAGGTCGCCAGGCCCAGATACCAGTCGCGGTGCCGGCGCCGCAGCCGCTCCGCGTCACCGGTGGCCGTGAGCCACTCCGCGCCGTAGGCCCGGACGGTGTCGAGCATGCGGTACCGCACCCCCGAGCCGGTCTCCTCGCGGGAGACCACCGACTGCGCGAGGAGTTCCGAGAGCACGTCGAGCACTTCGTCGGAGTGCAGACCGTGCCCACTGCACACGTACTCCACCGCCTCCAGGTCGAAGCGCCCGGCGAACACCGACAGCCGCGCCCACAGCAACCGCTCCTCGGGCGTGCACAGTTCATGGCTCCAGCCGATCGCCGTACGCAGCGTCCGATGCCGCCACGGCGAGTCCCCGCCGGCCCGGGTCAGCAGCCGGAACCGGTCGTCGAGCCGGGCCAGCAGCTGCCCGGGGGACAGCGCCCGCAGCCGGCCGGCCGCCAGCTCCACGGCCAGCGGGAGCCCGTCCAGCCGACGGCACAGCTCCCGTACGTCCGCGTCGCCCGCGACCTCCACCCCGTGCAGGGCAGCCCGGTCCGTGAACAGCTCCACCGCCTCGTCCTCGCCCAGCGGCGCCAGCGGGAACAGCCGCTCACCCGCCACCGAGAGCGGTCTGCGGCCCACGGCGAGCACCCGCAGCCCCGGCGCCCGGCCCAGCAGCTCGGTCACCAGCTCCGCGCAGGACTCCACCAGATGCTCGAACCCGTCCAGAAGCAGCAGGAGTTCACGCTCGGCGAGCCGGTCCAGGAGCGTCTCGCGCGGCGGGCGCGTGGTGTGGTCGGTCAGCCCCAGCGCCGCCACCACCGCGTGGTCGACGAATTCGGGATCGCGCACCGCCGCCAGCTCCACCCGCCACACCCCGTCCGGCGGCACCGACCGGGCGGCGGCGCGCGCCGCCAGCCGGGACTTGCCCACCCCGCCCACGCCGGTCACCGTCACCAGCCGCGTCCCGTCGAGCGCATCGGCCAGCCCCGCGAGCTCGGCCGTACGCCCGACGAACGCGTCGAGTTCCAGAGGCAGATTGCCGGCCACCGGGGTGTCCTCACCCTGTCCATCCCGCATGGGACACGGAGCGTACTGAAGCGTATTCACTCCGTACAATCGCTTCGCGCAACTCGGGCGCCGGCGGGCGGTAATCCGGTACGGAGCCCCATGCCCGGCGCGATAGGCTCGGTCCACGACTTTTCGATGTTGGGGCGCGTTTCAGGGAGCGGGTGCACACAGTGTCCGGTGGAGAGGTGGCCGGGATCCTGGTGGCCGTGTTCTGGGCGATCCTGGTCTCCTTCCTCGCCGTGGCACTGGTGAGGCTGGCCCAGACGCTCAGGGCGACCACCAAGCTGGTCGCGGACGTGACCGAGCAGGCAGTGCCGCTCCTGGCGGACGCCTCCTCGGCGGTGCGCTCGGCGCAGACCCAGATCGACCGGGTCGACGCCATCGCCTCCGACGTCCAGGAGGTCACCTCCAACGCCTCCGCGCTGTCCACCACGGTGGCCTCCACCTTCGGCGGCCCCCTGGTCAAGGTCGCGGCCTTCGGCTACGGCGTGCGCCGGGCCATTGCGGGCCGCAAGGACGACGTGCCCGTGCGAGAACCCCGGCGTACCGTGATCGTGGGCCGCACCGTTCCGGCCGCACGGCGGAGCAAGCGGAAGAAGGGCTGATCCAGCGATGTTCCGCCGTAGCTTCTGGTTCACCACGGGCGTCGCGGCCGGTGTGTGGGCCACCACCAAGGTCAACCGCAAACTGAAGCAGCTGACCCCCGAGCACCTGGCCACCCAGGCCGCCAACAAGGCGCTGGAGGCGGGCAACCGGCTCAAGGACCGCGCCGTGGGCTTCGCGCTCGACGTCCGCGACAACATGGCCCAGCGGGAGGCCGAGCTGGAGGACGCGCTGGGCATCCACGCGGACCCCGAACTCCCCGCGCCGCGGCGCCACGCCGCGATCGAGAACCGCACCAAGCCGAAAACGTACGTCATCGACAACACGACGTACTCGTACAACCGGAATGAGGACCACTGATGGAGTCGGCTGAGATCCGCCGCCGCTGGCTGAGCTTCTTCGAGGAGCGCGGGCACACCGTCGTCCCTTCGGCGTCGCTCATCGCGGACGACCCGACTCTGCTCCTCGTCCCGGCCGGCATGGTGCCCTTCAAGCCCTACTTCCTGGGCGAGGTCAAGCCGCCCTTCGACCGCGCCACCAGCGTGCAGAAGTGCGTGCGCACGCCGGACATCGAAGAGGTCGGCAAGACCACCCGGCACGGCACGTTCTTCCAGATGTGCGGCAACTTCTCCTTCGGCGACTACTTCAAGGAAGGCGCCATCAAGTACGCCTGGGAGCTGCTCACCAGCCCCCAGGACAAGGGTGGTTACGGCCTGGAGCCGGAGAAGCTCTGGATCACCGTCTACAAGGACGACGACGAGGCCGAGCGCATCTGGCACGAGGTCGTCGGAGTGCCGAAGGAGCGCATCCAGCGCCTCGGCATGAAGGACAACTACTGGTCCATGGGGGTTCCCGGACCCTGCGGCCCCTGCTCCGAGATCAACTACGACCGCGGCCCCGAGTTCGGCGTCGAGGGCGGCCCCGCCGTCAACGACGAGCGGTACGTGGAGATCTGGAACCTCGTGTTCATGCAGTACGAGCGGGGCGAGGGCATCGGCAAGGACAACTTCGAGATCCTCGGAGAACTGCCGAGCAAGAACATCGACACCGGCCTCGGTCTTGAGCGGCTCGCCATGATTCTTCAGGGCGTGCAGAACATGTACGAGATCGACACCTCCATGGCCGTCATCAAGAAGGCCACCGAGCTGACCGGCGTGGCCTACGGCGACGCCCATGGCTCCGACGTCTCCCTGCGCGTGGTCACCGACCACATGCGCACCGCCGTGATGCTCATCGGCGACGGCGTCACCCCGGGCAACGAGGGCCGTGGCTACGTCCTGCGCCGCATCATGCGCCGCGCCATCCGCAACATGCGCCTCCTCGGCGCCACCGGACCGGTCGTGAACGACCTGGTCGACACCGTGATCGCGATGATGGGCCAGCAGTACCCGGAGCTGGTCACCGACCGCGAGCGGATCGAGAAGGTCGCCCTCGCCGAGGAGAACGCCTTCCTCAAGACGCTGAAGGCCGGCACCAACATCCTCGACACCGCCGTCGGCGACACCAAGGCCGCCGGCGGCACCGTCCTCGCCGGCGACAAGGCCTTCCTGCTCCACGACACCTGGGGCTTCCCGATCGACCTCACCCTGGAGATGGCCGCCGAGCAGGGCCTGTCCGTGGACGAGGACGGCTTCCGGCGCCTGATGAAGGAGCAGCGGGAGCGCGCCAAGGCCGACGCCCAGGCCAAGAAGACCGGCCACGCCGACATGGGCGCCTACCGGGAGATCGCCGACAGCGCCGGTGAGACCGAGTTCATCGGCTACAGCGACACCGAGGGCGAGTCCACGATCGTCGGCATCCTCGTCGACGGCGTCTCCTCCCCGGCCGCCACCGAGGGCGACGAGGTCGAGATCGTCCTCGACCGCACCCCGTTCTACGCCGAGGGCGGCGGCCAGATCGGCGACACCGGCCGCATCAAGGCCGACTCCGGTGCCGTCATCGAGATCCGCGACTGCCAGAAGCCGGTCCCGGGCGTCTACGTGCACAAGGGCGTCGTCCAGGTCGGCGAGGTGACCGTCGGCGCCAAGGCCCAGGCCTCCATCGACAACTTCCGCCGCAAGGCCATCGCCCGCGCCCACTCGGCCACCCACCTCACCCACCAGGCGCTGCGCGACGCCCTCGGCCCGACGGCCGCCCAGGCCGGTTCCGAGAACCAGCCCGGCCGCTTCCGCTTCGACTTCGGCTCGCCGTCCGCCGTGCCCACGGCCGTGATGACCGACGTCGAGCAGAAGATCAACGAGGTGCTCGCCCGCGACCTGGACGTCCGCGCCGACGTCATGGGCATCGACGAGGCCAAGAAGCAGGGCGCCATCGCCGAGTTCGGCGAGAAGTACGGCGAGCGCGTCCGCGTCGTGACCATCGGCGACTTCTCCAAGGAGCTGTGCGGCGGCACGCATGTGCACAACACCGCCCAGCTCGGTCTGGTCAAGCTGCTCGGCGAGTCCTCGATCGGCTCGGGTGTGCGCCGTATCGAGGCCCTCGTCGGCGTCGACGCCTACAACTTCCTCGCCCGTGAGCACACGGTCGTCGCCCAGCTCCAGGAGCTGATCAAGGGCCGCCCGGAGGAGCTCCCGGAGAAGGTCTCCGCCATGCTCGGCAAGCTGAAGGACGCCGAGAAGGAGATCGAGAAGTTCCGCGCCGAGAAGGTGCTCCAGGCCGCCGCCGGTCTCGCCGAGTCCGCCAAGGACGTCCGGGGCATCGCCCTGGTCACCGGCCAGGTCCCGGACGGCACCACCGCCGACGACCTGCGCAAGCTCGTGCTCGACGTGCGCGGTCGCATCCAGGGCGGCCGGGCCGCCGTGGTGGCCCTGTTCACCACCGTCAACGGCAAGCCGCTCACGGTCATCGCCACCAACGAGGCCGCCCGCGAGCGCGGTCTGAAGGCCGGCGATTTGGTCCGTACGGCCGCCAAGACCCTCGGCGGCGGCGGTGGCGGCAAGCCGGACGTCGCCCAGGGCGGCGGCCAGAACCCGGCCGCCATCGGCGAGGCCGTGGACGCCGTGGAGCGTCTGGTCGGGGAGACGGCCAAGTAATGCGCAGAGGACGTCGGCTCGCCATCGACGTCGGGGACGCCCGCATCGGGGTCGCCTCGTGCGACCCCGACGGGATCCTCGCCACCCCGGTGGAGACGGTCCCCGGCCGGGATGTCCCCGCGGCCCAGCGCCGGTTGAAGCAGCTGGTCGAGGAGTACGAGCCGATCGAGGTCGTCGTCGGACTCCCGCGCTCCCTCAAGGGGGGCGAGGGCCCGGCCGCGGTCAAGGTCCGCGGCTTCGCCCAGGAGCTCGCCAAGGGCATCGCCCCCGTGCCGGTGCGGCTCGTGGACGAGAGAATGACCACGGTGACGGCCAGTCAGGGACTGCGTGCTTCCGGGGTGAAGTCGAAAAAGGGCAGATCGGTCATTGACCAGGCAGCCGCTGTGATCATCCTCCAGCAGGCCCTGGAATCCGAACGGGTGTCAGGTAAAGCACCCGGCGAGGGCGTCGAAGTGGTCATCTGATCGCGATACGGTAACGTTCCGCGCGATGCGGCGGTGTTCGAACAGCTGCCGCACAAAGAGAGGCGGATCGGAAGCCGGGCAGGACGCCGCGCGACCGCCGCCTCGCGGCTCTAGGGGATCGATGACTGAGTATGGCCGGGGCCAAGGCTCCGAACCGTGGCATCCCGAGGACCCGTACTACGGGGACGGTGGATGGGGAGGACAGCAGGCCCAGCAGGGTCAGCAGTCCCCCTACGGCGGCCAGCCACAGCACTATCCGGAGCAGCCGCAGCAGCCGCAGCAGCAGTACGGCGACTGGGGTACCGGTCAGCAGGCCGCATACGGCCAGCAGGGCCACGGGCAGAACCAGCAGTACGGCCAGCAGCAGTACACGGGCCAGGGATACCAGCAGCAGGGCTACGACAACAACGGCTGGGGCACCGGCACGCACGGGCAGGTCCCGTACAACGACCCGCAGGATCCTTACGGCCAGCAGGCCGCCACCTACGGCGGGCAGCAGCAGCCGGACTACTACGGCACGCCCGAGGCGTACCCGCCACCGGAGCCGCCGAGCCGACGACGGGCCGAGCCGGAGCCGCGCACCGACTGGGACCCGGGTCCCGACCAAGGCGAACACGCCTTCTTCTCGGGCCGCGACGACGATGACGACGACCTCGACGACGGGTCGGGGGGCCGGGGCGACCGGCGGGGCCGGGGTGGCAAGCCCAAGAAACGCCGCAGCGGATGCGCCTGTCTGGTGGTGCTGCTGGTGTTCGGCGGCGGCGTCGCAGGTGTCGGATATTTCGGGTATCAGTTTTACCAGGATCGTTTCGGCGACGCGCCGGACTACACGGGCAGCGGCAATGGCGAGCAGGTCACCGTAGAGATCCCCAAGGGTGCCGGTGGTTATGCCATCGGTCAGGAACTCAAGGCCAAGGGCGTCGTCAAGAGCGTCGACGCGTTCGTCTCCGCCCAGCAGCAGAACCCCAAGGGCAACACCATCCAGGCGGGGGTCTACACCCTGGAGAAGGAGATGTCCGCCGACAGCGCGGTCGATCTGATGCTCAGCCCGGAGAGCCAGAACAACCTGATCATCCCCGAGGGCACGCGCAACGTCGCGGTCTACGAGCTGATCGACTCACGCCTCGAACTCGACAAGGGCACCACGGCGAAGGTCGCCAAGGAGAAGGCGAAGAGCCTCGGCCTGCCCGACTGGGCGAAGAACCACGAGAACGTCAAGGATCCGCTGGAGGGCTTCCTCTACCCGTCCAGCTATCCGGTGACCAAGGGGCAGAAGCCCGAGGCCGTCCTCAAGCAGATGGTCACCCGGGCCGCCGAGACCTACGAGGAGATGGGCCTGGAGAAGAAGGCCGAGAGCGTCGGCCTCGACGACCCCTGGCAGCTCCTCACCGTGGCGAGCCTCGTCCAGGCCGAGGGCACCAGCCACGAGGACTTCCGCAAGATGGCCGAGGTCATCTACAACCGCCTCAAGCCGGGCAACCCGCAGACGTACGGCGCCCTGGAGTTCGATTCCACGTACAACTACGTGAAGAACCAGAGCAAGATCGACCTGACGATCGCCGAGCTGAAGCAGTACGACAACCCCTACAACACGTACTTCGTCAAGGGCCTGCCGCCCGGCCCGATCGACAACCCCGGCGAGGACGCGCTCAAGGGCGCACTGAAGCCGACGGACGACGGCTGGTACTACTTCATCTCGCTCGACGGCAAGACCAGCAAGTTCACCAAGACGCTCGCCGAGCACCAAGAGCTCGTCGACGAGTTCAACGCATCGCGGTAGCAAGGACTGAGGAAACAGGTTCCATGACAGTTCAGGGCACTGACGCCCGTCGGGCCGCGGTGCTCGGCTCGCCCATCGCCCACTCCCTCTCCCCGGTGCTGCACCGCGCCGCATACGAGGAGCTGGGGCTGACCGGTTGGACGTACGACCGGTTCGACGTGGACGAGGACGCGCTGCCCGGCTTCTTCGACGGGCTCGGTCCGGAGTGGGCCGGGCTGTCGCTGACCATGCCGCTGAAGCGGGCGGTCATCCCGTTGCTCGACGAGGTCAGCGAGACGGCCCGCTCGGTCGAGGCGGTCAACACCGTCGTGTTCACCGACGCCGGCCGCCGGCTCGGCGACAACACAGACATCCCCGGCATGGTCGCGGCCCTCCGCGAACGCGGCATCGAACAGGTCGACTCCGCCGCGATCCTGGGCGCCGGTGCCACCGCCTCCTCCGCCCTGGCCGCCCTCGCCCGGATCTGCACCGGCGAGGTCGTGGCCTACGTCCGCAGCGCCGCCCGTGCCGCGGAGATGCGCCAGTGGGGCGAACGCCTCGACATCGAGGTGCGTACGGCGGACTGGTCCGACGCCGCCGAGGCGCTCCGCGCGCCCCTGGT
Source organism: Streptomyces davaonensis JCM 4913 (assembly GCF_000349325.1). Taxonomy (GTDB): domain Bacteria; phylum Actinomycetota; class Actinomycetes; order Streptomycetales; family Streptomycetaceae; genus Streptomyces; species Streptomyces davaonensis. The sequence goes on from NC_020504.1 coordinate 7,943,268, forward strand.
CATCGCCACCACTCCGGCCGGTACGACGGACGAGCTCGCCGCCGCCGTTCCGGAGCGGCCCGCCACGCTCTTCGATGTGCTGTACGAACCGTGGCCGACGACGCTCGCCGCGCGCTGGTCCGCGTACGGCGGCGCTGTGGTCAGTGGCCTCGACCTGTTGGTGCATCAGGCGGTGCTCCAGGTCGAGCAGATGACCGGACGGGCTCCGGCCCCGTTGGACGCCATGCGGAAAGCGGGCGAACACGCGCTCGACGCCCGCTAAGATCCACTCCGGTTCCGCAGGGGGCGGGGCCAGGAGGGGAACGACGAACGATGTCCACTGTCCAGCCGCTGGCGTCCGCGAAGAGCCAGATCTTCGAGAGCATGCTGTGGTTCCTGCCCGACTGGGCCCAGAACACCGTGCTCGTGCTGATCATCCTGGCCGTGCTCGCGACCTGGATCGTCAAACTGCGCAACAAGGTCGCCCACCGCCGTGCCCTGCGCCAGGCCCAGGCCCAGCCGGTCCCCGCGGCAGCGCAGTACGACCAGGGCAGCGGCGCCGACTACCTGGGCGCGTACGCCCCGCAGCGGCGCCCGGAGGACGGCACCGCCTGATGGCGCAGCCGCGTCGCGGGCTGACACATTCGCGTCCGACTGATGGACCGGCGGCCAGGGACGGATCCGGGACGTGGGAGGATCGGTTGTGGCGGGCCGGGGCCGCGCACCTGGTCAAGCCGTAGCCGTACGCGAGGACACGCGTACGGAGGGCAGTACCAGGGCGCGAGCACTGAGGAGCATCGTTGAGCAGGTTGCGCTGGCTGACCGCGGGGGAGTCCCACGGCCCCGCACTCGTGGCGACGCTGGAGGGCCTCCCGGCCGGCGTGCCGATCACCACGGAGATGGTGGCGGACCACCTGGCCCGGCGCCGGCTCGGCTATGGCCGCGGTGCGCGGATGAAGTTCGAGCGCGACGAGGTCACCTTCCTCGGCGGCGTCCGGCACGGCCTCACCCTCGGCTCCCCGGTGGCCATCATGGTCGGGAACACCGAGTGGCCGAAGTGGGAGCAGGTCATGTCGGCCGACCCCATCGACCCGGAGATCCTCGCCGGACTCGCCCGCAACGCCCCGCTGACCCGGCCGCGCCCCGGCCACGCGGATCTCGCGGGCATGCAGAAGTACGGCTTCGACGAGGCCCGGCCGATCCTGGAGCGCGCCTCGGCGCGTGAGACGGCGGCCCGCGTCGCGCTCGGCGCGGTGGCGCGGTCGTACATCAAGGAGACGGCCGGCATCGAGATCGTCAGCCATGTCGTCGAGCTCTGCTCCGTCAAGGCCCCGCAGGGCGTCTACCCGACCCCTGCCGACGTCGACAAGCTCGACGCCGACCCGCTGCGCTGCCTCGACGCCGACACCTCGAAGGCGATGGTCGCGGAGGTCGACCAGGCCCACAAGGACGGCGACACCCTCGGCGGCGTGGTGGAGATCCTGGCCTACGGCGTGCCCGTGGGCCTCGGCTCGCACGTGCACTGGGACCGGAAGCTGGACGCCCGGCTCGCCGGAGCCCTCATGGGCATCCAGGCGATCAAGGGCGTCGAGCTCGGCGACGGCTTCGAGCTGGCGCGGGTGCCCGGCTCCAAGGCGCACGACGAGATCGTCAACACGCCCGAGGGCATCAAGCGGGTCTCCGGCCGCTCCGGCGGTACCGAGGGCGGTCTGACCACCGGTGAGCTGCTGCGGGTCCGCGCCGCGATGAAGCCGATCGCGACCGTGCCGCGCGCTCTCCAGACCGTGGACGTCACCACCGGCGAGGCCGCACAGGCCCACCACCAGCGCTCCGACGTCTCCGCGGTCCCGGCCGCAGGCATCGTCGCCGAGGCCATGGTGGCCCTCGTCCTCGCGGACGCGGTGGCGGAGAAGTTCGGCGGCGACAGCGTCCCCGAGACCCGCCGCAACGTGCAGTCGTACCTCGACAACCTGGCCATCCGATGAGCGCTGCGCCGGTGGTCGTCCTGGTCGGCCCGATGGGAGTGGGCAAGTCCACCGTCGGGCAGCTGCTGGCCGAGCGGCTCGGGGTCGGCTACCGGGACACCGACGACGACATCGTCGCCGAGCAGGGCCGGTCGATCGCCGAGATCTTCGTCGACGAGGGCGAGGCCGCCTTCCGCGCGATGGAGAAGCAGGCGGTGCGCCGGGCCCTTGCCGAGCACGACGGCATCCTCGCCCTGGGCGGCGGCGCGATCCTCGACGAGGACACCCGTGCGTCCCTCGCCGGGCTCCGGGTCGTCTACCTCTCGATGGACGTCGAGGAGGCGGTCAAGCGCACCGGCCTGAACGCCGCCCGCCCGCTGCTCGCGGTCAACCCGCGCAAGCAGTGGCGCGAGCTGATGGAGGCCAGGCGGCACCTGTACGAGCAGATCGCCACGGCCGTGGTCGCCACCGATGGCCGTACGCCCGAAGAGGTAACCCAAGCCGCCCTGGACGCACTGGAGTTGAAGGACGCATGAGTGAGGCAGTGACGAGGATCCAGGTCGGCGGCACGGCGGGCAGTGAGCCGTACGAGGTCCTGGTGGGCCGTCAGCTCCTGGGCGAACTGGGCGGGTTGATCGGCGACAAGGCCAAGCGCGTCGCCGTGATCCACCCCGAGGCGCTCGCGGACACCGGCGACGCGCTGCGCGCCGACCTCGCCGGGCAGGGCTACGAGGCCGTCGCCATCCAGGTACCGAACGCGGAGGAGGCCAAGACCGCCGAGGTCGCCGCCTACTGCTGGAAGGCGCTCGGCCAGTCCGGCTTCACCCGCACCGACGTCGTGGTCGGCGTCGGCGGCGGAGCCACCACCGACCTCGCCGGTTTCGTGGCGGCCACCTGGCTGCGCGGGGTGCGCTGGATCGCGATCCCCACCACGGTCCTCGCCATGGTGGACGCGGCCGTCGGCGGCAAGACCGGCATCAACACCGCCGAGGGCAAGAACCTCGTCGGCGCCTTCCACCCGCCCGCCGGCGTCCTGTGCGACCTGGCCGCGCTGGACTCCCTGGCGGTCAACGACTACGTCTCCGGGCTCGCCGAGGTCATCAAGGCCGGCTTCATCGCCGACCCGGCGATCCTCGACCTCATCGAGTCCGACCCCGAGGCCGCCCGCACGCCGCAAGGCCCGCACACCGCCGAGCTGATCGAGCGCTCCATCCGCGTCAAGGCCGAGGTCGTCTCCTCGGACCTGAAGGAGGCGGGCCTGCGCGAGATCCTCAACTACGGCCACACCCTCGGCCACGCCATCGAGAAGAACGAGCGCTACAAGTGGCGCCACGGCGCCGCGGTGGCCGTCGGCATGCACTTCGCCGCCGAACTGGGGCGCCTGGCCGGACGGCTGGACGACGCGACGGCCGACCGGCACCGCACGATCCTCGAAGCCGTCGGTCTTCCGCTGCACTACCGCTACGACCAGTGGCCCAAGCTGCTGGAGACCATGAAGGTCGACAAGAAGTCCCGCGGCGATCTGCTCCGCTTCATCGTCCTGGACGGTCTGGCCAAGCCGACCGTCATGGAGGGACCGGATCCGGCGGTGCTGCTGGCCGCGTACGGAGAAGTGGGCCAGTAAGTCCGCCAGGGCGTCGTACGCCCGATTTTCCTGTGGGAATGGGCACTTCCGACCGCCTCCGGCCGTTCACCAAACGGCGGCCGGGGGCGGTACCGTTCGGTAGGGAGCGGGGCCGGGCCTCGCTGCCAGCGCCCCTGGCCCGTACGAGATGGAGTGGCACCGGATGCAGCACGCAGTGGGTTCTCCGCTGCCGCCCCACCAGCCGGGGCACGGACCGGCCGTCGGCTGGTCCCCGGCCGCACAACACCAGGGCCCGCACCAGGGTGCCGCCCCGGTGCCCCCGCCGCCCCCGGGATTCACCGCACCGCCTCCGGGCTCCGTGCCACCCGCCCCCCACCAGGTCACGCCGCACCACGCCCCGGACACCACCGGCCATGTGCCGCTGCCGCCCGGCGGCCCGGTCGCCATGCCGACCACCCCGGCCGCGCCCGACCCGGCCACCACCACCCTCGCGGTGCTGCTCATCGGCCCGGCCGGCGCCGGAAAGACCAGCGTCGCCAAGTACTGGGCCGACCACCGCCGGGTGCCCACGGCCCACATCAGCCTCGACGACGTCCGCGAATGGGTCCGCTCCGGCTTCGCCGACCCCCAGACCGGCTGGAACGACCACTCCGAGGCGCAGTACCGCCTGGCCCGCCGCACCTGCGGCTTCGCCGCCCGCAACTTCCTCGCCAACGGCATCTCCTGCATCCTCGACGACGCCGTCTTCCCCGACCGCCCGGTAGTGGGCCTCGGCGGCTGGAAACGCCACGTAGGCCCCGGCCTCCTCCCGGTGGTCCTCCTCCCGGGCCTCGAAATCGTCCTGGAACGCAACGCGGAACGCTCGGGCAACCGCCGCCTCACCGACGAGGAGGTCGCCCGCATCCACGGCCGCATGGCGGGCTGGTACGGCTCGGGGCTGCCGATCATCGACAACTCCCAACTGGACGTCCCACAGACGGCACAGGTCCTGGACGACGTCCTGGCACGTTCCATAGCGAGTCCGCCGAGCTGGTAGCCACCCAAGGGGCGCGGGGAACTGCGCGACCAGCCCCCACCGGCCCGCACCCGTCGATCAACCCACTCGGCCCTCCCAAAACGCGCCGCACCCACAAAGCTCCTACGCTCGACACATGTCAGAGGTGTACGCCACCCGAAGAGCAAGGCTCAAGGACCGCTGCCAAGCCGGCGGCAGCCACTCCGCTCTGATCACGCGCCCCGCCAACGTCCGCTACCTGGCAGGCGCGGCCCCCAAGGACGCCGTCCTGCTGATCGGCCGAACCGAGGACGTCCTGGTGTGCACCGGCCCGCCCGACGACCGCCCCGCCGAGGGCCGCCCGGACGAGGCACTGCGCGTGCACAACCTCCCCCGCGCCGAAGGCGACGCAGCGGTGGCCGCCGCCGACCTCGCCGGAGGACAGCGCGCCGAATCCCTGGCCGTGGAGGAACATCACCTCACCGTCGCCCGGTACCGGGCCATCGGCTCCGTCGCGCCCCGGCTGCGCCTCACAGAGCTGGGCGGGGCCGTCGAGCAGCTGAGGGTGGTGAAGGACGAGGAGGAGATCTCCTGCCTGCGCATCGGCGCCGAGATCGCCGACCAGGCCCTGGGCGAACTCCTGGAGTCCATCCTCGTCGGCCGCACCGAACGGCATCTCGCGCTGGAGCTCGAGCGCCGGCTGGTCGACCACGGCGCCGACGGACCCGCCTTCCCGACCTCCGTCGCCACCGGACCGAACTCCGGACGGCGCGCCCACCGGCCCACCGACCGGCGGGTGGAGGAGGGCGACTTCCTCTCCGTCTGCCTGGGCGCCACCTACCGTGGCTACCGCTGCGAGATCGGCCGTACCTTCGTCATCGGCACCTCGCCCGCGGACTGGCAGATCGAGCTGTACGACCTCGTCTTCGCCGCTCAGCGCGCCGGCCGGGAGTCCCTCGCACCCGGCGCCGCCTACCGCGACGTGGACCGCGCGGCACGCCAGGTGCTGGACTCCGCCGGCCATGCGGAGGGCCTGCTACCGCTCACCGGTCATGGCGTCGGACTCGAAATCGACGAGGACCCGCAGTTGGCCCCCGCGGCCATGGGTAAACTGGACGCTTGCGTGCCGGTCACCGTCGAACCGGGGGTCCACCTCCCGGGCCGGGGCGGCGTCCGGATCGATGACACGCTCGTCGTCCGCCCCGAGGCGGACGGCGGACCCGAGCTACTCACCATCACGACCAAGGAGCTGCTCGCCCTTTAAACAGGAGCGTGCGCCGGGGTCGTCCACGTCAGTCCAGGAGATTCCGCAACCGTGGCTTCCACGAACGACCTCAAGAACGGCATGGTGCTCAAGCTCGAAGGCGGCCAGCTCTGGTCCGTCGTCGAGTTCCAGCACGTCAAGCCCGGCAAGGGCCCGGCCTTCGTGCGCACCAAGCTCAAGAACGTGCTGTCCGGGAAGGTCGTCGACAAGACCTTCAACGCCGGCGTGAAGGTCGAGACGGCCACCGTCGACAAGCGCGACATGCAGTTCTCCTACATGGACGGCGAGTACTTCGTCTTCATGGACATGGAGACCTACGACCAGCTCATGGTCGACCGCAAGGCCGTCGGCGACGCCGCCAACTTCCTGATCGAGGGCTTCACCGCCACCGTCGCGCAGCACGAGGGCGAGGTGCTCTTCGTCGAGCTGCCGGCCGCCGTCGAGCTCGTCATCCAGGAGACCGAGCCGGGCGTCCAGGGCGACCGCTCCACCGGTGGCACCAAGCCCGCCACGCTGGAGACCGGCCACCAGATCCAGGTCCCGCTCTTCATCACCACCGGCGAGAAGATCAAGGTCGACACCCGCACCAGCGACTACCTCGGCCGGGTGAACAGCTAACCGTGGCTGCCCGCAACACGGCCCGCAAGCGCGCCTTCCAGATCCTCTTCGAGGGCGACCAGCGTGGTGTCGACGTCCTGACCGTCCTCGCGGACTGGGTCCGGCTCTCCCGGACCGACACCCGGCAGCCGCCGGTGAGCGAGTACACGATGGAGCTGGTCGAGGGCTACGCCGGGAAGGCGGCGCGCATCGACGAGCTGATCGCGCAGTACGCGGTCGGCTGGACGCTCGACCGGATGCCGGTCGTCGACCGCAACATCCTGCGGCTCGGCGCCTACGAGCTGATCTGGGTCGACGGAACCCCGGACGCCGTCGTGCTGGACGAGATGGTGCAGCTGGCCAAGGAGTTCTCCACGGACGAGTCGCCCGCGTTCGTCAACGGCCTCCTCGGCCGCCTGAAGGAGCTCAAGCCCTCGCTGCGCCGAGACGAGGCGTAGCGGGACACGCACACGCCGGAGGGCCCACAGCGAGCTGCTGTGGGCCCTCCGGCATGTCTTGGACTCCTGACCGAGAACGCCGCCGGGGTGGTCGGAACCGTCAAGTTCCGGCCACCCCGGCGGCACGTTTCTGCTCAGTCGGCAGAAGGGTCAGGCTTCCTCGTGGGACACCGCGCGACGGGCGTCGGCGTCCAGCACGCCCCAGCTGATCAGCTGCTCGGTGAGGACCGAGGGGGACTGGTCGTAGATGACGGCGAGTGTGCGCAGGTCGTCCTGGCGGATCGAGAGCACCTTGCCGTTGTAGTCACCGCGCTGCGACTGGATCGTCGCGGCGTAGCGCTGGAGCGGACCGGCCTTCTCGGCCGGGACGTGCGCCAGCCGCTCCAGGTCCAGGACCAGCTTCGGCGGCGGCTCGGCGGCGCCGCCCGGCGTGGTGCCCGGGAGCAGCTCCTGGACCGGAACGCCGTAGAAATCCGCCAGCTCGGCGAGGCGCTGTACGGTCACGGCGCGGTCGCCGCGCTCGTAGGACCCGACCACCACGGCCTTCCAGCGTCCCTGGGACTTCTCCTCGACACCGTGGAGGGAAAGGCCCTGCTGGGTGCGGATGGCCCGGAGCTTGGCCCCGAGCTGTTTGGCGTATTCGCTGGACATATAGCTCCCCGGACACTGTGTCGACGCGGCCGGCCGTCTTCCTGCCGCGCGGCTGGTAACTCACTGTGAGGTTACGCAGCGTGACTCTCATGCGTCAAGCCGAATGGTCCACACCGACTCTTCCGTGGTAGCGGCGGCCGACTGGGCCAAGGGGGTGATCCGGGTCCGTTTTCCGGCCTGCTACGGTGGATGACGTAAACCCGACGTCCTTTAAGGTCCGTCCCGTGAGGCGGAGAAGGAGGTCCTTTTCGTATGGACACTCAAGCGTCCGATGCGCGGCCCGTTCTCGAAGGCCCCGACATCGCGCGGGTCTTGACCCGCATCGCCCACGAGATCGTCGAGCGCGCCAAGGGCGCCGACGACGTGGTGCTCCTCGGCATTCCGACCCGGGGCGTCTTCCTCGGTCGGCGGCTCGCCGTCAAGCTGGAGGAGATCACCGGGCGCAAGATCCCGGTCGGCTCCCTCGACATCACCATGTACCGCGACGACCTGCGCATGCACCCGCCGCGGGCCCTCGCGCGCACGGAGATCCCCGGTGACGGCATCGACGGCCGCCTCGTCGTCCTCGTCGACGACGTGCTCTTCTCCGGCCGCACCATCCGCGCCGCCCTCGACGCGCTGAACGACATCGGCCGCCCGCGCGCGGTGCAGCTCGCCGTGCTCGTCGACCGCGGCCACCGCGAACTGCCCATTCGCGCCGACTATGTCGGCAAGAACCTCCCCACGTCGTTGCGAGAGACGGTCAAGGTCCTGCTCGCCGAGGAGGACGGTCGCGACACCGTGCTGCTCGGTGTGAAGCCGACCCAGTAGCGAGCCGACGGGACACGCCGACTCTCGGCATGTCCGCGCTTGCCCGGAATCTCCCCTTCTGAACTGCCTTACGGAGCCTGACAGATGCAGCGTCATCTCATCTCGGCCGCCGATCTCACCCGCGACGACGCCGTCCAGATCCTCGACACCGCCGAGGAGATGGCCCGGGTGGCCGACCGGCCCATCAAGAAGCTGCCGACCCTGCGCGGCCGCACCATCGTCAACCTCTTCTTCGAGGACTCCACGCGGACACGGATCTCCTTCGAGGCCGCCGAGAAGCGGCTGTCCGCGGACGTCATCAACTTCACCGCCAAGGGATCCAGCGTCTCCAAGGGCGAGTCCCTCAAGGACACCGCCCAGACCCTGGAGGCCATGGGCGTCGACGCCGTCGTCATCCGGCACGGCGCCTCCGGAGCGCCGTACCGGCTCGCCAACTCCGGCTGGATCGACGCCGTCGTCATCAACGCCGGTGACGGCACCCACCAGCACCCGACCCAGGCCCTGCTGGACGCCTTCACCATGCGCCGCCGGCTCGTCGGCCGGGACGCGGGGATCGGCCGGGACCTCGCGGGCAAGCGGATCACGCTCGTCGGCGACGTCCTGCACAGCCGGGTCGCCCGCTCCAACGTCGACCTGCTGCACACCCTCGGCGCCGAGGTCACCCTCGTCGCCCCTCCCACCCTGGTCCCGGTCGGCGTCGACACCTGGCCGTGCGAGGTGTCGTACGACCTCGACGCGGTGCTGCCCAAGTCCGACGCCGTGATGATGCTCCGCGTCCAGCGCGAGCGGATGAACGCCGCGTTCTTCCCGACCGAGCGCGAGTACTCACGGCGCTACGGCCTGGACGGCGAGCGCATGGCGAAGATGCCCGAGCACGCCATCGTGATGCACCCCGGCCCGATGGTCCGCGGCATGGAGATCACCGCCGAGGTCGCCGACTCCGAGCGCTGCACCGTCGTCGAGCAGGTCGCAAACGGAGTCTCCATCCGGATGGCCGTTCTGTACCTGCTGCTGGGCGGCAACCAGCCCGCCGTCACCCACACCCGCATCGAGGAGAAGTAAGACCATGAGCAAGATCCTGATCCGTGGTGCGAAGGTGCTCGGCGGCGAGGCGCAGGACGTGCTGATCGACGGCTCCGTCATCGAGGCCGTCGGCACCGGGCTGTCCGCCGAGGGCGCCGAGGTCGTCGAGGCCGAGGGCAAGGTGCTCCTGCCGGGCCTGGTCGATCTGCACACCCATCTGCGCGAGCCCGGCCGCGAGGACTCCGAGACCGTGCTGACCGGCACGCGCGCGGCGGCGAGCGGCGGCTACACCGCCGTGTTCGCCATGGCCAACACCTTCCCCGTCGCCGACACCGCCGGTGTGGTCGAGCAGGTCTATCGGCTCGGCCAGGAGCACGGCTACTGCGACGTCCAGCCCATCGGCGCCGTCACCGTCGGCCTGGAGGGCAGGAAGCTCGCCGAGCTGGGCGCCATGCACGAGTCGGCCGCCGGGGTCACCGTCTTCTCCGACGACGGCAAGTGCGTCGACGACGCAGTGATCATGCGCCGGGCCCTGGAGTACGTGAAGGCCTTCGGCGGGGTCGTCGCCCAGCACGCGCAGGAGCCGCGGCTGACCGAGGGCGCCCAGATGAACGAGGGCATCGTCTCCGCCGAACTGGGTCTCGGCGGCTGGCCCGCGGTGGCCGAGGAATCGATCATCGCCCGGGACGTCCTGCTCGCCGAGCACGTCGGCTCCCGCGTCCACATCTGCCACCTCTCGACCGCCGGCTCGGTCGAGATCGTGCGCTGGGCCAAGTCCCGCGGCATCGACGTCACCGCCGAGGTCACCCCGCACCACCTCCTCCTCACCGACGAGCTGGTCCGGACGTACAACCCGGTCTACAAGGTCAACCCGCCGCTGCGCACCGAGCGTGATGTGCTGGCGCTGCGCGAGGCGCTCGCCGACGGCACGATCGACATCGTCGCCACCGACCACGCCCCGCACCCGCACGAGGACAAGGACTGCGAGTGGGCCGCGGCCGCCATGGGCATGGTCGGCCTGGAGACCGCGCTGTCAGTGGTGCAGGAGACCATGGTCGACACCGGGCTCCTCGACTGGGCCGGAGTCGCCGCGCGCATGTCCTTCAAGCCCGCCGAGATCGGGCAGGCCAGGGGCCACGGCCGTCCCGTCTCGGCTGGTGAGCCCGCCAACCTCACGCTCGTCGATACGGCATACCGTGGGTCCGTGGACCCTGCGGGCTTCGCCTCGCGCAGCCGCAACACTCCCTACGAGGGGCGTGAGCTGCCGGGCCGTGTGACGCACACGTGGCTCCGGGGCAAGGCCACGCTCGTCGACGGGAAGCTCACGTGACACCCCTTTTGACCATTGCCGCAGACCAGAAGTCGGCCGAGGTGACCGACTGGGCCGCCCGGATCGGCTGGCTCGTCGGACTCGTGCTCTTCGTCGCGCTCGTCTACTGGCTGATGCGCGAGGGCTGGAAATGGCGCGGCACGCTCCAGGGCGACCTGCCCGAGCTGCCCAGCGCGCCGTCCGAGCCGGGCGAGGCCACACTGACGATGAGTGGCCGCTACCACGGCTCCACCACCGCCGGGCAGTGGCTCGACCGGATCGTGGCGCACGGCCTCGGCGCCCGCAGCCGGGTCGAGCTCACGCTGACCGACGCGGGCCTGGTCGTCGTACGCCCCGGGGCGACCGACTTCTTCGTCCCGGCCGGGCAGCTGCGTGAGGCCCGGCTCGACAAGGGCATCGCCGGCAAGGTGCTCACCGAGGGCGGCCTGCTCGTCGTGACCTGGGCGCACGGCGACCGCCTGATCGACTCCGGCTTCCGCTCGGACACGGCCGCCGAGCACGGCACCTGGGTCGACACCCTGAACCAGATGATCAACAACACGGAAGGCGCACGATGACGACCTCCACAAGGGGAGCCACCAAGGTTCCCGCCGTCCTCGTCCTGGAGGACGGCCGGATCTTCCGCGGCCGTGCCTACGGGGCCGTGGGGGTGACCTTCGGCGAGGCCGTGTTCTCCACCGGCATGACCGGCTACCAGGAGACGCTCACCGATCCGTCGTACCACCGCCAGGTCGTCGTGATGACCGCCCCGCACGTCGGCAACACCGGCGTCAACGACGAGGACCCGGAGAGCAAGCGGATCTGGGTCGCCGGATACGTCGTGCGCGACCCCGCGCGCGTGCCGTCCAACTGGCGCGCCAAGCGCTCGCTGGACGACGAGCTGCGCCACCAGGGCGTCGTCGGGATCTCCAACATCGACACGCGCGCGCTGACCCGCCATCTGCGTGAGCGCGGCGCCATGCGCGTCGGCATCTTCTCCGGCAACGCCCTGCCCGACGAGGGCGTCATGCTCGCCGAGGTCCGCCAGGCCCCCGAGATGAAGGGCGCCGACCTCTCCGCCGAGGTCGCCACCAAGGAGGCGTACGTCGTCCCCGCGATCGGCGAGAAGAAGTTCACCGTCGCCGCCGTCGACCTCGGCATCAAGGGCATGACCCCGCACCGGATGGCCGAGCGCGGCATCGAGGTCCATGTGCTGCCGGCCACGGCGACCGCCGAGGACGTGTACGCCGTGAACCCGGACGGCGTGTTCTTCTCCAACGGCCCCGGCGACCCGGCCACCGCGGACCACCCGGTCTCGGTGATGCAGGCGGTCCTGGAGCGCGGCACCCCGCTCTTTGGCATCTGCTTCGGCAACCAGATCCTCGGCCGCGCCCTCGGCTTCGGCACCTACAAGCTGAAGTACGGCCACCGCGGCATCAACCAGCCGGTGCAGGACCGTACGACCGGCAAGGTCGAGGTCACCGCGCACAACCACGGCTTCGCCGTCGACGCCCCGCTCGACCAGGTCTCCGAGACCCCCTACGGCCGCGCCGAGGTCTCCCACGTCTGCCTCAACGACAACGTGGTGGAGGGCCTTCAGCTCCTCGACCGCCCGGCCTTCAGTGTCCAGTACCACCCCGAAGCGGCAGCGGGCCCGCATGACGCCGCCTACCTGTTCGACCGCTTCGTTTCCCTGATGGAGGGCCAGCGTGCCTAAGCGCACCGATATCCAGTCCGTCCTGGTCATCGGCTCCGGCCCGATCGTCATCGGCCAGGCCGCCGAGTTCGACTACTCCGGCACCCAGGCGTGCCGGGTGCTGCGGGCCGAGGGCCTGCGGGTCATCCTCGTGAACTCCAACCCGGCGACGATCATGACCGACCCGGAGATCGCCGACGCCACCTATGTCGAGCCGATCACCCCGGAGTTCGTCGAGAAGATCATCGCCAAGGAGCGCCCGGACGCCCTGCTGCCCACCCTGGGCGGCCAGACGGCCCTGAACACCGCGATCTCGCTGCACGAGGCGGGCACGCTGGAGAAGTACGGCGTCGAGCTGATCGGCGCCAACGTCGAGGCCATCAACAAGGGCGAGGACCGCGACCTCTTCAAGGAGGTCGTCGAGGCCGTCCGCGCCAAGATCGGGCACGGCGAGTCCGCCCGCTCGGTCATCTGCCACTCCATGGACGACGTGCTCAAGGGCGTCGAGACGCTCGGCGGCTATCCGGTCGTCGTGCGTCCCTCCTTCACCATGGGCGGCGCCGGCTCCGGCTTCGCGCACGACGAGGAGGAGCTGCGCCGCATCGCCGGCCAGGGCCTCACGCTCTCGCCGACCACCGAGGTGCTCCTGGAGGAGTCCATCCTCGGCTGGAAGGAGTACGAGCTGGAGCTGATGCGCGACAAGCACGACAACGTGGTGGTCGTCTGCTCCATCGAGAACTTCGACCCCATGGGCGTGCACACCGGTGACTCCATCACCGTCGCCCCCGCGATGACGCTGACGGACCGCGAGTACCAGATCCTGCGGGACATCGGCATCGCCGTGATCCGCGAGGTCGGCGTCGACACCGGCGGCTGCAACATCCAGTTCGCGGTGAACCCGGACGACGGCCGCGTCATCGTCATCGAGATGAACCCGCGTGTGTCCCGGTCCTCGGCGCTCGCCTCCAAGGCGACCGGCTTCCCGATCGCCAAGATCGCCGCCAAGCTGGCCGTCGGCTACACGCTCGACGAGATCCCGAACGACATCACGCAGCAGACCCCGGCCTCCTTCGAGCCCACGCTCGACTACGTGGTCGTCAAGGCCCCGCGGTTCGCCTTCGAGAAGTTCCCGCAGGCCGACTCCACGCTGACCACCACCATGAAGTCGGTCGGCGAGGCCATGGCCATCGGCCGCAACTTCACCGAGGCCTTCCAGAAGGCGCTGCGCTCGCTGGAGAAGAAGGGCAGCCAGTTCACCTTCGTCGGCGAGCCCGGCGACAAGGCCGCGCTGCTCGCCGAGGCCGTACGGCCCACCGACGGCCGGATCAACACCGTCATGCAGGCCATCCGCGCGGGCGCCACGCCCGAGGAGATCTTCGAGTACACGAAGATCGACCCCTGGTTCGTCGACCAGCTCTTCCTGATCAAGGAGACCGCCGACGAACTCGCCGAGGCGCGCGAGCTCACCCCCGAACTGCTCGCCGAGGCCAAGCGGCACGGCTTCTCCGACCAGCAGATCGGCGAGATCCGCGGCCTGCGCGAGGACGTCGTCCGCGAGGTCCGGCACGCGCTCGGCATCCGCCCGGTCTACAAGACGGTCGACACCTGCGCCGCCGAGTTCGCCGCGAACACGCCGTACTTCTACTCGTCCTACGACGAGGAGACCGAGGTCGCCCCGCGTGAGAAGCCCGCGGTGATCATCCTCGGCTCGGGCCCGAACCGCATCGGCCAGGGCATCGAGTTCGACTACTCCTGCGTGCACGCCTCCTTCGCGCTGAGCGACGCCGGGTTCGAGACCGTGATGGTCAACTGCAACCCGGAGACCGTCTCCACCGACTACGACACCTCGGACCGGCTGTACTTCGAGCCGCTGACCCTCGAGGACGTGCTGGAGATCGTCCACGCGGAGTCCCTCGCGGGCCCGATCGCGGGCGTGGTCGTCCAGCTCGGCGGCCAGACCCCGCTGGGCCTGGCGCAGGCGCTGAAGGACAACGGCGTGCCGATCGTCGGCACCTCCCCGGAGGCCATCCACGCCGCCGAGGACCGCGGCGCCTTCGGCCGCGTCCTGAAGGAGGCCGGCCTCCCGGCCCCCAAGCACGGCACCGCGACCACCTTCGCCGAGGCCAAGGCCATCGCCGACGAGATCGGCTACCCGGTCCTCGTCCGGCCGTCGTACGTCCTCGGCGGGCGCGGCATGGAGATCGTCTACGACGAGGCCCGCCTCGCCTCCTACATCGCCGAGTCCACCGAGATCAGCCCCAACCGGCCGGTCCTCGTCGACCGCTTCCTGGACGACGCGATCGAGATCGACGTGGACGCGCTCTACGACGGTGAGGAGCTCTACCTCGGCGGCGTGATGGAGCACATCGAGGAGGCCGGCATCCACTCCGGCGACTCGGCGTGCGCGCTGCCCCCGATCACCCTCGGCGGCTTCGACATCAAGCGGCTCAGGGCGTCCACGGAGGCCATCGCGCGCGGCGTCGGCGTCCGCGGCCTGATCAACATCCAGTTCGCGATGGCCGGTGACATCCTCTACGTCCTGGAGGCCAACCCGCGCGCGTCCCGTACGGTCCCCTTCACCTCCAAGGCGACCGCGGTGCCGCTGGCGAAGGCCGCCGCCCGGATCTCGCTGGGCGCGAGCATCGCCGAGCTGCGCGCCGAGGGCCTGCTCCCGGCGAACGGCGACGGCGGCGAGCTGCCGCTGGACGCGCCGATCTCCGTCAAGGAAGCCGTGATGCCGTGGTCGCGCTTCCGCGACATCCACGGCCGCGGCGTCGACACCGTCCTCGGCCCGGAGATGCGCTCCACCGGTGAGGTCATGGGCATCGACTCCGTCTTCGGCACGGCGTACGCCAAGTCCCAGGCGGGCGCCTACGGCCCGCTGCCCACCAAGGGCCGCGCCTTCATCTCGGTCGCCAACCGCGACAAGCGCTCGATGATCTTCCCGGCGCGTGAACTGGTCGCCCACGGCTTCGAGCTGATGGCCACCTCCGGCACCGCCGAGGTCCTCAAGCGCAACGGCATCAACGCCACCGTCGTGCGCAAGCAGTCCGAGGGCCCCGGCCCGAACGGCGAGAAGACCATCGTCCAGCTCATCCACGACGGCGAGGTCAACCTCATCGTCAACACCCCCTACGGCACCGGCGGCCGCCTCGACGGCTACGAGATCCGTACGGCGGCCGTGGCGCGGTCCGTGCCGTGCCTGACGACCGTGCAGGCGCTGGCCGCCGCGGTCCAGGGCATCGACGCCCTCAACCACGGCGACGTGGGCGTGCGTTCACTCCAGGAACACGCCGAACACCTGACCGCGGCCCGCGACTAGCAGCCCTGAGGGGGACACCGGAAACGGTGTCCCCCTCTTGCTGAGGACACCACTTCTCGGTGAGGACCATGTACAAGATCTTCTTCAACCTCGTCTTCAAGCGGATGGACCCCGAGCAGGCGCACCACCTCGCCTTCCGCTGGATCCGGCTCGCGGCGAGCGTCCCCGTGCTGCGCACCTTCATCGCCGCCGTGCTCGCGCCCCGCTACAAGGAACTGCGCACCGAGGCCTTCGGGCTGCGCATGCACGGGCCGTTCGGGCTGGCCGCGGGATTCGACAAGAACGCGGTCGCGATCGACGGCATGTCGATGCTCGGATTCGACCACGTCGAGATCGGCACCGTCACCGGGGAGGCCCAGCCCGGCAACCCCAAGAAGCGGCTGTTCCGCCTGGTGGCGGACCGGGCGCTCATCAACCGCATGGGCTTCAACAACGAGGGCTCGCTGGCCGTCGCCGCCCGTCTGGCCTCCCGTACGCCCGTCTTCCGGACCGTTCTCGGCGTCAACATCGGCAAGACCAAGGTGGTGCCCGAGGCCGAGGCGACCGGGGACTACGTGAAGTCGACCGAGCGGCTGGCGCCGTATGCCGACTACCTGGTCGTGAACGTGTCCTCGCCGAACACGCCGGGGCTGCGCAACCTCCAGGCCACCGAGGCGCTGCGCCCGCTGCTGAGCGCCGTACGCGAGGCCGCCGACCGTACCGTCACCACGCGCCGCGTCCCGCTCCTGGTGAAGATCGCGCCGGACCTCGCCGACGAGGACATCGACGCCGTGGCCGACCTCGCCGTCGAGCTGGGCCTGGACGGCATCATCGCCACCAACACCACCATCGCGCGCGAGGGTCTCGGCCTGACGTCCGCGCCCGCCCTGGTCCAGGAGACCGGCGGACTGTCCGGCGCCCCGCTGAAGGAACGCTCCCTGGAGGTGCTGCGGCGCCTCTACGCGCGCGTGGGCGACCGCATCACCCTCGTCGGCGTGGGCGGCATCGAGAACGCCGAGGACGCCTGGCAGCGCATCCTGGCCGGCGCCACGCTGGTCCAGGGGTACAGCGCCTTCATCTACCAGGGGCCCTTCTGGGGCCGCGCCGTGCACAAGGGGCTCGCCGCGCGCCTGCGCACCAGCCCGTACGCCACCCTCGCCGACGCGGTCGGCGCCGACGTAAGGAAGGCCGCATGACTCTGGAACCCTTCGGCGCACGGCTGCGCCGTGCCATGGACGAGCGCGGCCCGCTGTGCGTCGGCATCGACCCGCACGCCTCCCTGCTCGCGGAATGGGGCCTGAACGACGACATCGCCGGTCTGGAGCGGTTCAGCCGCACGGTCGTCGAGGCGATGGCGGACCGGGTCGCCGTGCTGAAGCCGCAGAGCGCGTTCTTCGAGCGCTTCGGGTCGCGCGGGGTCGCCGTGCTGGAGAAGTCGGTCGAGGAGGCCCGCGCGGCCGGGGCGCTGGTCGTGATGGACGCCAAGCGCGGCGACATCGGCTCGACCATGGCCGCGTACGCCGAGGCCTTCCTGCGCAAGGACTCCCCGCTGTTCTCGGACGCGCTGACCGTCTCGCCGTACCTCGGCTACGGCTCGCTGTCGCCCGCGGTGGCGCTGGCGCGGGAGAGCGGCACCGGGCTCTTCGTGCTGGCGCTGACCTCCAACCCGGAGGGCGGCGAGGTCCAGCACGCGGTGCGGGCCGACGGGCGGAACGTGGGTGCGACCATGCTGGCCCACCTCGCCGCCGAGAACACGGGGGAGGAGCCGCTGGGCTCCTTCGGCGCGGTCGTCGGGG